>NZ_CP007440.1:2044899-2352348 GCF_001579845.1 Rhodoplanes sp. Z2-YC6860
GCTGGCGGGTCGTCGCAATGGTTGATCGAACGTTAATTCGATAGCGCCCGAATCGCCGCCACGACTGACGGCGACCTCATAATGCCTCTCAGGCCGGCTCTTTCGGATGCTCTTCGAGGCCGAGATGCTCGAGCTTGCGATAAAGCGTCGAGCGGCCGATCCGCAGACGGCGCGCAACCTCGGACATCTGGCCGCGGTAGTGCGCGATGGCGAAACGGATGGTCTCGAATTCGAGTTCTTCCAGCGGGCGCACGTCACCGTGCGCGTCGAGCAGCGCCAGGGTGCCAGGCATCGCAGATGCGCCCGGGGCTACGCCGCCGTCGTGATGATGATGGATCTCGACCATCGCAGGGGCCGACATGATGTGCGGCAACTCCGACGATGACGGCGGAGCAAACGGCGTTTGCGCGATCTGCGCTGCGACCTGCGGGAATTCGCTGGCGCCGATGGTGTCGCCCTCGGCCAGCACCACGGCGCGGAACATCGCGTTCTCAAGCTGGCGCACATTCCCCGGCCAGCGATGGCGGCTGAGCAGCGCCAGCGCTTCGGCGCTGACACCGCGCACGCGCTTGCCTTCCTCGGCGGCGATCCGCGCGAGGAAGTGCCGCACCAGATCCGGAATGTCTTCGCTGCGCTCGCGCAGCGGCGGCACCGCGATCGGGAACACGTGCAGCCGGTAGAACAGATCCTCGCGGAAGCGGCCGTGCTTCACGTCCTCGATCAGGTTGCGGTTGGTGGCCGAGATGATCCGCACGTCGACCTTGACGGGCTTGCGTCCGCCGACCGGCTCGACTTCGCCCTCCTGGATGGCGCGGAGAAGCTTCACCTGCGCGGCCATCGGCAGCTCGCCGATCTCGTCGAGAAACAGCGTGCCGCCTGAGGCTTCGAGGAACTTGCCGCTGTGCTTCTCGGTCGCGCCGGTGAAGGCGCCCTTCTCGTGGCCGAACAGGATCGACTCGACGAGATTGTCCGGGATCGCGCCGCAGTTCACAGCGACGAACGGCTTCGCGCGGCGCTCGCCCTGGCCGTGGATCGCGCGCGCGATCAATTCCTTGCCGACGCCGGACTCGCCTTCGATCAGCACCGGGATGGCCGATGTCGCGGCCTTCTCGGCGTTGCGCAGCACGGTCTGCATCTTCGGGCTGCGGGTGACGATGTCCTTGAAGCTCAGCGTGCCGGATTGGCTGCGCTTCACGCGAGCGAGCTCTTCGGCCAGCGCGCTTTTCTCCAGCGCATTGGCAAGCGACACCTGCAGGCGCTCCGCGCCGACCGGCTTCACGACGAAATCGGCTGCGCCTGCGCGCATCGCCGACACCGCATTGTCGATGCCGCCATGGGCCGTCTGCACGATCACCGGGATCGCGAGGCCTGCTTCGCGCATGCGCGCCAGCACACCCAGTCCGTCGAGATCGGGCATTACGAGATCGAGCACGACGCAGTCGATGCGCTCGCCGTTTTTGAGCATCGCCAAAGCCTGCTCGCCGCTTTCGGCGATCAGCGGCTCATGGCCGAACTTCCGCACCATGTTGTCCAGCAGGCGCCGCTGGACGGGATCGTCGTCGACGATGAGGATACGCGCGGCCATACAGATACTCCGACGCAAACTTGTGCCGTTTCGAAGCAAAGTGCGCCGGGTGACCTTAAGGCCGCGTTATTACAATAGCTTAAAAGGAGATTAAGAAGCGACGCGGTTTCTCAAACGTTCCTTCGCCTGGTGCGCTTCGGAGCGGGATTGTGCTCGTGGTCATGACCGTGCGCGTGATCATGCTCATGACCGTGCCGATGCGGCTTGCCGTCCGGCGCCGGAACATAGACCACATGGCCGTGCCGGACGCCGCGCTCGGCGATCACGCGGTTGGCGAAGGATTGGACCTCCGAGCCCTGGCCCTTGAGCACGGTGACCTCGAGGCAGCTTTCGTGATCGAGATGCACGTGCAGCGTGGCCTGCGACAGATCGTGATGATCGTGGAATTCCTGCGTGAGACGCTTGGGCAGTTCGCGCGCGTGATGGTCGTAGACATAGACCAGCGCTGCGACGCAGTTGCGCGAGCCCGCGGCTTCGACTGCGGCCTGCTCCAGGCCCGAGCGGGCGAGATCGCGGATCGCCTCCGAGCGGTTCTGATAGCCGCGCGCCGCAATGATGCGGTCGAGGTCCGCCATCAGGTCGTCGTCGAGCGTAATGGTCACGCGCTGCATCGCCATCTCTCCAGGACACGCCCGGCATCATAGCCGAGCGCGTCTCGGCGGTCAGGAGAGCAGCGAGCGGAAAGTGAGCAGCGCGCCGCCGTCGCACGTGGCCTTCGGCACGAACTGGCAGCCGACCTGATAGGAGCCGTTCCAGATCATCTCCAGCGCGACATAGAGCACGATCGCAAGGCCGATCCAGGTGATCCAGTGATAGCGCGCCAGGAGCTTCGCGATATAAGCCGACAGCAGCGCCATGAAGCCGACCGCGACTGTGAGGCCCACGGCCAGCACCCAGATCTCGCCCTTGGCAGCACCAGCCACCGCGAGCACGTTGTCGAGCGACATCGACACGTCGGCGACGATGATCTGGATGAGCGCCGCGCCGAAGGTCAGTTGCGGAATCGGGGACGTACCGGATGCGCCGCCATGCCCGGCGAAGGCCGGGGCAGGGGCCGCAATCGCGATCTCGCGATACATCTTCCAGCACACCCAGAGCAGCAGAATGCCGCCGGCGAGCGTCAGGCCGACGATGGTGAGAAGCTGCGTCGCGATTGCGGCGAACAGGATGCGCAGCACCACCGCGCCGCCAACGCCGAGCAGGATCACCTTGGCGCGAATCGATGGATGCACGCGCGACGCAGCCATCCCGACCACGATGGCGTTGTCGCCGGCCAGCACGAAGTCGATGATGATGATCTGCGACAGCGCGATGAGCTGTTGGGTCAGGTCCACGCGATCCTCGGTATGAGATCAGGCTGATGAAAAGGGGTGAGGCGCCCCGGCGCGGTCGGAGATCCGCGGCCGTCCGGCGGGCGGCCTCATCGGGGAGGGTTCGTCCCGGCGACGAGCTGCACCATCTGCTCGGGCTCGACCGTCGCCGTCACGCAGATGCCGATGAAGGTGAGGGCGCCGGCGGTGTCCCAATAGGTGAACTGCCGCCGCGACATCGGGCGGAGCCAGGCGATCATGGCGGCGGCGGCGGCGAACAGGAACAGCAGACAGACCGCCGTCGGCACCAGCGCTTCACGCGCGATCGATGGCTGCAACGTCGCGGCCACCGCGAGCGTGCCGGCCAGGGCGCCGGTGAGCGCAATCACCGGGCCGGTGGCGGAGCGGAACATGGGCGTGGCCGTGTTCGGGATCGGATTGGTGATGGTCATGGGCGTCGTCCTCCACCCTGCGGCGGCTTGTCAGGCTCTAAGCGGCCGCGAATTATGCTAGGTCGTATCTAGTCCGACATAGCTTCATAATCGATAGTTTAGTAAACATGAAACGTGCGAGAACGCAAGCAGGTTCCGGCGTCCGGGCGGGCGCGATTGGGGGCGCAATGCAGGCGGCAAAAACCGCGCCGACCACGAAAGAACTGCGAAAACAGGCGGGGACCTGGCTGAAGGAACTCAGGGCGCGCGCCGGTTTGTCGCAGATCCAGCTCGCCGAGGTTCTCGAGTTTAAATACTACACGTTCATCTCCCAGGTGGAGAACGGCTTCGGCCGCGTGCCGACCGAAAGCATGGAGGCCTGGGCGCGGGCGCTCGGCGCCGATCCGTCCGCCTTCGCGCGGGAGCTCTTGTCCTACTACGAGCCGGAGATGCACCGGCTGCTGTTCGAGGTGAAGTCATGAACACGGTGGTGAACTTCCCCAAACGAAGCGTGCCTGGACGAAGCGAGCGGCTGCCGGACGGCTGGCGCGGCGACGAACTTTCGGAAATCGTTTCGGCATGTTCGGGCTCGGTGTCGCTCGGCGAGGCGAGCGGCTGGGAGATCGGCACGACCGAGAGCGGCGAGCCGCAGCTCTATCTGATCGGACCGCAGCCCGACTACGACTGCATCCTGTGCATCTCGCGGGTCGCGGGCCGCTACGTGATCGAGGACGGCAACGGCCGCCTGCTGCTCGAACACGACAGCCCGATGCTGCTGGCCGAGCAGACGCTCTCCGCGCTGCGCCGTCGCAAGGTCGCGCTGCTCGCGCAGGTGGCAGTGGCGTGGCACGCGTTCCGCGAGGCCTTCGAGGAGAAGACCGACGCGCTCGTGGCCGAGCCGATGGAAGTGCTGGTGCACCTCGCTCCGCAGCTCGCCGCGCTGGCCTGATCGGTTCGCGACTTTCTCCGATGTGACGCGCGCCGCGGACAAGTCCGGGGCGTGCACAGACCCCGTTGCCGGATGCGTTGGCGGGCTTATGTTCTGGGGAGCGCTTTTTCAGTCCCCCGAACCTGCCAGGATTTCATGACACCCACATCCGTATCCGCGCCCGCGAAACGCGCCGTTGCCACCAAGGCCGCCAAGAAGGCTCCGAACACGCTCGGCGCTCTGCCGGAATGGAATCTCGCCGATCTTTATCCGTCGATGGATGCGCCCGCCGTGAAAGCGGACCTGGACAAAGGCGAGGCGGAATGCATCGAGTTCGAGAAGGACTACAAGAGCCGCCTCGAGGCCATCGCGACCGGTCCCGGCGCCGGCAAGGCGCTGGCCGTGGCGGTCAGCCGCTACGAGGCGATCGAGGATGTGTTGGGCCGGCTGATCTCTTACGCGGGTCTCCTTTACAGCGGCAACTCGACCGATCCCGCCATCGCCAAGTTCTACGGCGACATGCAGGAGCGCATCACCGCGGCCTCGCTGCATCTGTTGTTCTTCCAGCTCGAGCTCAATCGCCTCGATGATTCGGTGCTGGAGACCGCGATGGCCGATCCGGCGCTCGGCCATTACCGGCCGTGGATCGAGGACATCCGCAAGGACAAGCCGTACCAGCTCGACGATCGCATCGAGCAGCTGTTCCACGAGAAGTCGGTGACCGGTTATTCGGCGTTCAACCGGCTGTTCGACGAGACCATGGTGGCGCTGCGCTTCAAGGTCGGCGGCAAGCTGCTCACCCAGGAGCAGACGCTCAACCTGATGCAGGATCCGAAGGCCGCCAAGCGCAAGGCCGCGTCCGAGGCGCTGGCCAAGACCTTCAGGGAGAACCTGCGGCTTTTCACGCTGATCACCAACACGCTCGCCAAGGACAAGGAGATTTCCGACCGCTGGCGCGGCTTCAACGATGTCGCGGCGTCGCGCCATCTCGCCAACCGCATCGAGCCCGAAGTGGTCGACGCGCTGGTCGCCTCGGTGCGCGAGGCCTATCCGCGGCTGTCGCACCGCTACTACGCGCTGAAGGCGAAGTGGTTCGGCAAGAAGAAGCTGCCGCACTGGGACCGCAACGCGCCGCTGCCGCAGGTCGCGATGAAGAGCATCCGCTGGTACGACGCGCAGAACATGGTGTTGTCCGCCTACGGCCAGTTCTCGCCGAAGATGGCCTCGATCGCCGAGCGCTTCTTCACCGACCGCTGGATCGACGCGCCGGCGCGGCCCGGCAAGTCGCCCGGCGCCTTCGCGCATCCGACCGTGCCGTCGGCGCACCCTTACGTGCTGCTGAATTACCAGGGCAAGCCGCGCGACGTGATGACGCTCGCGCACGAGCTCGGCCACGGCGTGCATCAGGTGCTGGCAGCGCCGAACGGCGCGCTGATGGCCTCGACGCCGCTGACGCTCGCCGAGACCGCGAGCGTGTTCGGCGAGATGCTGACCTTCAAGAAGCTCCTCGCCGAGACCACCGACAGGAAGCAGCGCAAGGCGATGCTGGCCGGCAAGGTCGAGGACATGATCAACACGGTGGTGCGGCAGATCGCGTTCTACACCTTCGAGCGCCGGGTCCACACCGAGCGGCGAAACGGCGAGCTCACCTCCGAGCAGCTCTGCAAGATCTGGATGGAGGTGCAGACCGAGAGCTTAGGGCCGGCGATCGAGCTCAAGCCGGGCTACGAGACGTTCTGGAGCTACATCCCGCACTTCATCCATTCGCCGTTCTACGTTTACGCCTACGCGTTCGGCGATTGCCTGGTGAACTCGCTCTACGCCGTCTACGAGAAGGCTGCCGACGGCTTCGCCGAGCGCTATCTGCAGATGCTCGCGGCCGGCGGCACCAAGCACCATTCGGAACTGCTCGCGCCATTCGGCCTCGACGCCCGCGACCCGAAATTCTGGCAGGGCGGGCTCGGCGTGATCGAGCGGATGATCGGCGAGCTCGAGGCGCTGGACGCGAAGAAGTAGGCCGTGTGGAGGATTTTCCACATAAGTCGCCCCAAACTCAGCCGTCATGCGCGGGCTTGACCCGCGCATCTCGCTTAGGGACGCACGGTGCTCACCTGATCGAGATGGCCGGGACAAGCCCGGCCATGACAGCGGAGATGGTGTAACGTCGGATCAGCGGGCCATCGCAGCTACTTGATATTCTTCTTCCCCCAGTCGTCGATCACCTTGGCGATCGCGAAGTTGTTCTTCTCGATCATCACCATGTGGCCGTTGCCGTGGATGCCCTTTGAGTCGAGCGGCATCCATTCGGCCTTGGCGCCGGCCTGGTTGAGATACTTCACGGTGCAATGGTCGTAGAGCCGGTGATACGAGGCTTCGCCGGCGATCACCACGATGGGAATGCCCTTCAGATTCGGCAGTTGCCGCGCCGGCGCCTTCTGCATCGTGCAGACGGTGAGGTCCGGCCCGTCGGCCTTGTCCTCGCGCACGGTCTGCAGCTGGTCCGGGCTGTTCACCGGCGGATCGTAGGTCATCTTGATGTCGGTGAGGCCCCACGGCCGCGTCTTGCCGGTGCCGATCACCACCGCTTCGAATGGCGGGCCGGCGGGCTCGATGGCGATGATGCCCTTCACGAGCTTCGGCCGCGCGTCGGCAATGAGCCAGCCGAACGAGCCGGACTGCGAGTGCGTGAGGATCACCGCAGGCCCGATCTTGTCGAGCAGCGCCGCCGCAGCGTCCTGGTTGCGCTCCTGCGTGAGTTCGGGCGACAGCACCGTCTCGACCTGCGTCGCATAGAACGCGTCGAAATAGGGATCGCCTTTTTTGCCCTTGTTCGGTCCGCTGCCCGGCCACTGCGTGTGCTTCTCGCGGCCCGGCCACGTGCCGTCGCTCTCGATCGCGGTGAATTGGAACTGCTCGTTCTGCGCCGTGAACATCCGCGTCGCGCCGTCACCCGGATGCGGCGCCGAGCGGCCGCGCATCGGCTGGTCGATCATGTAGACGACCCAGCCTTGCTCGACGAAATACTCCGCCCAGCCCTTGCGGCCGTCCGGCGTTCCCATCCAGTTGGTCGCGGTCTGCGCCGCGCCATGGATGAGCACGAGCGGGTAGGGGCGGCGTTGCGTCTTCGGCGCCAGCACCTCGACATAGATCTGGCCCTGCATGATGGACTTGCCGGGCTCGCCGACATATTTGCCGCCGACATAGAAGTAGCCGCGCTTGGCCACCGCCATCTGGTCGACCGCCGGCACCGGCAGCTTCACCTCGGCTTGCACGGCTGCGGCAAACAATCCCGACAGCAATGCGCCACAAAGCATCCGCAAACGAATGCGCCTCATGAACGTCCTCCCAGCACTTGTTCGTGAACGGCTCGATTTCGCCGCGATCATTTTTATTTGTTTTCAGCGTGACGCTGCCCATCCTGTCTTGTCAATCGATGGGCAAGGCGTATCGATGGCGCGAGAGTGTTTTCTGGCGACGTTGCACCGCCTCCGCTGTCATGGCCGGGCTTGTCCCGGCCATCCCGCTTAGGGACGCACTGTGCTCACCTAAGCGGGATGCGCGGGTCAAGCCCGCGCATGACGGCGGAGTTTGTGGCAACGGAAGTCGAAAATGCACGAGCGTTCACAGTCTCGGGAACATTCGTTAGGTATCCATGGCCGACAGCGAACGAAACCGTCTCACCGCCCGCGCGGCGCGCTACGCCCGGGTCGGCGCCAATGTCGGCGGTGTCGCCGCGCGGATCGCCGGCGCGCGCATCTTCGGTTTCGATCTCGACCGCGCCAAGAACGCCGCCGAGCTCGCAGCGGGTCTCGGCGGCCTGAAAGGCCCGATCATGAAGGTGGCGCAACTCCTCGCCACCATCCCGGACGCGCTGCCGCCGGAATACATCACCGAGCTGACCAAGCTGCAGAGCCAGGCGCCGCCGATGGGCTGGGCCTTCGTCAAGCGCCGCATGCAGGCGGAACTCGGCCCCGGGTGGCAGAGCAAATTCAAGAGCTTCGAGCATCATCCGGCCGCCGCCGCCTCGCTCGGCCAGGTCCATCGCGCCCGCTCGCTCGATGACGCGGAGCTCGCCTGCAAACTGCAATATGCCGACATGCAGTCGGCCGTGGAGGCCGACCTCAAGCAGCTTCGTCTCCTCTTCGCCATGCACCGCCGCTTCGATCCCGCCATCGACACCCGCGAGATCATCAAGGAGATCGACGCGCGGATGCGCGAGGAGCTGGACTACCGCCGCGAGGCGAAGCACATCGCGCTCTATCGGAACATGCTCGCCAAAGAGGATGCGATCCGCGTGCCGGGCGTCGCGCCGGAACTCTCGACCGCGCGGCTTCTCTCCATGCAATGGCTCGAGGGCAGCCGGCTGCTGGAGCACAAGGACGATTCGCTTGCCGTGCGAAACCGCCTCGCCACCGCGATGTTCACCGCCTGGTGGCTGCCGTTCAGCCGCTTCGGCGTGATCCACGGCGACCCGCACCTCGGCAACTACTCGGTGTTCGAGGAGAAGGGCAAGCCGTCCGGCATCAATCTCCTGGACTACGGCTGCATCCGCATCTTCCCGCCGAAGTTCGTCGGCGGCGTGGTCGATCTCTACAACGGGCTGCGCCACAACGACGACGCCCGCGTCGTTCACGCCTACGAAACCTGGGGGTTCCGCAAGCTCAGCCGCGAGCTGATCGACATCCTCAATGTCTGGGCGCGCTTCATCTACGGCCCGCTGATGGAGGATCGCGTGCGCAGCATCGCCGACGGCGTGAAGCCCGGCGAATACGGCCGGCGTCAGGCCTTCGAGGTGCAGCGCGCGCTGCGACAAAAAGGCCCGGTGCTGGTGCCGCAGGAGTTCGTGTTCATGGACCGTGCCGCGATCGGGCTCGGCGCCGTGTTCCTGCATCTGCGCGCCGAGCTCAACTTTCATCGGCTGTTTGAAGCCGCGATCGAAAAATTCTCGACCGCGGCGGTGGCGGAACGCCAGCGCGCGGCGCTCGTGAAAGCCGGCCTCGAAACATCGGGATAGATCGGCAACTGGCCACCCTGTCAGGTTGCACATCGCGGTGCGGCCGGGTTATGGGGGCGCGGGGACGCATATCGGGCGGTGCGCTCCCTCCCCCTGCAAGGGGGAGGGTCGGGGTGGGGGTCTCTTCGCACGCCAAATCGGAGGCGGGTTGATGCTGGTTCGGCTGGGCTTGAGTCTTGTGATCGGTGCCGCGATGCTTTCGACGATCCTTGCGCCCGGCGTCGCGCGCGCGGGCTGCTCCGAAGAACTCAGCAAGCTGATGTCCAAGGACACCGAAAACCTGACCACCCGCTTTCAGCGCGTCAGCAAGCAGATCGAGAAGAGCAAGGGCGCCGGCGCCAAGCTGGTGCAGGAGCAATGCCGGATCGCCCGCCAGCTCAAGCCGCGGCTGGAAGACCAGCTTGCCGCGATCAAGCAGTCAGGCTGCCTGAAGGACCCGCAGATGGGCACCATGATCGCCGACATCGTCCGCGGGCACGAGGACGATCTGGCGGCTGCGAGCCGCAGCACGGCGCGGTCGGAGTGTCGGTAGGGCATTTCCGCTTCAGTTGCACCAGGTCCGCTGTCATCTGCGCGGGATCGGATACCGCGAAGCAGCATGCGAGTCCGGATGCGCGCCGATGTTCCAGTTGCCGCATTGATCGAATGCTGCTGCTCGAACGACTTTACAGCGAGACGGTGCCGGGACCCGCAGACGTTCACGCCCGCAATGTGCCGTCAATTTCACACAGCATGGTGATAATCAGGTCAACTTTCACTGGTGGCTAGGGCTGGCACCGCGAGTGTCGCTCCGATGATCAGCCAGAATGTACGTTGGTAGATCATCTCGGCTGGACCTCCCATCACTGCGAACGACACAATGCAAAGAAAGGCGATTGCAGCCATGGGCTCGGTGCGCGCTAAACGGAATTGCGTGATTAGAATTGTTAGGCCTGGCGCTGCAAAGACGATAAGCCCAATCAAGCCGAGCTCCGCCATGAGCCATAGTGGCGTGGAATGAATCAGCAACGGGATCACGCTGTCTCCGGTCCTGATGTTGAGATTGCGGAAGGCACCGAGCCCCGCACCGAAGATCGGATGGTCAAGGAACATCTCCCATCCGCGGGTCATGGACAACAATCGCTCAGCCGTTGAGCCTGAGCTCGGTAGCAACTCCGGCCCGCTAATGGCGCCAAGTTGGGCGCCAGGACTGGAGTTGAGAGCAGCTATTGCAGCGATGGCGCCGATACAGGCCGCAGCTCCCGCAAGGCCAAACGCGATCTCTTTTATCGATGCGTGACGAGTAGAGATGGCCGCGACCATAGTGGTTAAGAACGCCAGCCAGCCGGATCGTGAGCCGCTGTACCATAGCGCGGCCATGAGTAAGGCCAACGTTACAATCCGTAACCGTTGCGATTCGATCAGCACGATCCCCACGCATGCAGCCATCAGAAGCTGAAACGCAAAGAAGTTGCGATTCAACGCGAAGGCCTCGATATTGCCCGGCTCCACAAGCTGCGGCAGCTCGTTTGTCAGTTCGCTAATCGCAACCAATACGATCTCGATCACGGCAACGCCGAGCGCCGCCCCCACATAGCTCAGCAGCATCACGCGCAGCCCCTTGCGGCCGGCGACTGTGGTAATCAGCGCTCCAGTCGCTGCAAAAGCGAGCAGCACGAACCAGCCGACAAAGCGGTTGATCAGTGCCCAATCTGTGAGGCCGAAGCGCGATGCGCCGATCAGCAGCGACGCGCCGAGCATGACCGTCGCGGCAACGGCGGCAATGTTAACCCCGCCGACGCGCCAGCGTGGCAGGGTGCGGGTTGTGATCGCCTGCAAAAGGAACAGCGAACCGGCGAGCAGCGCAATGGGATCGGCGAGATTGACGTTTAGAAGCCCCGTGCCAATCGGCACGTAAATCTGAAACAGCACGCTGACTGCAGCAGCAATCGGCAGGCACCACGCGAGCGCCTGTGCATAATCACGCGTTGGTATGGCGGCTTCGAGAGCTTTTTCATCTGAATGCTTGCCGCCTTGGGCAGCACCGCCAACCGCAAGCAAAAACGTCATTGCTAGGATCGAACCGGCGCCGATCACGATTGCAGCGGCAAAGGCGTCGTTGACGGCCACGCCAACAGCGCCAAGTGCTGCGATCGCACTCATCTCGCGAACGCCCCAACCAGCGAAGCTGATCGGGATGCTGGCGGCAAACATCACGATGGTTGAGGCAGCAAGGAGATCGTCGACCTTCGTTTGCGGCGCAAGCGCATGTGTCGCCAACACGTAAGCCGCCATGGTCGGGATTTGTACGAGGAGCGCAAGCAGCAGGAGAATGAAAGTCTGAGCTATGAGCCGCGCCGTGAAGAGCGGCGCAAGCGTCTGTCGGGCCAGCGCGCCGTAACCGAGCCATGATGCACCGCAGATAGCGGCCACGAGACCGCAGATGATCTTGATGAACGTCAGGCCGCCAGCCTGCTGGTCAAGATAGATGCGGCCGAAAATGTAGAAAGCCCAATCAGTGCGAGTGTGCCGGACAGTGCTGCTGAGGCGAATCGCTCACAGAGCGTGACGGCGACGACGGCGGCGAACGGCATCCGGCCGCGCCGCATGACGATGCTGCGCGCCATCAACTGGCCGGCGAACTGGAAGAACATCGCTCCGCCAAGGCTTCCGGCCGCAACGCTGGCCATCGCTTGCCGGAAGCGAACTTTGTGGCCGGCGGCCTCCGAGATAAACTTAAACCGGTAAGCCGCCGCGAGGCCGTTCGCGACAAGCGTCAGGAAAACCAGAACGGCTACCGACGTCGACACCCTTCTGAGGCTTTGGAGCAGTCCTTCGGTTCCGAGGTTCAAAACGGCCCAGGGCAGCGCGATGGAGAGAAGCAGAATCGAAACGAAGGGGCCGGCTTTTCGCATTACGACTCGATTTGTCCAGGAAACTCGACGCTAAACCGCGCTTATTTTTGGTTGCAATGCGAAAATAGATTTCCGTGGGGGTTGTATCCGAGCAAAAGGTCGCAGCTCGTCAGGAGTGTGTCGATTTTTCCTGGCTGCGGCCGGATCGGCGGGGGCGCCTCACCTCAGAGCCAGATTTCTTGAAGGGATCTAGCCGGAAAGAGAGCAGCCAGGCAGATCATGAAGTGGAGAACTGCGCCGCGACCTGGAGCGAGGCAAGTTGCAGATCGATAGTTTGTGCACATCAAGCCGTTGGCGAGAGATCGAGCCGACTAGGCCGCCCGTCCGCCAAGGATTTTTCTGATCTCGGCGTCAGGGACGAATAGACCGGCCGCATGCTGGCGCTTCATCGCGCACTCTGCCGCTAGCGCTACTTCGGATAGCTAATCGAGGCGGCTGAATGGCCGGTGTGCTGGTCACGCAGCATTTCGATTTGCATTTCGGCAAATCAGATGTAGTAGCGATTCTGCCTCGTTCGTTGAGGGCGTCGACTAGGGACGTCTATTTGGCGGAGCGAGGTGTGGCGCCTGCAGGCGTGGCTCGTGACCACGTCCCAGGGTGCAAGGTCATCGTCCGTCCCCGATGAGGGGGCCGCCTTCAGTGGCAGGGCGCGGTCGGGTGAAAGCGGGCGCAAATGCCCCCTGGAGCATGGTGGGTGAAAACCCAGCCGGTCCGATCGAATCTCGAACGGTGGCCTCGCAATAAATCGCCACAAGTGGAGCGCCGGAAGGCGTGCGGGCTTCGCAAAAAGCCCGCGGCACCCCGCAAGGGGTGTCGACTGAGACGTAGCGCCAACCGGCGCTCCGCGCCCTCACTCATGTGAGGGACAAGGAAGAATAGAGGCGCCAGCCCCGCGCCTGATCTGAAGGGGCCGATGAATCACGCCTGTATGGATGCTGAAGGACGCGCGCGAGCGCGGGCTGTTTGAATGTGGAAATCTGACACTGAACCGCGCTGTGGCAGCACGGTTTCCCTCCCCGACAGGGGAGGGTGGCCTCGCGTCAGCGAGCACGGGTGGGGATATGCATCAATGACGGAGAGTGCTTGCGGGTGGCACCATCTCCCCACCCCGGTTCGCCATAGCGCGTCGAAGACGCGCGTAACCGCGCTGGTGGCTCGCCGACCCTCCCCTGGCGGGGAGAGATGGGACCGCCGGCGCACCGCATGTTTCCACAAGGGGCGGCACCCCCCACGGCATTGCCCGGCCCCCGCGATTCCGCTAAATCCTGAATCCTTCGGTTCAGCCGTTCCCGGCCGCTGCTTTGGCCGATGAACGCGCTTCATTCTCAACTTTCCCGTCCGCTTGCCCTCTGGGACCGGCCTTGGAATTCGAAAGGATCGCGATGTCCGCGCACGACACAGTTGAATATGCGGTCGCAGACGGGAACGACTATCCCGCGCACGAGCAGACCTACCGGAACTTCATCACCCTGGTGAAGTGGGGCACCGGCACGGTCATCGTGATCGTCGCCCTGATGGCCTACTTCCTGGTCTGAACGCCGCGAAGGCCCAAAGATTGGGCCAAGGTTCTGGCCTGACGATCCGGCCGCGGGAGACAGCATGAAAATCGCGATTGGCGCTGAATCCGATCCCTCCGAGCCGCGCGTCGCCGCGACCCCCGAGACCGTCAAGAAGCTGGTCGGTCTCGGCGCCGCGGTCGCGGTCGAGCCCGGTGCGGGCGTGAAGTCCGGCATTCTCGATGCCGATTACGCTGCGGCCGGCGCCGCGGTTCAGCCTGGCGCGGTGGCCGGCGCCGACGTGGTGCTCACGGTGCGGCGTCCCGATCCGGCGGCGCTGTCGGGCGTCAATCCGGGCGCGCTGGTCATCTCGATCATGGACCCCTATGGCAACGAGGCCGCGCTGAAGGCGCTGGCCGATGCCAAGGTCACGGCCTTCGCCATGGAACTGATGCCGCGCATCACCCGCGCGCAGTCCATGGACGTGCTGTCGAGCCAGGCGAACCTCGCCGGCTATCGCGCGGTGATCGATGCCTCCTCCGAATACGGGCGCGCCTTCCCGATGATGATGACGGCGGCCGGCACGGTGCCGGCGGCGCGCGTGTTCATCATGGGGGTCGGCGTCGCGGGGCTTCAAGCGATCGCGACCGCCCGCCGGCTCGGCGCGGTGGTCACCGCGACCGACGTGCGGCCGGCCACCAAAGAGCAGGTCGAGAGCCTCGGCGCCAAGTTCCTCGCCGTCGAGGACGAGGAGTTCAAGAACGCCCAGACCGCGGGCGGCTACGCCAAGGAAATGTCGAAAGAGTACCAGGCCAAGCAGGCCGCGCTGGTCGCCGAGCACATCAAGAAGCAGGACGTGGTCATCACCACGGCGCTCATTCCGGGGCGGCCGGCGCCGAAGCTCGTCTCGGCCGATATGGTGAAGTCGATGCGACCGGGCTCGGTGCTTGTTGATCTGGCGGTCGAGCGCGGCGGCAATGTCGAAGGCGCGCAGGCCGGCAAGGTCGCGGACGTCGGCGGCGTCAAGATCGTCGGCTACACCAACGTGGCGGGAAGGCTCGCGGCGTCGGCCTCGGGCCTCTACGCCAAGAACCTGCTGACGTTCCTCGAAATCCTGATCGACAAGAAAGAAAAGAAGCTCGCGGTCAACTGGGACGACGAGATCGTCAAAGCCACCGTGCTCACCCGCGATGGCGCGGTGGTGCATCCGAACTTCAAGCCCAAAGCAGCTTAGAGGCGATCGTGACCCAAACGATCTCCTCCTCTTTACCCCGGGCGGTGCGCTCCCTCCCCCTAAAAGGGGGAGGGTCGGGGTGGGGGTCATTGGGCGCGCAAACTGATCCCCACCCCGACCCTCCCCTTTTCAAGGGGAGGGAGCGGACCGCCCGAATTGGGCTAAACGCGAAGGAGCCTTCATGACCGGAACTGCGCTCGACGCCGTTGATCCCTTCGTGTTCCGGCTGTCGATCTTCGTGCTCGCCGTGTTCGTCGGCTACTACGTGGTCTGGTCGGTGACGCCGGCGCTGCACACGCCGCTGATGTCGGTGACCAACGCGATCTCCTCGGTGATCGTGGTGGGCGCGCTGCTCGCGGTCGGCGTGGCGCTGACCACCGACGACAACGGGCCGATCTGGGCGCGGGCGCTGGGCTTCGTCGCGCTGGTGTTCGCCTCGATCAACATCTTCGGCGGCTTCCTGGTCACCCAGCGCATGCTCGCGATGTACAAGAAGAAGAAATGAGCAGCGCGCCATGACCGCCAACCTCTCAGCCCTTCTTTATCTCGTCGCCGGCGTCCTGTTCATCATGGCGCTGCGCGGGCTTTCGAGCCCTGAGTCGAGCCGCCGCGGCAACATGCTCGGCATCGCCGGCATGGTGATCGCGATCGGCACCACGCTCGCGGGCCATCCGCCGCACGGCATCGGTGCGTGGATCCTGGTGATCGCGGGCCTCACGCTCGGCGGCGGCATCGGCGCGGTGATCGCGCGCCGCGTGCCGATGACCTCGATGCCGGAGCTGGTCGCGGCCTTCCACTCGCTGGTCGGCATGGCGGCGGTGCTGGTCGCGGCCGGCGCGTTCTATGCGCCGACCGCCTTCGACATCGGCACCCATGGCCACATCCACACCCAGAGCCTGATCGAGATGTCGCTTGGCGTTGCGATCGGCGCGATCACGTTCACCGGCTCGATCATCGCGTTCCTGAAGCTCTCCGGCCGCATGAGCGGCAAGCCGATCATCCTGCCGGCGCGCCATGTCATCAACATCGTGCTGGCCGCGGCGCTGGTGTTCTTCATCTACGGTCTCGTGGTGTCGCAGAGCCAGGTCGATTTCTGGCTGGTGACGCTGATCGCGCTCGTGCTCGGCGTGCTCATCATCGTGCCGATCGGCGGCGCCGACATGCCGGTCGTGATCTCGATGCTGAACTCTTACTCGGGCTGGGCCGCGGCCGGCATCGGCTTCACGCTCGGCAATTCGGCGCTGATCATCACCGGCGCGCTGGTCGGCTCCTCGGGCGCGATCCTGAGCTACATCATGTGCGCCGGCATGAACCGGAGCTTCATCTCGGTGATCCTCGGCGGCTTCGGCGGCGAGGTGGCAGGGCCGGGCGGCGGCGGCGAGCAGCGGCCGGTCAAGATCGGCTCGGCCGAAGACGCCGCCTACATCATGAAGAACGCCTCGAAGGTCATCATCGTGCCGGGCTACGGCATGGCGGTGGCGCAGGCGCAGCACGCGCTGCGTGAGATGGCCGACCGTCTCAAGAAGGAGGGCGTCGAGGTCAAGTACGCCATCCATCCGGTGGCGGGCCGCATGCCCGGCCACATGAACGTGCTGCTCGCCGAGGCCAACGTGCCCTACGACGAGGTGTTCGAGCTCGAGGACATCAACTCGGAGTTCGCCCAGGCCGACATCGCCTTCGTGATCGGCGCCAACGACGTGACCAATCCGGCCGCCGAAGAGGACAAGACCTCTCCCATCTACGGGATGCCGGTGCTGCAGGTCTGGAAGGCCGGCACCGTGATGTTCGTCAAGCGCTCGTTGGCGTCCGGATATGCCGGCATCGACAACCCGCTGTTCTACCGCGACAACACCATGATGCTGCTCGGCGACGCCAAGAAAATGGCCGAGACCATTGTGAAGGGAATGTAGCTAGATCGGCTTGACGATGTGCTTGTTGGCCTCGGCGATGGCAGCAAGCGACATCCCGGCACGGTCCCGCTCGTCCATGCCGCGGGTGCTCCTCACCCAGATCACGTCGAGGCTGCCGGCAAAGTCGTCGAGCTCGCTCGCCTCGATCCGCACCGTGCCGCCGTGCGGCCACAGCACGAACGGCGAGAACCCCGCATCCTTCAACCGCGCCAGCATGGTCGTGGTCGACAATCCGCCGGCCGCGCTGAGATCGGGCGAATACTCCAATATCAAGGCATCGGTGCGTCGCAGCGTTTGCATCGCGCCATCGATCACCTTGGGTTCGTATCCTTCCACGTCGATCTTGATCAGCGATATCGGCCGCTCGCTCAAACCGAGCGCTGCGAGCGCACCGTCGAGATCGGTCACCGGCACGGTGCGCGAGCCCTGGCCGTGGTCGGCGGCGAGCGAATGCCGCCCGAAGTTGTTGCGGTTGTAGCGATGCAGATGCGCGGTGCCGGGCGCGGCGCCGACCGCGCGGGTTTCGACGATCACATTGTCGATCTCGTTGGCGGCGAGGTTGCGCTCCAGCAGCCAGGCGTTGAACGGATCGGGTTCGAAGGCCACCACTGTTTCGGCCTTGGGATGGCGTGCCGCGTGCAGCGCGTGCCAGCCGAGATTGGCGCCGATGTCGACCACGATGCCGCGCGGCGCGGCGTCGAGAAACTCCGCCATCCAGCGCGTCACCAGCGGCTCATGGGTGCCGTATTTGGCGATGTGACGGCCGATCGCGTCGCGGTGGTGCGCGTGGAATTTGAGCTTCGATTGCGCCGCGGTGGTGCGGAATGCCGGCCGCCACGGCACGAACCAGGCCGCGACGAAGTTCAGCGTGCCGAGCGGCCGCGGCAGGACGAGTTGCGACGAAGGCTTGAGAGCGCTCATGCGCCGTTTAGAGCATATTCCCGCAGTCGATGCAGCGGCGGACCTTTGGCTGCACGATGGGCCCATGATATCAACGCGCCATGGCGCTGCTGAAATGGCTTTTGCTGATCGTTGCGATCTACGGGGGCGCGCTCACGCTGGTTTATATCGGTCAGCGCTCGCTGCAGTACCATCCCGACAAGACACGCACACCGCCGGCCATGGCCGGCCTGCCTTCCGCCGAAGAGCTCGAGCTCAAGACCTCCGACGGCGAGACGGTGGTCGTCTGGCACGTGCCGCCGCGAGGCGACAAGCCTGTCGTGCTTTACTTCCATGGCAACGGCGGTTCGCTCGCCTGGCGCGCCGATCGGTTCAAGTCGTTCACGGCCGACGGCACCGGCCTCGTGGCGCTGAGCTATCGCGGCTATGGCGGGTCGACGGGCAGCCCGACCGAAGCGGGACTGATCGCCGACGCGCAGGCAGCCTACGCGTTCACGGCCGCGCGTTACCCGGCGGAGCGGATCGCGGTATGGGGCGAGTCGCTCGGCACCGGCGTCGCCACAGCGCTTGCGGCTTCGCAGCGGATTTCGCGTCTCATCCTGGAGTCGCCGTTCACCTCCGCCGCCGATGTCGGCGCGAAGGTCTATTGGTTCCTGCCGGTGCAGCTTCTCATGAAGGACGCATTCCGCTCCGATGAGCGCATCGGCAAGATCACGGTTCCGGTTTTGATACTGCACGGCAGCGCCGACACGGTGGTGCCGTTCGGCTTTGGCCGGAAGCTGTTCGCGCTGGCCAATGAGCCGAAGCGCTTCGTCCGTCTCGAAGGCGGCGGCCACAGCAATCTCGACCAGTTTGGCGCGCAGAACGCGATCCGCGCCTTTCTGTACGGCGGCTGATCGGTTGCCGACAGGACCGAAATCCTTGCTGTGTTCCGCCCCTTACAACGCTGAGGCGTGGCGTCACGGTTAGACTTCCTCTAAGCTTGAACCCGCTGCCGCGTTGCGGGACGAGGCGGCACGAGAGTTCCGAACCGGGCCGGCGAGGTGGGGATGTCGCTGCGCGCAAATCCGGAATCACCGACGGAGTCGTCGCTATTCCGGCGCTGGATTTCACCGATCACGGTGTCGCTGCTGCTTGTGGCGCTCACCACCACACTGCTGTGGTTGCTTCAGCCACGACTTCAGCAGGAACACCTGATCTTCATCTACTTCGTTCCGACCACTCTGGTGGCGATCCGCTATGGCAGTCTGTCGGCCATGGGCGTGATCATCGCGAGCAGCTTTGCCGCGGCCTACTTCCTCTATCCGCCGAACTTCAGCTTCCTGGTCGCAAGCCGGCTGGAGTTCATGGAAATCGTGCTGTTCTGCCTGCTCGCGCTGTTGGCAAGCCAGGTCGTGTCGGGCTTTGCCAATGACAACGACGTCGTCAAGCGCCCCCCTCGTGCGGGGGCGCGGTTCTTCAGATCCAGGCCGTCGAACTTTCGCGGAATGCTGAGTCGCGTTCGGGCGAAGATCGCATTGTTCTAGAGCATGATCCCGAAAAGTGTGAAGCGGTTTTCGGAAAAGATCATGCTCACACAAAAGTAAAGAGCGACGGGTCTGATTCAACGAAGTTGAATCAGACCCTAGCCGCGCCGCTCCTCAGAACGTCTGGTAGGTTTGGCCCATCTTGCCGCCGACGCGGGCAAAGCCCTGCTTGGCCGGCTCGTGGTCGCTCTTGATGTTGAGCGCGCGCGCATAGGAGCCGGCGGCTTTCTCCTTGTCGCCCATCCGCTCATAGACGAAAGCACGCGTGGTCCACGCTTGCAGACTTTGCGGCTCGACGCCGACCGCCTCGTCGAGATCGCCGGCGGCGGCCTTCAGATCGTTGATCGCCATGTAGCTCAAGCCGCGCGCGATATAGGGCTCGGACTGGCTCTGCGACAGTCCGATCGAGGTCGAGAAGTCGTCGATGGCGTACTGGTATTGCCGCTGGCTCTGATAGAGCAGGCCGCGATTGTAATAGGCCTCGGCATTGTCGGGCCGGATTGAGATCGCCTGGTTGAAATCCTTGAACGCATCGAACGGCTGCTTCCGCAGCCGGTAGACCACGCCGCGGCCGAGATAGGCGACCGGATAGTTCTGATCGAGCGCCAGCGCCTTGTTGTAGTCGGCAAGCGCCTGATCGAGCTTGCCGGTCTTGCGATAGATCAGCCCGCGATTGGCATAGGCCTGGGCATAGTTCGGATCGAGACTGATGGCTTTGTTGAAATCGGCCAGCGCTTCATCGTTGCGGCCGGCTTGCCCGAACACCGAACCGCGCATGTTGTAGGCCTGCGGATCGCTCGGGTTGCGCTGGATCACCGAGGACAGCGACGAGATGTTGGCGGGCGAAGCGGCGAACTGATTGTCCTCGGTCTCGGAGGTCTGGGAGACGCCGCTGCCGCCGACGCCGTTCATCACCGTGCCGCAGCCCGCAAGCGCCGCAGCCGCAACGAGCAACACCGCGCCCGTGAGGCGACAGGCTACGGGGCGGGGCTCTCTTGCGATGGGTGCGGGCTGTCTCATTATCAAATGGTAGCCGGGCGAGCTGTCATCCGCGATGGCTTCAATGGTGTTCACCCAAGGAATGCGGCGAAGGTTCGGCGGTCGGAGCTGAGCGCCGTCGAAGCCTGGCAAAATGAAAACGCGGGCTGCAATTTCTGCCGCCCGCGTCCAAGCTCGTCGACCGGAAATCGGGCGGATTAACGTCCGAAGCCGCCACCGCCGCCGAAGCCGGCACCACCGCCAAATCCGCCGCCGCTGCGGCCGGCGCCGCCACGGCCCGGGCCGCCGGCACCGCGTCCGCCACGGTCGCCGCCCGGTCCACCGATCGTCTTCGGCTTCATCGGGATCAGCCCTTCGCGCTGGGCGCGCTTGCGGGCAAGCTTACGGGCGCGGCGGACCGCTTCCGCCTTCTCACGTGCCTTCTTCTCGGATGGCTTCTCGTAGTGACCGCGCAGCTTCATCTCGCGGAAAATACCCTCGCGCTGCATCTTCTTCTTGAGCGCCTTGAGGGCCTGATCGACGTTATTGTCACGGACGAGAACCTGCACGCGTGTTTCCTTCTGCAATCCGGGCTCTGAAAGCCGGTCATGAATGTTGAGCTTGTAGGACCCTATTTAGGGTCCCGGGTTGGGCGTCGGTACCAGATCGATTGTAAAAAGTCCATCATTCCGGGGGTTTCTTGCGATCTTTCGGCCTCTGACCGCAGGAAACCTCAGGAAACAAGGGCTTGGCCCTTGGTCATGGCCGGTCAGCCGCGGCTTGGCGCTCGGGAAGCCGCCCATGCTCGCCGGCCGGTACGTCCCGATTACCGTCCCCCTTGCCGATGGCGGTGTGCTGGACGATGCCGGCACGGGTGGCCTCCCGCTTCCGGAGATCAGCAGCTGTGGATAAGGTGGATAACCTTGGTGCGCTGCGGCGAGCGACGCGCAGCCGCTGACGAGAGCGAGACGCTGGCTTGTCTGGTGGGGGAGGCGGCGTTTGGCCGACTGTGCCCGGACCGCATGGCACAGATCTCTGGCGGGACGTCTCGAGCGCAGATCGAATCGATTTACGCGATGATGTCGGGGGTGAGCTGGTCTTCGATCAGGATGATCTGGTCGCGCAGTTGCAGCTTGCGCTTCTTCAGCCGCTGCACCTGAAGCAGATCCGCGCCCGGCGAGTTGTAAAGCGCCTCAATCGCCGCATCGAGGTCACGGTGCTCCTGGCGCAGCTGCGCCAACTGCGTCCGCAATTCGCCTTCGTCGTCTTGCTTCATGGCCGCCGCAATCAGCGTCTGGTCCAACAGCCCGGCTGCGCCACCGGTCGCAGGCGCAGAGCCTTCGATTACCACAAAGTCTTGGATACTCATGACTACCGGGCCTGCGGCTGGCCTCTCCTGTGCCGGAGCCCCTGAGCGGGTTCCTCTGGCGCGTGCGCCAGCACACTTAGGGAATTATCCACTTTTTCTCAAGCGCTGTCCAAACCCGTAGCGCGCACATTTTCCGTGCAAAACTCGGATTTTTCGCAACGCACAAAAACGGTTATTCGACTTCGATCCTGCCGCGTGGCACACTGAAGATGTCAGGGGTGTTCGCTTAAACCGTCTCCGAGGAGCCACTCCATATGACCATCCAAGCGCATCTTGCGGAGCTAGAACGGAAGCACCGTGCCCTCGACGAGGAGCTCGCCGAGGCCATGAACCATCCGTCGACCGATGACCTCAAGATTGCCGAACTGAAGCGTCGTAAGTTGCTCGTTAAAGACGAGATTCAGCGTCTTCAGATCACGGAGCCGTACAGCCTCCATTGAGGCTGGTTTCCGGTTCTGAAGTAGAATCAGCACAGCCGCCGGCTCTCGCCATGGGAGCCGGCGGTGCTATTTTCGACGCCAGAACAGAAAAGACCTGGGACGTCAGAAGGACCTGGGACGCCAGAACAGAAAAGACTTGGGAGGAGGCGATGGGCGGAAATCGGCATCGTTGGTTGCGTTGTGTCGTGGCAGGCTTCGCGGCGTTTGTGGCGTTCGTGGCGCCGGCCCAAATCCAAGCTCAAGCGCAGGATTATCCGCATCGCACCGTGACCCTGGTCGTGCCCTATCCGCCGGGCGGCGGCGTCGACGTGCTGGCACGGGTGGTGGCCGAAAAGCTTTCCGGTGTGATCGGCCAGCAGGTGATCGTCGACAACCGGGTCGGCGGCTCGGGGCTGGTCGGGACGCGCGCAACGATCCGCAGCGCGCCGGACGGCTACACGCTGTTCTTCGGCCATACCGGCTCGATCTCGATCAACCCGTCGCTCTATGCCAATGCCGGCTTCGATCCACGCAAGGACTTTCAGCCGGTCGGACTGTTCGCCTCGATGCCGGTGGCGCTGCTCGCGCATCCCTCGTTCCCCGGCAAGACCATCGGCGAGGTGGTGGAGATCGCCAAGAAGGACAGCGGCAAGCTCAACATCGGCACCTCGGCGGTCGGCACCGGCGGCTATCTCTCGGCCGAGCTGTTCAAGTCGATCACCGGCGTGCAGGCGACGATCGTGCCCTACAAGGGCACGGCGCAACTCATGAACGATCTGCTCGGCGGCCAGGTGCCGATCGCGTTCGGCGTGCTGCCGCCGGCCATGGGCAATCTTGCGGCCGGTACGCTGCGCGGCATCGCGATCCTCGACCGCCAGCGCTTCAGCCTGTTGCCGGACGTTCCGACCTCGCACGAGTCCGGCTTGCCGGGCTTCGAATCCGTGCTGCATTACGGCCTGCTTGGCCCCGCCGGCATGCCGCGCCCGATCGTCGACAAGCTCAACGCGGCGATGAGGCAGGTTGCCGTCACCGACGAGGTGAAAAAGCGCATCAACAACGAGGGTGGTGATCCCATGACCTCGACGCCCGAAGAATACGCGGCCGACATCGCGGCCGAATACGACAAGTGGGGCACGCTGATCCACAAGCTCAAACTGAAGGTGGAGTGATGCGCTCCTCTGTCAGCATCGCGGTTGCGCTGGCTGGACTGGTCTTCGCCACAAGCGTTGCGGCCGCGCAGGACTTTCCCACCAAGCCGATCACGCTGGTGGTGCCGTTTCCGCCGGGGGGCGGCAACGACGCGCTCGCCCGCACCGTTGCCGACAAGATGAGCCGGCCGCTCGGCCAGCAGGTGGTGGTGGAGAACCGCGGTGGTGCCGGCGGGACTATGGCGACACGCGCCGTCGCCAAGACCGCGCCCGACGGCTACACGATCCTGCTCTCCTACACCGGCACCTTCGCGATCAATCCGAGCCTCTATCCCAACGCCGGTTACGATCCGCGCAAGGATTTCGCGCCGATCGGGCTGATTGCCTCGATGCCGAGCGTGCTGGTGGTGCATCCGTCCGTGCCGGCACGCAGCACCGCCGAGCTGATCGCCTACGGCAAGGCCAATCCCGGCAAGATCAACTACGCCTTCGTGCCGGGTACGGTCGGCCATATCACCACCGAGTTGTTCGCGCGCACGGCCGGCATCGAGCTCACCAAGATTCCCTACAAGGGCAACGGCGACGCGCTTGCCAATCTGATCGGCGGCCACGTGTCGATGATGTTTCTCTCGATCGCGCCGATCGTCGGCAATGTGAAGGCTGGCTCTCTGTACGCGCTGGCGCTCACCACGGCCGAACGTTCGCCGCTGATGCCCGAAGTGCCGCCGATTTCGGAATCCGGCGTGCCCGGCTTCTCGGCAGCGATCCGCTATGGTCTCGTGGCGCCGCCGGGCACGCCGCGGCCGATCATCGAGCGGCTCAACAAGGAGCTGCGCGTCGCGCTCGATGACGAACAGCTCAAAGCCAAGCTCGCGGCCGAGGGCGCAACGCCTGCGCCAAGCACGCCCGAAGAATACGGAGCGTTCATCGACGCCGACGAAACCAAATGGGCGCCGATCGTCAAAAGCCTCAATCTGAAATTCGAATAGGACATGTGATGCGTGTGACTGCTTTGCTGCTGGTGGCAGCGACTTTGCTGCTTGGTGCGTTCTCGAACGCGTTGGCCCCGAACGCGTGGGCTCAGGACTATCCCACCAAACCGATCACCATGATCGTGCCGTTTCCGGCAGGCGGCGGCGTCGACGTGGTCGGACGCATCGTCGGCGAGAAGCTGTCGGCGGCGCTCGGCCAGCCGATCATCGTCGACAACCGCGCCGGCGCCGCCGGCGTCATCGGCACCCGCTTCGCGACGCGCGCCGCCCCCGACGGCTACACGCTGGTGATGGCGACCTCCGGATCGATCGCCATCAACCCGAACCTCTACGTCAATCCGGGCTATCAGACGCTCAAGGACCTTGTGCCGATCGGGCTCATTTCCACGACGCCGATCGTGCTGATGGCGCATCCGTCTTCGCCGGAGCAGACGCTCGCCGACATCATTGCGACGGCCAAGCGTGATCCCAGCAAGATCAACATCGGCACGCCGCCGCCCGGCACCAGCGCCAATCTCGCCGCCGAGCTTTTGAAATCGATGGCCGGCATCGACTACACCATCGTCACGTATCGCGGCACCGGCCCGCTCACCACCGATCTGCTTGGCGGTCACGTCAAGCTTGGGCTCAACGTGCTCGCGCCCGCCATGAGCAACCTCAAGTCGGGAACGCTGAAAGCGATGGCGGTGCTGTCGCCCAAGCGCTCGAGCCATCTGCCCGACGTGCCGACCTCGGCTGAGGCGGGGCTGCCGGGCTTCGAGTCCGGCCTGAACTACGGCTTGCTCGCTCCGGCCGGCACGCCGCGGCCGATCATCGAGCGCATCAATCGCGAACTGCGGGTTCTGATCGATCTGCCCGACGTGCGGGCGAGGATTGCCGCCGACGGCGGCGATCCGATGCCGTCGAGCCCCGAGGAATATGCCGCCGACATCGCGCGCGAGGACGCCAAGTGGGGCACGCTCATCCGCAAGCTTGGCCTGAAGGTGGAGTGATCGCAGGTCGAGCGTGCCCTTTGTTGCTGCGATGTAACCAGGATTGGTTATGGTCCATTAGCGATGGTCGCAAAGCGGGACCAGCGTTCAGGTTTCGCTAACCAGCGCCGAAAAATACGGCAAGGAAATGCATAATCCGACCCGGCAATTTTAGCGACTGATGCTGCATACCGGGGTGTTCAATTCACAGGTCCGAACACCCGATGTTGCCGCCGATGCAGAAAGCGTCCCGACGCCGCGCCGCATCAAACATGCCTGCACGCCTGCAGTTGCCGATGGTGATCACGGCGGTAATCGGCCTTGTGCTGGCCGTGTTCTGCAGCAGCCTGATGTGGCGCTGGGAGCAGCGCGCTGCGCATCAGGAATTCGTTGCGGTGACGCAAAGCCAGGTGGCCGCGTTGCAGCGCGGGCTCGATGAGTATCTCAACCAGCTTCAGGCGCTGCGCGCGCTGTTTGAAGCCTCCGACGACGTGACGCGGCCGGAGTTCGAGTCGTTCGCCGGCCGGCTCTTGGCCGGTCAGAAGGCGATTCAGAATCTTTCCTGGGTGCCGCGGGTGAAACGCGAGGAGCGCACCGAGCACGAATTGCACGGTCTCGCTGTCGGCCTGCCAAACTACCGCATCCGGGCGGTGACATCGAACGATAGCATCGTGATCGCTCCGGAGAAGGACGAGTATTTTCCGATCTTCTATTCGTCGCTGCCGGTGACGTCGCGCATCTATGGCATCGATCTTCTGTCGCAGCCGGGAGTCGGTGTGCACCTCCTGCGGGCCCGCGACGAAGACACCTTGTCGGCCGTTCCGAATTTCGTCCTGCACAGCCGTGACGACGACGTTCATGCCTTTCTGTTTTCGCTGCCGGTCTACCGCCGGCACATGCCGCGCGACACCGTCGAGCAGCGGCGCGCGGCGCTCGCTGGCTTCGCTCATGGTGCCTTCGTCACCGGCGTCGCGATGGAGCAGGTGGTCGGCCAGTCGGCAATGGCCCGCGGGCTCAATCTCTATCTTTTTGTCGATGGCGCGGACGATGACGCGAGGCCGATCCATGGGCTCAGCGTTGGGCCTGCGGCGCGGCGGGCCGAACTCGCCACGTTTGGCTCGCTCCGTTCACAGTGGCATGCGACCGGCACGCTCGTGGCCGGCCCGGCGCGCTGGATTCTCGTCGCAACGCCGGTCGGGAACGGCCCGCTTGCCGAACATCACGACCGTTCCGGTCTGGTGCTGATTGGCGGCCTCGTGATCACCGCATTGGTGGTTCTGTTCCTGCGTTCGTCGATCCACCACGCGCATCGTCTGTTGCGCGCCAACGAGGAGATCTCCTCGCTCGCCCACAAGGATCCTCTGACCGGTCTCGACAACCGGCGCGCCTTCAACGAGCGGTTGGCCGCGGCCTTCTCGGGACGCCGGGGCAGGGACAGCGCTTTCACGCTGCTCTATTTCGATCTCGACCACTTCAAGGATGTGAACGATACGCTCGGCCATCCGATCGGCGACATGCTGCTGCAGCAGGTCGCAACACGCGTCAGCGCCGTGGTGCGCCGCGATGACGTCGTGGCCCGCGTCGGTGGCGACGAATTCTTCATCCTGCAGCATCATGCCGACGAAGCCATGGCTGCGGCGCTGGCGGAGCGGATCAACCAGACGCTCGCCGAGCCCTTCCTGATCCAGGGCAACGATGTCCATGTCACGTCGAGCATCGGCATCGCCCTGTGCACGAAGAAGACGCCGACTGCCGACATGCTGATCGTGCAGGCCGATCTCGCGCTCTATCGCGCCAAGGGCGACGGCCGCAACTGCTTCCGCTTCCACAGCGAGACGTTCGACCGCGAGGTGCACGAGCGGGTGTCGATATCGGACGATCTGCGCGGCGCGGTCGATCGCGGCGAGCTGTGCCTCTATTATCAGCCGCAGATTGAGCTTGCGACCGGACGCATCGTCGGCGCCGAGGCGCTGTTGCGCTGGAAGCATCCGGAGCGCGGGCTGGTCAGTCCGGGGCAGTTCATCCCGATTGCCGAGCGCACCGGCGCCATCATGGCGCTGGGTGAGTTCGTGATCAGCGAGGCCTGCCGTCAGCTCCAGGAGTGGAACCAGCTTGGGATCGCCCCGAACGTGCTTGCGATCAACTGCTCGGCGAGCCAGTTCAAGGCGGGCGGCGATCTGATCGGCTTCATTGATGCGACCGTCGAGCTGTCCGGCGTGACGCCGTCGCAGCTCGAGGTCGAGCTCACCGAGTCAGTGCTGATGGAGGTGACCAAGCAGCACAATACGCTGCTCGCGCGGCTGCACCAGCTCGGCGTGCGGATCGCCATCGATGACTTCGGCACCGGCTATTCGTCGCTCAGCTATCTGACCAGCTATCCGTTCAGCCGGCTCAAGATCGCGCAGGAACTGGTGTTCGATGTCACACGCGAGCGGCGCAACGCCACGGTGGTCCGCGCCGCGATCAGGCTTGCCGATGAGCTTGGCATCGAGTGCATCGCCGAGGGCATCGAGACGCCCGAGCAGGCCGCGCTCTTGATCGAGGCTGGCTGCAACCAGGGGCAGGGTTTCCTGTTCGGCAGGCCGGTCGCGGCTGCGGAAATGACCGCAATGCTGCGAGAGCGACGCGAGGTTCCGAAGCCGAATCCGGCACCGCTTTCGCTCGCGGGCTAAAACATGATCCCGACCGCGGCGGCGGTGAGCCGCCGCTGGGGCGGCGCTCACCGTCGATCGCGCCGAAATCGCAGCGCGCTAAGCTCTGATTCAACTTCGTTGAATCAGAGCTGTCGCTCCTTCTCTTGTTTGGGCATGATCTTTTCCGAAAACCGCTTCACACTTTTCGGGATCATGCCCTAGCTCTTCTTCAACTCGCCCGCGGCGCGCGCGAGGATTTCGACCACCTTGGCTTCGGCGTCAGGATCTTTCTTCAGCCGCTCCTCGGCGACGTCGCGCAGGTTCTCCAGCGCCGAGCGCACGAGGCGCGGCACCTTAGGCCTGTCGTCGTCCCGGTTGCGGTATTCCTGCGCCCGCTCACCGACCGCTTCGAGCCGCTCCAGCAGGGCATCGACGAAGTCGCGGTTCTCTTCGAGATAAGCGCGGCCTTCGGCGGTGATGGTATAGAGCTTCTTCGCACCATCGGCCTGGGCGGTAACATAACTGGCCTCTTCCAGATAGGTCAGCGTCGGATAGACCACGCCTGGGCTTGGCGCGTACCAGCCGCCGGTTTTGTCCTCCAGCACCTTGATGATCTCGTAGCCGTGACGTGGCTGCTCGGCGATCAGCGCAAGCGCCAGCAGGCGAAGGTCGCCCTGCGCCAGCATCCGACCAGCCCGCATCATGTCGCCCGAGCCCATGTCGCCGCGGCCACCGTGACGGCCATGGCCGTGTCGATGCTTGCCCCAGCGGCCGTGCCGGCCGACGCCATAGTGATCCTCGTAGCCCCCGCCGCAGCGGGATTCGGAATGTCTCATTCCACGCATCTCAATTTTCTCCTTGGTTCTTGAGATATATCGTTAGATAGATCGATTACTGATATAACTCAAGATATATCTTTAGATTATCTTTTTGAAGAAATACAAATGTGAAATCAAGGAGATGGCTTTTCGATCCCGCCGCTCGTCACGTGGTCTGATGCGACGGCGGGCATGCATCAAGAATGGGCAAATTGCCCAAAGGCTATACCGCGCCGCAAAAGAGCGTCGGTCGACCGGCCAAATTCGCGAGCAATTCCAAGGCCGGGCCATCGACCCAGGCTGGCACAGCGATTGCAAACTCTCACACCGGTCAATGACGACTGCCGGCCCGTCGGCATGCTGAGGCCAAAGCTGGCCGAGGCGCAGGAACAGCCTGAAGTGTCCTTAAGGACGCTTTGCGCAGTCGTCGCGACGCCTTTCCGTATGGCTTGCGAACTCCTGCTTCCGATCGGGTGCGGTTGGAACGTGGGGAATGCGCATGCGCCAGCAATCGGAACAACGACGACGCAAGCTTGTCGTGCTCGGCAACGGCATGGCCGCCGGCCGTACGCTCGATGAACTCTTTGCCAGGGCGCCGGATCGCTACGACATCACGATCTTCGGCGCCGAGCCGCGCGTCAATTACGACCGCATCATGCTGTCGCCGGTGCTGGCCGGGGACAAAGCGTTCGACGACATCATCGTCCACGACGACGCCTGGTACGCCAGTCACAACATCGATCTGCGCAAGGGCGAGACCGTGGTCGCAATCGATCGCGCGACGCGCACGATCCGCACCCAAGCCGGCACCATCGCGAGTTACGACGATCTCCTGATCGCCACCGGCTCGCGGCCGATCCTCATTCCGGTGCCCGGTGCGGAATTGCCCGGCGTCGTCACGTTCCGCGATCTCGACGACGTCAACGCCATGCTTGCGGCGGCGGGGAAGGGCGGCAACGCGGTGGTGATCGGCGGCGGGCTTCTCGGCCTTGAAGCCGCTGCCGGTCTTGCCCTCAACGGCATGAAGACCACGGTCGTGCACCTGATGCCGACCCTGATGGAGCGTCAGCTCGATCCCAACGCGGCCTATCTCCTGCAGAAAGCGATCGAGAAGCGCGGCATCACGGTGCTGACCAGCGCCAACACCAACGCCATTCTCGGCGACAGCCATGTCACCGGCGTGCGGCTCGAAGACGGCCGCACATTGCCGGCCGATCTGGTGGTGATGGCCGTCGGCATCCGGCCCCACTTCGCGTTGGCCAAGGATGCCGGCCTCGAGGTGAAGCGCGGCATCGTGGTCGACGACCATCTGCGCACCAGCGACGCCAACATCTTTGCGATCGGTGAATGCGTCGAGCATCGCGGCCTGTGCTACGGCCTGGTCGCGCCGCTCTACGAGATGGCGAGGACACTCGGCGCCACGCTCGCGGGCGAGATTGTGCTGGGCTACACCGGCTCGGTCACCTCGACCAAGCTCAAGGTCACCGGTGTCGACCTGTTCTCGGCGGGCGACTTTTCCGAAAGCGACGAGAAGGACGAGATCGTGCTGCGCGACCCCTCGCGCGGCGTCTACAAGCGCGTCGTGCTGCGCGACAACCGCATCGTCGGCGCGGTGCTCTATGGCGATACCGGCGACGGCTCCTGGTATTTCGACCTGCTGAAGAAGGGCGCCGACGTCACGTCGATGCGCGACATGCTGATCTTCGGCCAGGCCTATCAGGGCGGCGGCGCGCCACTGGATCCGGCGGCCGCGGTCGTGGCGCTGTCGGACGACGCGGAGATCTGCGGCTGCAACGGCGTCTGCAAGGGCGCGATCACCAAGGCGATCACGGCCAATGGCCTGACCACGATCGACGATGTCCGTGCGCAGACCAAGGCGTCGTCGTCCTGCGGCCAATGCACCTCGAAGGTCGAAAGCCTGCTCAAGGTCACGCTCGGCGACGCCTATTCGGCGTCGGGCCGCAAGCCGGTCTGCAAGTGCGTCGATCTCACCCATGAAGAGGTGCGCGGTTTCATCGTCTCCAAGGAGCTGAAGTCGCTTCCAGCCGTCTGGCAGGAGCTTGGCTGGAAAACCTCGTGCGGCTGCCCGACCTGCCGGCCGGCACTCAACTATTATCTGCTGTGCGCGTGGCCCGGCGAATACCGCGACGACGCGCAGTCGCGCTTCGTCAACGAGCGCGTCCATGCCAACATCCAGAAGGACGGCACGTTCTCCATCGTCCCGCGCATGTGGGGCGGCGTGACCACGCCGGACGAACTGCGCGCCATCGCCGACGTCGCCGAGCGCTTCAACATCAAGACCGTGAAGGTGACCGGCGGCCAGCGCATCGACCTGCTCGGCTTCAAGAAAGCCGATCTTCCGGCAGCGTGGGCGCAGCTCAATGCGGCGGGGCTCGTCTCCGGCCAGGCCTATGCCAAGGGCCTGCGCACCGTGAAGACTTGCGTCGGCACCGACTGGTGCCGGTTCGGCACGCAGGATTCGACCGGGCTTGGCATCAAGCTCGAGCGCTTCCTGTGCGGCTCATGGACGCCCGCGAAGGTGAAGCTCGCGGTCTCTGGCTGCCCGCGCAACTGCGCCGAAGCGACCGTCAAGGACATCGGCATCATCTGCGTCGATTCGGGCTACGACATTCACATCTCGGGCGCTGCGGGCCTTCACGTCCGCGCCACCGATCTGCTCGGCCATGTCGCCACCGAGGAGGAGGCGATCGAATACGTCGCCGCCTTCATGCAGCTTTATCGCGAGCAGGCCGCCTACCTCGAACGCGTCTGGAAGTGGGTCGACAAGTACGGCCTCGACAAGGTCCGCGCCGCCATCATGGACGACCATGACGGCCGGCGCGCGCTGCTCGAGCGCTTCAAGAAATCGCAGCTCGCGGTGCGCCGCGATCCGTGGGCCGAGCGCGCCGCGGGCCGCGAACTGCACGAGTTCATGCCGCTCGCCGTGCTCGAGCCGATCCGCCAGATCGCCGCCGAATAAGGGAATGCCATGAGAGAACAGCAGGAGTTCTGGTTCGACGTCGGCCCGCTGCATGCGATCCCGCCACGCGGCGCGCGCACCGTGAGAACACCGCGTCGTGAAATCGCGGTGTTCCGCACGGCGGGGGACGAAGTCTTCGCGCTGGAGAATCGCTGTCCGCACAAGGGCGGGCCTTTGGCGGACGGCATCGTGCATGGCCGCAAGGTGGCGTGCCCGCTGCACAACTGGATCATCAGTCTCGAAGACGGCGAGGCGACCGGCGCCGACAAGGGCTGCGCCCGGAGCTTTCCGGTCAAGATCGAGAACGGCCGCATCTATCTCGACATGGGCGTCGCCGCCGCGCCGTAAGAACTGCAACGAAACTTCCAGAAACTTCCGGAGAAAAGGGAATCGAAATGGCCTATCTCGCACCTTCCGAATTCGTCACCAAGATGGTGGACGCCGGTGAATCCAAGATCTTCATGTCGACGCGCGACACGGTGATCCGCGCCTATATGGCCGGCGCCATCCTCGCCTTGGCCGCCTGGTTCGCGGTCACGATGACCATCAACACCGGCGTGCCGATCATCGGAGCGATTCTCTTCCCGGTTGGCTTCTGCATGCTCTATCTGTTCGGCTTCGACCTGCTCACCGGCGTGTTCGTGCTGGCGCCGCTCGCCTTGATCGACAAACGCCCGGGCGTGACGATCGGCGGCGTGCTACGCAACTGGGGCCTTGTTTTCATTGGAAATTTTGGCGGCGCCTTCACGGTCGCCGTGATGGCAGCGATTGTCACCACGTTCGGCTTCTCGTCGGAGCCCGATAAGGTCGGCGTGGCGATCGGCCATATCGGCGAGGCCCGGACTTTGGGTTATGCCGCGCACGGTGCCGCCGGCATGCTGACGCTGTTCGTCCGCGGCATGCTTTGCAACTGGATGGTGTCGGCCGGCGTGGTCGGCGCGATGATCTCCACCACGGTGCCCGGCAAGGTGATCGCCATGTGGATGCCGATCATGCTGTTCTTCGCGATGACCTTCGAGCATTCGATCGTGAACATGTTCCTGTTCCCATCGGGCCTGCTGCTGGGCGGCCACTTCACGTGGTTCGATTATCTGTTCTGGAACGAAATCCCGACGGTGGTCGGCAATCTGGTCGGCGGGCTCGCCTTCACAGGGCTCACGCTCTACGCCACCCATATCAAGACGGCGCCCAAGCGCTCCATCGAGCGTCACCTCGATCGTTCACTGGACCGTTCCTTGGAGCGCGCCGCCTGAGCCGGCAAGGGCTATCTCATATGGCGCAGCTCGGGTGCTGCACTCCCTCCCCCTGAAAGGGGGAGGGTTGGGGTGGGGGTCATTTGTGCTCATGATCGACCCCCACCCGACGCGCTTTCGCGCGTCGACCTCCCCCTTTCAGGGGGAGGTGAAGGGGGCTAAGGCGCTGGATGCCGGGTGAACTGAAAATCTCCGTCGGGCAGCATTCCGACAAGGGCCGCAAGGCGGCCAATCAGGACTTTCACGGCGTCCTGTTTCCAAAGGAGCCGCTGCTCAGCCTCAAGGGCGTCGCGGTGGTGCTTTGCGACGGCATCAGCAGCAGCAGCGTCAGCCGGATCGCGGCAGAATCGACGGTCAAAAGCTTCCTCACCGACTATTACTGCACGTCCGAATCCTGGTCGGTGAAGACCTCGGCGCAGCGCGTCATCGCCGCGATCAACTCCTGGCTCTATTCGGAGACCAGGCGCAGCCAGCACGGCTACGACGCCGACAAGGGCTATGTCTGCACGTTCAGTGCGCTCGTCGTCAAAGCCTCGGTGGCGCATCTGTTTCATATCGGCGACGCGCGCATCTACCGCGTCAGCGGCAACTCGCTCGAGCAGCTTACCGAGGACCACCGGGTCGTGCTGTCGTCGTCGCAGAGCTATCTCGGCCGTGCGCTCGGCGTGAACCCGCAGATCGAGATCGACTACAGGACGCTCAAGGTCGAGCCCGGCGACACGTTCCTGCTCGCGACTGACGGCGTCTACGAGCATGCGGCAGCCCGCTTCGTCAATCGCGCGCTCGTCGAACATGCCTCCGACCTCGACGGAGCGGCGCGCGCCATCGTCGATGAGGCTTATCGTAACGACAGCCCGGACAATCTCACGGTCCAGATCGTCCGCATCGATGGTGTGCCGCACGGGGAGGCGAGCGAACTCTACGGTCAGGCCTCGGAGCTGCCACCACCGCCGCTGCTCGAACCGCGCATGCTGTTCGACGGCTTTAAGATCGTCCGCGAACTGCACAGCAGCAGCCGAAGCCACATCTATCTCGCGATCGATACGGCCGACGAAGCGCTGGTGGCATTGAAGATTCCCTCGATCGACTTGCGCGGCGACGAGGCCTACCTCAAGCGTTTCATGCTGGAGGAATGGGTGGCGCGCCGCCTCAACAGTGCCCATGTGCTGAAGCCGCGCCAGCAGTCGAGGAAGCCGAACTATCTCTACGTCGCGATGGAGTTCATCGAAGGCCAGACGCTGGCGCAATGGATGATCGACAATCCAAAGCCCGATCTCGAGATCGTGCGCGGCATCGTCGAGCAGATCGCGCGAGGTCTGCAGGCCTTCCACCGCAAGGAGATGCTGCACCAGGACATCCGGCCGGCCAACATCATGGTCGACAAAACCGGCACGGTGAAGATCATCGATTTCGGCTCGACCCGAATTAAAGGCGTGGTCGAGGCTTCGCCCTCGATCGACAGCGACATTCTCGGCACGGTGCAGTACACCGCGCCGGAGTATTTCGTCGGCGAGAGCGGCACACCGGCCTCCGACATCTTCTCGCTCGGCGCGATCGCCTATCAGATGCTGACCGGCCGGCTGCCGTACGGCGCCGAAGCCGCCAAGGTGCGAACGAGGTCCCAGCAGCGCAAGCTGAAATACATCTCGGCGCTCGATGATACACGCGAAATTCCGGCCTGGATCGACGAGGTGTTGAAGAAGGCGGTGCATCCGGATCCGCTGCAGCGCTACAGCGAGCCGTCAGAGTTCGCCCATGAATTACGCAATCCGAACAAGGCTCATCTCAACTCGTCGCCGGTGCCGCTGATCGAGCGCAATCCGCTGCTGTTCTGGAAGTCCCTCGTAGCCGTGCTGTTCGGCATCATCGTATTGCTGCTTTACAGCAAATACGGTTGATTCCGGTTGTCGACGCATCGTGGTCTTTGCGTCGGGGCCAATGCCAGTGGCATCATAGGGGCGAGGCCGTGATCAAACGTGCTTTTGTAGCTGCACTATTGTGTCTTTCCATGTCGTCGCCCGGTGAAACAGCCGACAAGGTGCGGATCGCTTACAACAGCATCCTGCCTCCATTCGCAGAGGCGAAGGACGGCAAGGCCGTGGGTCTGGTCGTCGATATTGTCAGAGCGGCGGCCGAGCACGCCGGCTATGACGTCGAATTCCTGGCCGTGCCTCTCGATCAGATGGAGCCCGCGTTGCTGGACGGGCGCGCGGTTGCCGTCATTCCTTCAGCGGCATCCCCCGAACGTCGCGAGAGAATGGACTTCAGCGACACATTGCTGATGACCGGCGGCGCTCTCTATGTGCGCGCGCCCGAGCTGACGCCGGCGAGCTTGCAGGCCCTGGCCGGCAAGACGGTGGTGACGCCACGCGCCGGTCCGCTGGCCGCGTTCATCCAGAAGAACGCGCCGCAGGTGAAGCTGGTCGTCACTGAGGACTACGAAACCAGTCTGGCTCGTGTCGTCGGCGGCGAGGCTGACGCCGCGGCGCTGAACTATCAGGCCGGGGCATCGCTGGCGGCGAGGCTCTATCCCGGCAAGCTGACCGTTCCACGATCGATGTTTCTGGAACTGCCATTTGGTGCTGCCGTGCTCAAAGGGCAGCACGCCGAATTTCTCACGAGGCTGAATGCGGGGATCGGTGCCATTCGCGCCGACGGCACCTTCGATCGCATCAACAAGAGTTGGATGGGGCAATAGTCGAACAGCCTGTCGGCCGCTCAATCCGGCCGGATCGCCTTCCTTGCGCGTTCGACGATCGCCGGTGGCGCGGCATAAAGCTTCGCCACCACGTCTTGCACCTTCGCGCCAGGCAGCGGATCGATGTCGATGCTCACCTTTTCGGCGTCGGCGAGGAACGCCTTGTCCGCCATGGTGTCGTCGAACGCCTTGCGCAGGATCGCAAGCTGCTCCGGCGGCGTCTCGGGTGGCGCGATGTAGGAGCGGTGGAACACGGTCTGGCTCACGACCAGTTCGAGCACCTTGCGGCTCTCTTCGTCTTTGACGAAATCGAACGCCGTCGGCACGCCCATCTTGGCCAGCACCGGATGCGGCTCGATGCTCGCCTGCAGCAACACGTTGACCTTGCCGTCGCGCAGCCAGTCCGGCTTCTGCGACTTGAAGCTCGACCAGTCCCAGCCGCAGACGCCGTCGATCTCGCCGCGCTCCATGGCGAGCCCCATCTCCGCGGTACCGCGATAGCCGGTCACCACGTCCCACAGCGCGCCGCCGGTGTGCTTGTGCAGCAGTGCGTATTCGAAGGTGGAGTCGTTCGGGCCGCTGCCGCCGAGCTTGCCCTTGACCTTCTGAGCGTCGGCGAAGCTGCCGATGCTGTTGCCCTTCAGCGTGACGCAGACCCGGACGCCGCTGTTGGCGGTGCCGATGTAACGGACCTTGGTGGGATCGAACAGCGGGGCGGTGCGGTCGTCGAGCAGCGGCCCCATGATGGCGCCCGGCATGATGCCGGCGATCGAGGTGCCGTCCTTCGGCGCGATGCCGGTGATGTATTGCGCGGCCTTGGCGCTGCCGGCGCCCGGCATGTTCTTGACCACGACGGTCGGCTCGCCGGGAATGTGGCGGCCGAGGTGGCGGGAGACCGCGCGGGCATAGATGTCGTAGCCGCCGCCCGGCGCCGCCCCGACCAGGAACTCGAGGGTTTTGCCGGCGTAATAGTCGGCCGCAACCGCCGGGGTCGCAGCCAATGGAGCGAAAAAGGCGAGATGGAACAGTGAGATGGTGATCGGCAGCCGGGCCATCGGTGTCCTCCCAAACGATTATTGTTATTTTGCAACAAGCCTAGGAGATCGGTGGATGCTGCACAATGAGGCGGGCTGCCGCCATGGTGCAGCCTTGATACTTGGGGACCGTGGCCTAGACTTGCCTGTGAACTGCGCCGGGGCGTATCTAGCGTCGCATTCGAGTCGTCTGCGGGACGGCGCTGAGCGAGGAAGGGCTGAGGGGTGAAATGAGCTCTCTTCTGAAACGGCTTTGCCTGGGCGCCGCTGCGGCTTGGCTGCTGGCGGCACCGGGAGCGCATGCCTTCACCATCGAGAACAGGGAAACCGGCGACGGCGCCGCGAGCAACTTTTCCGGCAGCCCGTACGCGCCGCCGAAGTTCGACCTCGAAGAGCAGGCGAAGAATTTCCGCAATCCCGGCTCCAGCATCACGTCGCCTGGGCCCAAGCCCGATTTCAGCACGCCATACGGCAGTGGCTCGGTGTCGTTCGGCGTGCAGCAGGGCTCGGCCTTTGGTTCGGGTTTCGGAACCAGCGGCACGAGCTCATTCAGCGGCTCCCGCGTCAACCGCGCGGATTTCGAGCGCATGGTGACTCCGGATAGTTTGAAGTAGTTCACCGCCGTCATTCTGGGGGCGCGAGCAAAGCTCGCGAACCCGGAATCCAGATGCAGGCTCCACTCTTGGTTTTAGATTCCGGGTTCGCGCTATATCGTGTCGCAGACGCGCGTGAACGCGCTTATGCAGCGCACCCCGGAATGACAGCCGAGAGCCCGCCTCAAACCGCCTTCGCCATCTCGCGCAGCTTGAACTTCTGGATCTTTCCGGTGCTGGTCTTCGGCAATTCTGCAAAGACCACGTGCCGCGGCACCTTGTAGCCCGCGAGATTCTGCTTGCACCACGTCACCAGCTCGTCAGTCGTGGCCTGTTGTCCGGGCTTCAATTCCACGAACGCGCAGGGCGTCTCGCCCCATTTCTCGTCGGGCTTGGCGACCACCGCCGCGGCCTGCACGGCCGGATGCTTGTAGAGCGCATCCTCCACTTCGATCGAAGAGATGTTCTCGCCACCTGAAATGATGATGTCCTTGGAACGGTCCTTCAGCTGGACGTAGCCGTCGGGGTGCATCACGCCGAGATCGCCGGAGTGAAACCAGCCGCCGGCGAAGGCTGCGTCGGTCGACTTCGGGTTCTTGAGATAGCCCTTCATCACCACGTTGCCACGGAACATCACCTCGCCGAGGGTCTCGCCGTCACGCGGCACGGGCTTCATCGTTTCGGGATCGAGCACGTCGAGCGCTTCGAGCATGTGATAGCGCACGCCCTGCCGCGCTTTCTTTGCCGCTTGTTCGATGGGAGACAGCGCATTCCATTCGCCGTGCCAGTCGTTGACCACGGACGGACCGTAGACTTCCGTGAGACCATAGACGTGGGTGACGTTGAAGCCCGCAGCCTTCATCGCAGCGAGGACCGCCTCTGGCGGCGGCGCGGCCGCAGTCGCGAACTGCACCACATGCGGCAGCGGCTTTTTCTCTTCCGCAGGCGCATTCACGAGCATCGACATCACGATCGGCGCGCCGCAGAGATGCGTCACCTTGTGCTCGGCAATGAGGTCGTACATCGCTTTCGCGCGCACTGCGCGCAGGCAGACATGGGTGCCGGCCACGGCCGACAGCGTCCAGGGAAAGCACCAGCCGTTGCAGTGGAACATCGGCAAGGTCCAGAGATAAACCGGCCGCAGGCCCGACGCCTGGATCGACATGCCGCAGGTGATGACGTTGTTGACCGCGAGCAGATGCGCGCCGCGGTGGTGATAGACCACGCCCTTCGGATCGCCGGTGGTGCCCGAGGTGTAATTCAGCGTGATCGCGTCCCATTCATCACCGGGCATCGCCCAGGCGAAATCCGGATCGCCCGAAGCGAGGAAAGCTTCGTATTCGATGCTGCCGATCCGCTCGCCTGCGCCCGTGAATTCCGGATCGTCGTAGTCGATCACCATGGGCTTCACCTTGGCGATCGAAAGCGCCTCCTTCACCACCTTGGAGAACTCGCGGTCGGTAATGACGACTTTCGCCTCGCCGTGGTCGAACTGGAACGCGATGATCGCTGCGTCGAGCCGGGTGTTGATGGTGTTGAGGACAGCGCCAGCCATTGGCACGCCGTAATGGCATTCAAGCATCGCCGGCGTGTTGGCGAGGACGGCCGCGACCGTATCGTTCTTGCCGATGCCGCGCTTCGTGAGCGCCGAGGCGAGCCGCCGGCAGCGCGCATAGAACTCGCGATAGTCGCGCCGCAGCGCGCCGTGCACAATCGCAAGCTGATCGGGATAGACCTGAGCGGCGCGCTCCAGAAGCGTAAGCGGCGTCAGCGGCTGGAAGTTCGCTGCGTTGCGGTCAAGACCGGTCAGATACGGCGATTGATGTGTTGTGCTCATCGCATTCCCCGGGACCAAGGTTAGCGAAGGCGGACCGTCAAGATCAATCGCGGCTTGAGGCTTAAGGGGCGTGCGGCGGCATTACTTCAGCAGGCCCATGACGCCTTGCCGGGTCAGCTCGAGGCCGAGCAGCAACACCAGAACATTGGTGATCTTATAGAAAATGTCCTCGGGGGTGACGCGCACCAGCCAGATGCCGAGATAATTGGTCGCAATGGCGAGAGGAAACAGCAGCAGCGAGGTGGCAAACCCTGCGGTCGAGAACTGTCCGAGCGCGACGTACGGCACGACCTTCATGGCGTTGGCGGCGGCGAAGAACATCACCGTGGTGCCGACATAGACCATCTTCTCGAGCCGCTGCGGCAGCACGAAGGCGTAATAGGGCGGCGCTCCGATCTGGATGAGCGTCGTGGTGAAGCCCGACAGCGCGCCCCAGAACACGCCGTGCGAGGCGCGCGGTTTGGGCGGCTCGCCGGGCAGAAGATGACGGATCAGCGCATAGATAATGAAGCCGATGGCAATGACGCCGACCATCAGCCGCACGGCTGCATCGGACACATGGGCCGCGAACAGCCAGGCCACGCCGATGCCGATGACGCAGCCCGGCAGCATCACCTTCAGATTCCACGGGTCCCAGACGCGGCGATAGACGAACACCGAGAACGCGTCCTGCACCAGAAGGATCGGCAGGAGGATTGCAGCGGCTTCGAGCGGCGGCATGACCAGCGCGACCAGCGGCGTCGACACCATGCCAATGCCGGAGAAACCGCCCTTGGACAGGCCGAGAAAGACCACCGCCGGAATGGCGACGGCGTAGAACAGCGGGTCGGTGATAATGGTCATAATGGTATGGCGTGAGCCGGCGCGCGACTTAAAGCGGAGATGGACGGCAAAAGCCACCCGTTTTCCGTCATAATGCTATGCGGGCTGTCTCTCTCCGCCGTCATTCCGGGGCACGCGCGCCAGCGCGTGAACCCGGAATCCAGAACAACAAAGACTCTCTGCATGTCTGGATTCCGGGTTCGCTCGCTTTCGCGAGCGCCCCGGAATGACGGCGGAGAAATTCAGTGCCACCACAGATCGATAATGGAGCTTCGCATCAGCTCCACGGCGATGACGAACATCAGCACATAGGCGATGCGGAAGAACATCTCGGTCGACACCCGCCGCACCAGCCAGATGCCGGCGTAGTTCGCCGCGACCGCGATCGGCACCAGCGCGAGGCCGACCAGGAGGTTGTCGCGGGTGAGATAGCCGAGCGTCGCAAAGCCTGGAATCTTTACGATGTTGCTCGCTGCGAACAGGATGCTCACCGTGCCGATGTAGGGCAGCTTCTCCAGCCGCTGCGGCAGGAGGTGAATCTGCCAGGCCGGACCGCCGGCATTGGCGAGCATGGTGGTGAAGCCGCCGATTGTGCCGAAGATGATTCCCGTCGCGACGCTGGGCTTCGGCATCCAGCGTTCGAAGCGCTTGGCGGTCCAGTGCCGCAAGACGAACAGTGTCGCGATCAGGCCGATGGCGAGCCGGATATGCGCCCCCGATAGCGAAGCGGCCATCAGCCAGCCGAAGATCATGCCGACGAACATGCTCGGCAGCATGATCTTGATGTTCCAGGCGCTCCATTCGCGGCGGTAGATCCACAGCGTCAGCCAATCCTGCGCCACAGCGGTGGGCAGGACGATCGCCGCCGCCTGCAAGGGCGGCACGAACAGCGACATGAGCGGCAGCGCCATCACGCCGAGGCCGAGGAAGCCGCCCTTGGAAATGCCAAGCAGGCAGACGCCGATGACGGCGACCGCCATGAAGGCGGGATTTGTCAGAAGGTCCAAGGGCACCCGGCATGCGAGAGGAATCGAGGCAGCGCATCTGAGCGCAGGGCGCTATTTTGCGCCAGATCAATTTTCGGCCGGGCTGATTATGCGTCGTTGGTGGTGCTTGCAAATCCGAAGCACTGGATGAGAATCGACGCGGGAGAAAAGCCATGGATGTCAAAACCAGCCGCTATCACGAGGTCTACGCGTCCTGGCGGCGGGATCCGCAGGCGTTCTGGGGAGAAGCCGCGAACGCGATCGACTGGATCGAGAAGCCCAAGACGGTGTTCGATCCCAAGGCCGGCATCTACGGCCGCTGGTTCCCCGATGGGGTCTGCAACACCTGCTACAACGCGGTCGACCGCCACGTCGAAGCCGGCCGCGGCGAGCAGGCCGCGATCATCTACGACTCGCCGGTCACCGGCACGAAAGCGACCATCACTTACGCGGCGCTGCAGACCAAGACCGAGATCCTCGCCGGCATCCTCGAAAAGGATTTCGGCGTCACCAAGGGAGACCGGGTCATCATCTACATGCCGATGGTGCCCGAAGCCGTGGTTGCGATGCTCGCCTGCGCGCGCATCGGCGCGGTGCACTCGGTGGTGTTCGGCGGCTTCGCGCCGAAGGAGCTTGCCACCCGCATTGACGACTGCACGCCGAAGGCCGTGCTCTCGGCGAGCTGCGGCATCGAGGGTGCGCGCGTCGTGCCTTACAAGCCGATGCTCGACGAGGCGATCGGGCTCGCCAAACACAAGCCGGCCCACTGCCTGATCCTGCAACGGCCGCAGGTCCGGGCCGAGCTGATCGCCGGCCGCGATCACGACTGGCATGCCAAGTGGGACGACGCGCTGGTCTGGGCCAAGAACGTGCTGACGCCGGTGCCGGTGAAGGCCACCGATCCGCTCTACGTGCTTTACACATCGGGCACCACCGGTATTCCGAAGGGCGTGGTCCGCGACAACGGCGGCCACATGGTCGCGCTGAAATGGTCGATGAAGAATCTCTACGGCATCGAGCCGGGCGAGGTGTGGTGGTCGGCCTCCGACATCGGCTGGGTGGTCGGCCACAGCTACATCGTCTATGGGCCGCTGCTGCACGGTGCCACCACGATTCTCTACGAAGGAAAGCCGGTCGGCACGCCGAACGCCGGCGCATTCTGGCGCGTGATCGCCGAACACGGCGCGGTCGCGATGTTCACGGCACCGACTGCGTTCCGCGCGATCAAGAAGGAAGATCCGCAGGGCAAGCTGTTTGCGCAATATGATCTCTCGAAATTCCGCACGTTGTTTCTCGCTGGCGAACGCGCCGATCCCGATACGCTCATCTGGGCCGAGAACCTGCTGCATCGTCCGGTCATCGATCATTGGTGGCAGACCGAAACCGGCTGGTGCATCGCAGGCAACCCGGTGGGCTTGGGCCTGCTTCCGATCAAGCACGGCTCGCCGACCGTGGCGATGCCGGGCTACGACATTCGCGTCGTCGACGAGGGCTGCAAGGAGGTGCCGATCGGCACCATGGGCTCGATCGTGGTCAAGCTGCCGCTGCCGCCCGGCGCGCTGCCGACGCTGTGGCAGCAGGACGCGCGGATGAAGGAGAGCTATCTCGCTGAATTTCCCGGCTGCTACAAAACCGCCGACGCCGGCTATGTCGACGACGACGGCTACATCTACGTGATGGGCCGCACCGACGACATCATCAATGTCGCGGGGCACAGACTTTCGACCGGCGGCATGGAGGAGGTGCTGGCCGGCCATAAGGACGTCGCCGAATGCGCGGTGCTCGGCATCAAGGACGAACTCAAGGGCGAGGTGCCTTGCGGCTTCGTTGTCCTGAAAAGCGGCGTCAACCGCCCGCCCGCCGACATTGAAAGCGAATGTATCGCGCTCATTCGCGAGAAAATCGGCCCCGTGGCGTCGTTCCGCCTCGCCATCGTGGTCAATCGTCTGCCCAAGACGCGTTCCGGAAAAATCCTGCGCGGCACCATCAAGAAGATCGCCGACCGCGATCCATGGACGATGCCTGCGACCATCGACGATCCGGCGATCCTTGACGAGATCGGCGGTGCGATGAAGGCCAAGGGCCTGATGGCATAAGGGCCTGATGGCATAAGCGCCTGAGCGAGTGGGCAGGGCCCTTTCGCTTTCACATTCGTTCGTCCGTCTTGCAACGCAGCATCGCTTCTGCTCGCGCGAGCGTCGCCTCGTTGCTAGCATGCCTCAACAACAAGCGTTTCAAATTGGGGGAGGGCATCATGGCCGACACGGGGGCCGAACCGAAACTTCTGCTGCCGCAGCTTCAGTCGTTCTACGAAGTGGTCACGCCGCTGGCGTGGCCGATCGTCCGGATCGCTGCGGGCTGGAATCTTTTCGTGCATGGCTGGGGCAAAGGCATCGTGCGCGGGCCCGGAGCCTTCGCCAAAGGCTTCGCCGACATGGGCTTCGATTCCGCAACGATGCTCTGGGTGTGGGGCTCGCTCGCGATCGAACTGGTCGGAGGCGCGGCGCTGATCCTCGGTCTGTTCACGCGCTTCTGGGCCGCCGCCGCCGCCATCGAGATGGCGATCATCATGGGGCTCTACTGGAACAACGGGTTCGCCTGGCTCAACCGCGGCTATGAATACGTGCTGTTGTGGGGACTCGTGTGCTTCGCCATCGCACTTCGCGGCGGCGGGCCTTATTCGCTGGATCGCGTGCTCGGCAAGGAGCTCTAAGCCCCTTCAATCGCCTACTTTTTTGGACCGGTGCTACTGTTTGCAGCAGTGCCGGTCGTCTGCTGTTGTCAGGCTCGTCGGAGAATGTCTTGAACGCTCGGCCGTCAACCACTAATTGAGCGCAGTCGGCATCCATTTCAGCGTCGATTTGGATCAGGTGGCGGCTTGAGCCGTCGCCTTTTTGCTGCGTTCAGTTTTCGAAATTTTCTTTGGCTCAGCGGAATCGGTATGCCTCCCGAAATGCCCGATATTGTCGGCAATGCGCCCGCGCCTGCGGAGATCAGGGCGGCCCTCGAGCGTGTGATTGCCAGCGAGGCGTTCAGCCGCTCGCCGCAGCTCGGCGCGTTTCTGCGTTTCGTGGCGGACGCGACCCTGTCCGGCAAGAGCGACCGCATCAAGGCCTACACCATCGGCGTCGAGGTGCTCCGGCGCGACGCCAACTTCGATCCGCAGCTCGATCCGATCGTCCGCGTCGAGGCGACGCGGCTTCGCCGCACCATCGAGCGCTACTACGCAGGGGCCGGGCAGGACGACGATATCGTCATCGACCTGCCGCGCGGTTCCTACGTGCCGACCTTCCGGCGGCGCGAAAGCGCGATCCCCGCAGCCGCGACGATCGGCGTCACGCAGTGGAAGGCGCGCCTGGGCGGCATCCCGATGCCCGCGGTCCTCACCGGGATCGTCGCGGCCGCCGTCATCGTGATCGCCGCCATTGCCTATATGAGCCGTCCACTCGATGTGATGATCACCGGCACGGCGACGCGGGCCGGAGCATCGCGGCAGAGCGCGGCGTTGCCGCCCGGCAACGGAATGCCCGTGGTGATCATCGAGCCGATTCGCGTCATCGGCACGCCGCCGCAGCACACCGTCACGGTCGATCGTCTGCAAGCCAAGATCGGCGATGCGTTCTCGCGCTTCGACACCATCAACGTGTCGCTTGCGGCGGCACCGATTCCGGCCTCGGAAGGCGTCGCCGCGCTGCCTCGCGGCGACTACGTGCTCTCCGGCGCCATCGAATATGCCGACGCCGCCGCCACCGTCTGGTTCACACTATCCAGCATCGCGGAAAACAAGGTGGTGTGGTCGAGCACCTTCGAGCGCGTGCAACCGTCGGGCGGCCAGGGTTTGACCGAAGACTCCGTCGTGATCGCGCTCACCAACTCGCTGCTGCAATCCTACGGCGTGATCCGGGCGCGCGACCGTGCCAATCAGCTTGCCTCGAACGCAGGAGACCCGCGCTACCGCTGCGTCCTGCAGGCTGCCGATTCGATGCGGACCGCCGACCTCCAGAGCCACGAACTGGCGCGCGCCTGCCTTGAGCATTTCACCGCGCTCGATCCGAGTTTCGCGGTGGGTTTTGCGTTTCTCGCCATGATCTACAACCGCGAATTCCAGCTCGAATATCCGGCGCATTCCGGTGATGGGCCGCCGCTCGATCGCGCGCTCAAGGCGGCGCGGCAGTCGATCGCGCTCAATCCGGAGGATTCGCGCGGCTATCTCGCGCTGTTGATCGTGCAGTTCAACCGCCGCGAACTCAGCGCGGCGTTCTCGGCCGGCAAACGCAGCGTCGCGCTTAACAGATACGACATGCTGGCGCTGGGCGAATATGGCGGCCGGCTGATCCTGGCTGGCAAGATCGAACAGGGCATGGCGGCGCTCCAGGAGGCGGGCGCTGCCGAGACCTCACGGCCAGCTTGGCATCACATCTATCTGTTCATCGGCAGCTACGTAGCCGGCGACATGGCGGAGGCGATCCGCCATGCCGGTGACATCCCGAACGACAATGTGGCGTTGGGGCAGGTGGCACAAGTGCTCGCGGCTCAGGCGGCGGGTAAGCCCGACGAGGCTCGCAAGGCCATCGACCGGCTGAACGCCATCGCGCCGGCCTGGGTAAGCAGTCCGCGGCAGGAACTCGCGCGGCTGATTCCCGACCGCACCATTGTCGAGCGGCTGGCCAAGGGTCTCGCGGCTGCTGGCGTTCCCGGCGGCTCTTGAGCGCGATGGTCGCAGCTCGGCCGGCGGTCACTGTTATTGCTGAGTTATTTGCCTGCGCTAGCCTCACTTAACTGCAAATTGCTTACCCGAACGGAGGACGCCCGGCAGAACCGCCATCCGAACTGTGTGACAAAGGGCAGGCCATGTCCAACCGCGAATTCGATTCAAGCAAGACTCAGCCGGGCAATGTCATCTGGTTGGATGATACCGGAGGCGGCGAGCCACCGGCCGATCGTATCCTCTCACTGGAGAACGTCGCAGAGATGCTCGGCGTGTCGAAGCTCCGCCTTCGCTATTACGAGTTCCGCGGCCTCATTCGCCGCCAGCAGGTTCATGACGGTGTCCGGGTCTACAGCGCGGCCGATTGTGAGCGGATTGCCCTCATCACCAAGTGCCGCAAGGCCGGTCTGACGCTCTCCGACATGATCGTGATCATCGAGGCGACCGACGAGGACGTTACGCCGCTGATCTTCCGGGCCGGACAGGAGACCTGCATGGAATTGGTTGAGCGGCTGGAGCGGCGGCGCAAGGTGCTGGACGACGCGCTGTCGGAGCTGAGTCACGTCTATGCGGTGCTGACCGCACGCCTGATCGGCGGCAAGAACGACGGCGCTAATCGTTGAATTGCAGCCTGGCGAGGCGCGCATAGAGGCCGCCTTGCGCGACCAAGCTGTCGTGGGTGCCTTGCTCGACGACGCGGCCCTTGTCGAGCACCAGGATGCGGTCGCAGGACAGCACAGTCGCAAGCCGGTGCGCGATGACGAGCGTGGTGCGGTCGGCCATCAGCCGCGTCAGCGCGGTCTGCACCAGCGTCTCGCTTTCGGCGTCGAGCGACGAGGTGGCTTCGTCGAGCAGCAGCAACGGCGCGCCTTTCAGAATGGCCCGCGCAATCGCGATGCGCTGGCGCTGGCCGCCCGATAGCGTGACGCCGCGCTCGCCGACCGGCGTGTCGAAACCCTCCGGCAGCGCGCGGATGAAGCTTGCCGCGGCAGCGGCTTCGGCCGCCTGCTCGATCTCGGCGTCGGTCGCATCGGGGCGGCCGAAGCGGATGTTGTCGCGCACGCTCATGGCGAAGATCGCGGTGTCCTGCGGCACCAGCGCGATGTGGCGGCGCAGCTCGGCGGGATCGGCGTCGGGGAGCCGCACGCCGTCAAACGCGACGGTGCCCGATCGCGGATCGTAGAAGCGTAGGATCAGGTGGAAGATCGTGCTCTTGCCGGCGCCCGAGGGGCCGACGATCGCGACCTTCTCACCGGCCTTGATGCTGAGCGACACGCCGTCGAGCACGTCGGCGTCGGGCCGCGCCGGATAGGCGAAGCGGACATTGTCGAAGGCCACTTCGGCGCGCGGCCGCTCCGGCAACGGCACCGGTTTGGCGGGGGCACGGATCTCGGGCTCGACCGCGAGCAACTCGGCGAGCCGCTCGGCGGAGCCCGCGGCCTGCGAGATTTCACCCCAGACTTCGCTGAGCTGGCCCAATCCGCTCGCGGCAAACACCGCGAACAGCACGAACTGGCTGAGCGTGCCCGCGGTGATCGAGCCTGCGATCACGTTCTGGGCGCCGACCCAGAGAATGACCACGACACTTGCGGACGCGAGGAAAATGATCACCGCGGTCAGGGTGGCGCGCGCCTTGGTCGAATAGATCGCGGCCTCGTAGGCGCGCTCGACGGCGCCGGAGAACCGCGCGCCCGCGGCCGGCTCGTTGGTGAAGGCCTGCAAGGTGCGAATCGCGCCGATGAGCTCGGCCGCATAGGCCGACGCATCCGCCAAGGTATCCTGCGCGGTGCGTGAGCGGCGGCGCACGGAACGGCCGAACGCGACCAGCGGCAAAACGATCACCGGAATGGCGCCGAGCACGAACGCCGAAAGCTTCGGGCTCGTGATCACCATCATCGCGGCCGAGCCCAGGAACAGCACGAGGTTGCGCAACGCGACCGACACCGAAGAGCCAACCGCCGATTTGATCTGCGTGGTGTCGGCGGTGAGCCGCGAGGTGAGCTCGCCGATTTTGGCGGTGTCGAAGAACGGCGCCGACAGCGTGGTCAGATGGGAGAACACGGCGCTGCGCACATCGGCCACCACGCGCTCGCCGAGCGTGGTGACGAGGTAGTAGCGGCCGGCACTGGCGATCGCGAGCACGCCGACGATCAGGATCATCACGCCGAAATACTGGTCGATCAGGCCGATGCGCTCTTCCGAGAAGCCGAAGTCGATCATGCGGCGCACCGCGATCGGCACCACCAGCGTGGCCATCGAGGCGACCAGCAAGGCTACGATCGCCAAGGCGATCCGGCCGCGATAGCGCATCGCGTAGGGAACCAGGATTCGCAGCGGCTGAAGCTTGGGAGTGCGGGCAGGGGCGGCAGGACCGGACGTGGCAGGCGCCACAGCGTCACCGGCCGCAGAGGCGGGCGAAGCGACGCCGTCCTTCGGCCCGCTATGGCTGGACATATCGTTCATCTGCCTGTTTTGGCCTGCTTTTTCGCCGCGTCCCGGGATTTGCTCTGCGCTCTTGGGAGCCCAAATGCAACAAAACCTGACGGCTGCCTCAAGGGCTTGTTACCTGGGGTCCTGTCCTGTATAGAACCGCGCAAATCCAGCCAAATTCAACGGCGGCACTTAACGGCGGCTTGGCCGCAGGATCTCTACCATGAAGCCTGATCTGCATCCGGATTACCACACCGTCACGGTCAAGATGACCGACGGCAGCGAATTCACCACCCGCACCACGTGGGGCGCCAAGGGCGACGTGCTGCACCTCGACATCGACCCGAAGTCGCACCCGGCCTGGACCGGCGGCCAGCAGCAGTTGATGGACCGTGGCGGACGGCTGTCCAAGTTCCAGAAGAAATTCTCGGGCCTGGGCATCAGCAGCGCCAAGAAATAACCGGATCAACCGGCGTCAAACAAAAAACCCCGCGCCTGGCGCGGGGTTTTCGTTTTTCCGGGCTTCAAACCCGGCGATAACGCGGTTGTGGCTCCCCGAGCAAAACCGAGAATTCTCTCGATGGGGTGGCCTTAATGCCCGTCCTGCTCGAAGGCGGCCTTGAGCAGCCCGAGCTGTCGCACCACCGGATTGCTGCCCTGGGGTTTATCGGGGGCGAGCGGCGGCGCGTAGATGTTGGCATCGAGGCGCCGGACCTGGTCGTTCAGCTTCTTGGAGCGGTCGATCAGGTCGCGGAGGCGCTCGGGCAAAACCTTGATGGTCTCCGGATCGCCTGGCTCGCCGGCCGCGAGCTTGACCTTGGTCTTTTCCTTGTTGGCCTGGGCGAGCGACATCTCACCTTCCTTGACGGCCCGGTGCAGCAGCAGCCACGAGGCAAGCTGCATCAGCCGCGTGGTCAGGCGCATGCTTTCGGTGGCGTAGGCGAGCGCCGCGTTGCGCTCGAGCTTTTTGGATTCCTGCCGGCCGGGCCCGTCGAGATAGGCCGCGGTCTCTTCGACCAGCCCCATGCCGTCGCGGAACAGCGCTGCAAACGCCTGAGAGCCGGCGAGTCTTTCGCCGAATGCGATCGGCAACGCTTCGTCCGCGGAACGCTCTTTCATGATGCACGCCTTACCCAGACCCAACGCTTGATATGAACGGGTCGAGTTAAGACTGTCCAGCCGTTTAGCTGCAATGTTTACAAAATGGTAACCGTGATGGCGGGCTCGAAACGTTCCGCGCCGCGATATTTGCGCCGAAACGGCACAAAAAAAGAGCCGCCGTTGCCGGCGGCTCAAAGGTGGTAACAGGGAGGCGTCAAACAGAGTGGACAGGAGCCACTCGCGTCCATGAAGATGGACGGGTGTGAGTAATGAACGAGAAAGCTTAATTTTAAGTTAATCTTTATGAAACCGACGCGCTGTTATGGTTAACGGGCGGTTAACGGCGCGAACTTCCGAACCCAAGCGGCGCCAGTCCGCTGACGCGCGTCACTTCTTGAAAAACAGATCGGCTGCAGCCTTTGAGGCCTGCTTGCCTTTGATGTCGGCTTCGAGCCGTGCGATCTCGTCCTTGAGCAGCGCGATCCGTTCGTTGAGTTCACCAACCGAGAGCAGGGTCAGATCCTGACCGATCTCGTGGGAGATTTTTTTCTTCGGCCGGTCGTCATCGTCGGTCGCAGGCATCTCGGGCCTCCCGCATTCGATTGAATCAATAGCTTCCGCCCGGCTGGCTGTCACACGCCCGGTTGTCACGTTGCGGCCGGAAGACTACAGCGTTGGCGCATATCCGTTCCGGAAAACCGGTGTCCGCTTTTCCGGGACATGCGCTACAACCGCGATCTTCCAAACATCGAGGACGACATGACCCTGCCTGCCCGCATGACTGCCATTGCGATCCGCACACCCGGCGGGCCGGAAATGCTGGTGCCGGAGGAGCGGCCGATGCCGGTGCCGGGGCCGGGCGAGATCCTGGTCAAAGTCGCGGCCGCCGGCGTCAATCGTCCCGACGTGCGCCAGCGCCAGGGCACCTATCCGCCGCCCAAGGGCGCGACCGATATCCCGGGCCTCGAGATCGCGGGCGAGGTCGCAGCCCTCGGCGCCGACGTGAAGCGCTGGAAGTTGGGCGACAAGGTCTGCGCGCTGGTGGTCGGCGGCGGCTACGCGAACTACTGCCTCGCTTACGAGCCGCACGCGCTGCCGGTGCCGGCCGGGCTTTCGATGGTCGAGGCGGCGGCGATTCCGGAAACCTTCTTCACCTGCTGGCAGAACATGTTCATGCGCGCCGATGTGAAGCCCGGCGACTGGGTGCTGGTGCATGGAGGCACCTCGGGCATCGGCACCACGGCGATCATGCTCGCGAAAGCGTTTGGCGGCCATGTCGTCACCACCGCAGGCTCCGACGACAAATGCTCGGTGGCGAAGAAGATCGGCGCTGACGTTGCGGTGAACTACAAGACCGAGGACTTCGTCGAGGCCACCAAGAAAGCCACCGGCGGCAAGGGCGCCAATCTCGTCGTCGACATCGTCGGCGGCGACTATATCGACCGCAACTATGCGGCTGCGGCCGACCAGGGCGTGATCGCGCAGGTGTCGTTCACCGGCGGGCCGAAGGCCATCGCCAATTTCGCGGTGCTGATGCAGAAGCGATTGCATCACACCGGTTCGACTTTGCGGCCGCGCACGGTCGCAGAGAAAGCCGCGATTGCGCGCGGTCTCGAGGAGCGGGTGTGGCCGCTGATCGCGGCAGGCAAGATCAAGCCGGTGATCGATTCCACATATCCGCTGGCCAAAGCGGGCGATGCTCAGGCCCGCATGGAAACGAGCCAGCACATCGGCAAGATCGTTCTGACGGTTTGAAAGCGCCACTCACTTTGCGTCATAAAGTAGCCACGGAGTCCGTGGCTGATGTCAGCCCTGAAACGAAGCGGGCTGACGGCACGTGCGGCGAATTCTGACTCTGACGCTGGGCGTATTGCGTTTCGCCGTCGCAGGCTTGCTGCTTTGGCTCGCCTGGGAATGGCGGTCGCCGTTGTTCGCTTCGATCCGCGCGCCGGCCTTCGCGGCGCTGATCCTGTTGCCGGTTGCTCTGATCGTCCTGGAGGTCGTGATGCGGCGGCTTGGCACGAGAAGCCTTGGCACAAAATGGTTGCCCGGGACTTTGCTCGGCGCGGCGACGGCTATCGTCGCGGCGCTCGCGGCCGGCACGACGCTCTTCACCGATCTGCATTTCCGTTGGATGCGCTATCAGGTGCTGCACGCCGATGCCGCGCAGGTCGAACGGCTCGGGCGGCATTTCATGATCGGCTATCGCGACGATCCGGCGGCGCTGCGCGACCTGATCGAGCGCCGCGCGATCGCGGGCTTCTTCATCACCGCGCACAACGTTCGCGACAAGGACGCCGGCACAGTCCGCCAGGAGATCGATGGCTTTCAAGCGATCCGGAAGCGGCAGGGCCTGCCGCCTTTGCTGATCGCGACCGATCAGGAGGGTGGGGCGATTTCGCGGATGTCGCCGCCGCTGGCACGGCCGACGACGCTCGGCGATATCGTCCGCTCGCACAGTGACGCGACCGAGCGGCAGCAAGCCGTGCGGAGCTACGCAGAAGAGGTCGGCCGGTCGCTGGCAAGCCTCGGCATCAATGTGAACTTCGCGCCGGTGGTCGATCTCGACCACGGCCTGGACAATCCGAACGACCGCTATTCGCGCATCTCAAGTCGCGCCATCTCCAACGATCCCAAGATCGTGGCCGAGGTGGCGGCGGACTATTGCGACGGGCTTCGTCGGCATGGCGTGCAGTGCACGCTCAAGCATTTCCCGGGTCTTGGCCGCGTGTTCGAGGACACGCATTTCGAGCGCGCGAGCCTGACGACCTCGGCGGACGAGCTCGCCCGCACCGATTGGGTGCCGTTTCGTTCTCTGATGCAACAGCCCGGCATGTTTACCATGCTGGGCCACGCTCGCCTGACGGCGATCGACGCCGAACGGCCGGCCTCGTTCTCGGCGCCGGTGGTGTCGGGGCTCCTGCGGGGGACGTGGAAATACGGCGGCATCCTCGTCACTGACGATTTCAGCATGGCGGCGGCTTACGAAACCCCGGGCGGCCTTGCGGCCGCGAGCGTCGCGGCGCTCAACGCCGGTGTCGACCTGATCCTGACGAGTTACGACCCCGATCAGTATTTCCCGATGGTTTACGGCCTGCTGCATGCGGAAGCCGCCGGAAAACTCGCGAATGAGGCACTGGAGCGAAGCGACCGCAGGCTTGCAGGCGCCATAACGGAGCCGGCCGCACAGATCACCCGCGCTTCGTGCCGTTTGGCCGGAAATTCTTGCTAAGTCAGGCTGCTAACGCTAGTCATGGCGGTTGGGGAAGGGTCGGCCGGACCAGAGGTTTAGGCCGTGAAATCGGCATAATGTTGGGGGCTTTACGGCACCCATGGACTGGCTCGGGGCCTGGCTTGGGGCCGTAACACTCGCAATCGGACGCGGAGGGCGTCGCTTGAGCTTCTGGCGCGCGGCACCGTTCGCTGCACTTCTGATCGTCGCTGCCCTTTTCGGCAGCCCGGCCGCCCAGGCGGTCGAGGCCGTCAACGTGCGCACCGACGTCACCGCGATCGACCTCACCGGCGTGGCCGAGGTTGTCCACACCGACACCGACACCATCGCGGTCTCGGCCGCGCCCGGCGCCGACGGCATCGTTCGCCGCATGCAGCAGCCGGCGCGCGAGGGCTCGACCAACTGGGCCGTGTTTGCGCTCGCCAACTCCGGCGACGAGCAGATCGACCGGCTGATCGTGGTTCCACATTACCGGATGGTGGGCTCGGGCTTGCTGCTGCCCGACCTGGGCCTGTCCCGCATCGTCACCATCACGCCGAGCACCGGCGAGCGTCCCGAGCAGCAATACAGCGCGACCGCCGACATCTACCGGGTCACGCTCGATCCCGGCACGGTGATCACCTACATCGCCGAGCTTCGCACCGACCGGCTGCCACAGCTCTATCTGTGGGAACCCGACGCCTACAAGGACAAGGTCAACAGCTTCACGCTGTACTACGGCATCGTCATCGGCATCGCCGGTCTGTTGGCGCTGTTCCTCACGATCCTGTTCGTGGTGAAGGGCAGCGTGATGTTCCCGGCGGCCGCGGCGCTCGGCTGGGCGGTGCTGGTCTATATCGGCATCGATTTCGGCTTCTGGGGCAAGGTGTTCGACATGTCGTCGGGCGCCGAGCGCATCTGGCGGGCCTCCGGCGAGGCGATCCTTGCCGGCACCCTGCTGGTGTTCCTGTTCGCCTATCTCAATCTCGGCCGCTGGCACGTCCGCTACATGCACATCACGCTGGGCTGGCTCGCCGGCCTCGTGGCGCTGGTGGTGATTGCGTTGATCGATGCTTCGATCGCATCCGGCATCGCCCGTCTGTCGCTGGTCGGCATCGCACTGCTGGGCTTCGGCCTCGTGGTCTATCTGTCGACCCACGGCTACGACCGCGCCGTGCTTTTGATCCCGACCTGGTTCCTGCTGCTGGTCTGGGCGATTGCGCTGGTGATGACGGTGACCGGCTCGGTGCAAAACGACATCATCGGGCCTGCTTTGCTCGGCGGCCTCGTGCTGATCGTGATGCTGATCGGCTTCACCGTGATGCAGCATGCTTTCGCGGGCGGCATCACCCACAACATCGTGACCGACGTCGAACGCCGTGCGCTGGCGCTGACTGGCGCGGGCGACATGATCTGGGACTGGGATGTCTCGGCCGACCGCATCTACACCAGCCCCGAGACCGAGCACCTCTTGGGTCTCAAGCGCGGCTCGCTCGAAGGTCCCGCCGCGCGCTGGCTCGACGTGCTGCATGTGCTCGACCGCGACCGCTTCCGTGCGGCGCTCGACAGCGTGCTGGAGCAGCGCCGCGGCCGGCTGATGCAGGACTTCCGCCTGCGGACTCCGGAAGGCAATTACCTCTGGTTCGCGCTCAAGGCGCGCCCCGTGGTGGGTTCGGATGGCGAGGTGGTGCGGCTTGTCGGCACGCTCACCGACGTGACCGAGTTCAAGACCGCCGAAGAGCGTCTTCTCCACGACGCTGTCCACGACAATCTCACCGGCCTGCCGAACCGGCAGCTGTTCATCGACCGGCTCGAAGCCGTGATGGCGTTTGCCAAGTCCGACGCCAACATTCGGCCGACCGTGGTGGTGATCGACCTCGACCGCTTCAAACAGGTCAACGACTCGGTCGGCATTGCGGTGGGCGATTCGATCCTGCTCACGCTGGCGCGCCGGCTCGGCCGCCTTCTGAAGCCGCAAGACACGCTTGCCCGCCTCACCGGCGATCAGTTCGCCATGATCGTGCTGTCGGAACGGGATCCGACGCGGCTCATTGCCTTCGCCGAAACCATCCGGCGGACGCTGCGCGCGCCGATCACCTTCAATGACCGCGAGATATTCCTCACCGCCTCGATCGGGCTTGCGCTCGGCGACGGCCAGCCGAGCCGCACGGAAGAAACGCTGAAGGACGCCGAGCTCGCGATGTATCACGCCAAGCGGATCGGCGGTGACCGCATCGAGCTGTTCAAACCGGCGATGCGCGCGCGCAAGACCGACCGCCTGACGCTCGAATCCGAATTGCGCCGCGCGCTGGAGCGCGAGGAGATCACGCTGGTTTATCAGCCGATCGTCCGTCTGGAAGATCGCTCGGTCGCAGGCTTCGAGGCGCTGGCGCGTTGGGACCATCCCAAGATGGGCCGGATGTCGCCGTCCGAGTTCATCAGCATCGCCGAAGAGATCGGTCTGATCGTCGATCTCGGCCTGTTCGTGCTGGAGCGGACTGCACGCCAACTCGGCGCCTGGCAGCGCCAGGTGCGCACCCGCGAGCCGATCTTCTGCAGCGTCAACGTCTCGTCACGGCAGCTCCTGCGCCACGACCTCATCCACGACCTGCGCACCGTGCTGTCGCGCTCAGGATTGGCCCGCGGCTCGCTCAAGCTTGAGCTGACGGAGTCGCTCGTCATGGAGAATCCGGAGCATGCTGCGCAGCTGCTCACCCGCATCCGCGAGCTCGGCGCCGGCATCGCGCTCGACGACTTCGGCACCGGCCATTCGTCGCTCGCTTACCTGCAGCGCTTCCCGTTCGACACCATCAAGATCGACCAGTCGTTCGTCCGCACCAACAACAAGGGCACGCGGCCGGTGATCCTGCGCTCGATCATCTCACTCGCCCATGATCTCGGCATGGACGTGGTGGCGGAGGGCGCGGAGACCGATTCCGACGCCGTCGAGCTTTATCAGCTGGGCTGCGAATACGCGCAGGGCTACGTGTTCGGCGAGCCGATGAGCCCCGAGGCCGCGCGCAAGCTTCTGCAGAGCGAGCACCTCGAGCCCGCGCGGTAAGGGCTTCGCTATCTCCCCGTTCGTCCCCGCGAAAGCGGGGACCCAGCGCAAACAGGCTGAGACTTCCTTTGGGCAGAACTGGATTCCCGCTTTCGCGGGAATGAACGGTTGAGTTTGGCGCGCAGATTGCAGCGAATCCGATAAGGTTCACTGTCGTCGTGATTCATCGCGCCGGCCAATGCGGGGCCATGCCATGGACCAGAACAATCTGATGGAGCGCGCCGCGGCGTTGGCGCTGCAAAAGATGCGCGCCAATCAAGGCGGGCCGTTCGGCGCAGTGATCGTGCGCGGCGGCGAGGTAATCGCCGAAGGCTGGAATCAGGTCACCTCGGCGAACGACCCGACCGGCCATGCCGAGGTTACTGCGATCCGCAACGCCTGCGCCAAGCTCGAGACCTTCAGTCTGGAAGGCTGCGACATCTACACGAACTGCGAGCCATGCCCGATGTGCCTCGGCGCGATCTACTGGGCGCGCATTCAGCGCATCTACTATTCCAACACCCGCAGCGACGCCGCGAAGATCGGCTTCGACGACGATTTCATCTATCGCGAAATCGGTATCCCGCTCGCCGAGCGGAGCATCCCTTCGATCCGCGTTGCGAATGCGACAGCGGAATTGGCGTTCAGCGAGTGGGCCGCCAAGCCGGACAAGCGGCGCTACTAAGCGGCTTCTTCATATGGTCGTTTGACGTAAATTGATTCCGTAAAATTGAAGTCATAGTGGCATCTACAAAGCAACCCGGTGCTGGTTATCTCCTCGAACCGACGCTTACGTTCACGAGAAATTGCTGTGAAATGAAAAGTTGGTACGACGTTCTGGAGCCACGCGAAGCTGTTATCGCGGGCCTCGTCAATCTGGCCGTGGTGTATCTCTTGGTGCGCTATAGCAATGGCTACGAATTCTGGGGGCAGCCCTCCGCAATGGAAGGACCTCGGAACGGCTGTCATCGTGCTGTCCTTTGCCATTCCGTACCTCGTGGTGAAGTGGTTTAGACGGCGATAGAAATTTTCCGCTGCGTCGGAGACCTCCAGATCTTGTGCACCGCGATCAACATGATTCGACACGCGCACTCATGGATCAGATTGGCGACGCGTGCATTCGTTCAGATGGTCATATTTTTGACCGTCACAGGTCAGTTAACGGCGCACGAAGTTTTGTCGAGCAGCGATGAGCAGCGTGTATTGCGAGATTTCTCTCAGATCACACTCGCGAACGCAGCCGCTCGAGATGCGCGCGCATTTTTTGACGTGGACAAGTTCGTCGTTCAGGGCCTTTCAGCCGCTGACAATTCTGAGCTTCGAAAAATCGCGCGTGACGGGCTCTCTTCTCGCTTGCATCTCGTTTCTACCAAGGATGAGGCAAACCTGCTTGTCCAGATACGAATGGGGCAGCGAACCAATTTCGCGATCCGGAATCCAAAAAATGCTCCGTCGCAAGGATACGTTATGGTTAGCCTCTGCAGGTATCCGATCAAGGACGTTTCAAGCGACTGCGAGAATCTGCAATACGATTATTTCCACGATTACCGAGCCAGCGAAATTTTCTCGACTGTTTTTCAAAAGTGGCTCGCCACCATTTTCATAAACGACTGATATTGTGCCCCCCTCAGGGCCCGGCCGCCAAGTCGCGGCTCGGCAATAAAAGCGATTCACGCCGCGCGCCTAGCAACGTCGCCGGCCCCACGCCTGCTTGGAAGGGGTCGATAACGCACGCCTGCCCACTGCCTAAATGACTGCTTGCGTGACGCGCGAAAGCGTCAGCTGTTGACATGTGACTAGACGTCAAGTCGGACAAGCAGCGCCGTCAAACCGCTATTTCGCGACCGGCTCCCAGCCGGCCTTGACCCACCGCTCGCGCAGGGTGGACGCGGTGAGCGCCGTAACGAAGGCGCGCGCCTCTTTGGGCTCGGCGCTGCTCGTGGGGATCGCCGCGGCGTAGACCGTCCAGAGCTGAATGGCTTCGGGCAGCGCACCGGCGATGCGTGCATCCTTCGCATGGACATCGCTGATGGGCGCAATCGCGATTTCGGCTTCGCCGTTTGCGACCTTCTCCGCCGCGTCGTTGCCGCCGGTCGCGAGCAGGCCCTTGCGTACGACGTCGTCCTTGATGCCGAAGTTCTCCGCGATCTTCAGAAGATGCGTCGACGACGTCGCGCCGAGCTTCGGATCGGTGTAGGCGATGCTTTTGGCCTTGAGCAGCAGCGTCTTCACGGCGTCGGGCGTCGACACGTCCGGTATCGGGGCGCCGGCGCGAACCACGATGCCGAGCCCAACGCGGCCGAGCTCGATGCGGCTTCCCGGCGTGATCTTTCCGGTCTTCTCAAGATCGGCCATGAGCGGCGCCGAGACGATGACGAGATCGGTCGGCTTTCCGGACGCGATTGCGTCGCGCAGCATGCCCGTCGGGCCGACTGTGAAATTGAACTTGTGACCGGTCTGTTTTGCGTAGTCGTCGATCATGCCGCCGACGATGCCGCGCACGGCGCCTGCTGCGATCACGTTCACTTCGGCGGCACCGGCAGGCAGAGCCGTGACCAAAGCCGCAAGCAGCAGTCCGGTGCGGTATAGAGACAGGGGAACCATGTTGAGTTCAGGCGTGGCCGACTTCGCTCGACAGCATGCCGGGGCGGATGCCGATCTTTTTCATCGCACGGTCGTATTTCGCGCCGATATCAGTCCCGAAAATCAGGTCGGCGTCAGGGCTGCAATGCAGCCAGCCGTTCTGTTGCACTTCGGTCTCGAGCTGGCCCGGCGACCAGCCCGCATAGCCAAGCGCGAGGATCGCGCTTGCCGGCCCGTCACCGCGCGCGATCGCCTTGAGGATGTCGAGGGTGGCGGTGAGGCAGATGCCTTCGTCGATCGGCAGCGTGGAGTTCTCGATGAAGAAGTCCGCGCTGTGCAGCACGAAGCCGCGCTCGGTCTCCACCGGCCCGCCCTTGAGAACGGTGACGCCGTCGGCCCGCTGCGGCAGCACAATCTTGTCGGCTTCAGGAATGACGTCGAGCTTCACCAGCAAATCGCGGAAGCTGATATGCGCCGCCGGCTGGTTGATCACGATGCCCATCGCGCCTTCGGACGAATGTGCACACATGTAGATCAGGGTGCGGGCGAAACGTTCATCGCGCATGCCGGGCGAAGCGATCAACATCTGCCCGTCGAGAAATCCGCGACCGATCGAGGAGCCCGTCGGCCGCTTCTGCAGCACCTTGCGCGAGAGCTTCATATGCGTGAGGTTACTCCCAATCTTTGCCGTTGGAAACAGAACTTCGGGACGCAGGCGTCTCCCAAATTGACCGGGTCCCGTTATGTTCACGAGCATGTCAGTGGCGCGTGTACTGCAGCCCAACTAAATGGACATCATGTTTCTGACCAAATGCACCGGGCGCCTTACCCTGTTTGTGGCGATCGCGAGTCTAGCGGGTGTCGCTGCCGCACCTGCAGGCGATGCATCGGCATGGGATGAGGGATTGCAGTCCGCGGTGCGTCTGATCGCCGCGCGTGGGTCGGGTTCCGGCAACACCGCTGTTTATCGGTCGGCTGTCGAGATCAAGCTTAACCCTGGCTGGAAAACCTATTGGCGTTATCCCGGCGACTCTGGCGTGCCGCCGGCTTTTGATTTTTCCAAATCGGAAAATGTGAAGTCGGCGAGCGTGCTGTTCCCGGCGCCCTCTCTGTTCGAGGACGGAGCCGGTGGTCATTCCATCGGCTACAAGAAGGCTGTGCTGCTGCCGGTGCATGTGGTGCCCAAAGATCCGAAAAAGCCCGCGGTGCTGCGCGCCAAGATTGACTACGCGGTTTGTGAGAAGCTCTGCGTGCCGGCCGATGCCAATCTCGAGCTGACGCTGCCCGGGACCGACAGCGCGAATGACACGGTGGTTGATACCGCCGAGGCGCTCCTGCCGAAGATGAGTTCGGTCGGCGACGGTGGCACGCTCGCGATCCGCGCCGCGCACAAAGAAGCGGGCAAGGGCAAGCCCAAAATCGTGGTCGACGTGGCCGCCCCCGCAGGCGCCGCTCCGGTGCTCTATGCCGAAGGACCCGACGCCAAGTGGGCGCTGCCGGTGCCGGAGCCGATGGCCGGCGCGCCGGCAGGTCTCCAGCGTTTTACCTTCGAGCTCGATGGGCTGCCGCCCGGCGAAAACGGCGCCGGCGCCACATTGCGTCTGACGGCGGTGGCTGGCGACAAGGCTGTCGAGGCCTTATTTCGGCTCGACTAATCCGCCGGAGGCGCTAATTTTGGCGCCCATACTCAATCCCCCCATAACGAGGCGAGAGGAAGCAAGTCATGGCTATCAAGGTTGGCGACAAGGTGCCGAGCGGGACGTTCACGGTGATGACGGGGGACGGCCCGAAGCCCATGACCACCGATGAACTCTTCAAGGGCAAGAAGGTGGTGCTGTTCGCGGTGCCGGGCGCTTTCACGCCGACCTGCCACAAGAACCACCTGCCGAGCTTCGTGAAGAACCTCAGCGCCATCAAAAGCAAGGGCGTCGACACCGTCGCGGTCACGGGCGTCAACGACGTATTCGTGATGGACGCCTGGAAGAAAGCGTCGGGCGGCGACGGCATCGAATTCCTCGCCGACGGCAGCGCCGCCTGGGCGAAGGCGATCGGTATCACCGCGGACCTCACCGAGCGCGGGCTCGGCGTGCGCTCGGGCCGCTATTCGATGGTGGTCCAGGACGGCACGGTGAAGTCGCTCAACGTCGAGGAGGCGCCCGGCAAGGCCGACGTCTCCGGCGGCGATGCTCTGCTCAAGAGCCTTTGATCTTTCCGGAACGCAAAAGCCCTCGCTTCGTGAAAGCGGAGCGGGGGCTTTAGTTTTTTCCGGCGGCGCGCATTTCCGCGATGGCGGCAACCGCAAGCTTGTCGGCGCGTTCGTTCAACTCATGGCCGGCATGGCCTTTGACCCAGTGCCATTTGACCTGATGCTTCTGGATCGCGGCGTCGAGACGCTGCCATAGATCGACATTCTTTACCGGCTTCTTGTCGGCGGTCTTCCAGCCGTTGCGCTTCCAGCCGTGAATCCATTTTGAGATGCCGTCCTGCACGTATTTGCTGTCGGTGTGCATTTCGACCGTCGAGGGCCGCTTGAGTGCTTCGAGCGCGGAGATTGCGGCCATCAATTCCATGCGATTGTTGGTGGTGTGCGGCTCGCCGCCCTTCAGCTCTTTCTCATGCTCGCCATAAGTGAGGATTGCGCCCCAGCCGCCCGGTCCGGGATTGCCGGAGCAGGCGCCGTCGGTGTGGACGATGACGTGCGGTCCCTCGGTCACACGCGCACCCGCTCGGCGATGCCGTAGTCGCGCACGCTCGCGGCCTTCTGGTGGAATCTAAGCTTGCGAAAATATTCCAGCGGGTTCTTCGGCTGCACCAGCGCGCCGGCTGGCACGTTGAGCCAGTCGACAAGGCGCGTCAGCAGAAAGCGCAACGCAGCGCCGCGGGCGAGCACCGGCAGCGCTGCAAGCTCCGCGTCCGACAGCGCGCGGGTCTTGATGTAGGCGCCGAGCAGGTTCTGGCCCTTGGTGATGTTGTAGGAATGGTCCGGCTCGAAGCACCAGGCGTTGAGGCAGATTGCGACGTCATAGGCGAGAGTGTCGGTGCAGGCGAAATAGAAATCGATCAGTCCGGACAGCTTGTCGCCCAGGAAGAACACGTTGTCGGGAAAGAGATCGGCGTGGATCACGCCCGCCGGCAAACCGCGCGGCCAGCTCTTCTCCAGAAAGCCGAGCTCGTCGGCAATGGTCGCACGCAAGCCGGGCTGCACGCTGTCGGCGCGATCCTGCGCTTGCTCGAACAGCGGCCGCCAGCCTTCGACCGAAAGCGCATTGCGGCGCTTGCCCGGAAAATCGGAGCCGGCGAGATGCATGCGCGCCAGCGCCTCGCCGACCGCTGCGCAATGTCCGGCATCCGGCCGCCGCATCCACATGCCGTCGAGAAAGGTCACGATCGCGGCGGGCCGGCCGCACAGGGTGCCGAGCGTGCCGCCGTTGCGGGCGGCGACCGGCTGCGGGCAGGTGATGCCGCGCGCGTGCAGATGCTCCATCAGCGCGAGGAAGAACGGCACATCGCCGACGGCGACACGCTTTTCGTAAAGCGTCAGGATGAAATGGCCGGTGCTGGTGTGGACCAGGAAGTTGGAGTTCTCGACGCCTTCGGCGATGCCCTTGTAGGAGAGCAACTCGCCGATGTCATAGCCCGCGAGAAAGCTCGCGAGCGCTTCGGTCGGAACATCGGTGTAGACGGCCATGGCGCAAGTTGGGCCCTGCGTTGGGCGGTCTCGTCAAGCCCCTCTCCACCGTCATTCCGGACGCCCCGAAAGGGGCGATCCGGAATCCAGAAAAGCAGGAGGTCTTGATGTTTCTGGATTCCGGGTTCGCGCTTTCAGCGCGCCCCGGAATGACCGCGTGGATAAGGCTTTCCGTGACAGTCAAGAATCAGGCCGCGGCCGTATCCCGAAGCTGCCGCGGCAGAGGGAAGAACATGCCGGATTCGTCCGCGCCGGACACAGTCTGGACATCGAGCTTGTAGCGCGCTGCAAACGAGTCGAGGATTTCCTCGACCAGCACCTCCGGCGCCGACGCGCCGGCGGTGACGCCCAGCGTCTTGATGCCTTCGAACTTCGACCAGTCGATGTCGGCGGCGCGCTGCACCAGCACCGAATAGCGGCAGCCCTCGCGCTCGGCGACCTCTTGCAGGCGTCGCGAGTTCGACGAGTTCGGCGCCCCGACCACGACCAGGGCATCGACCGTCGGCGCCACGCGCTTCACGGCCTCCTGGCGGTTGGTGGTGGCGTAGCAGATGTCTTCCTTGTGAGGCGCGATGATGTTGGGGAAGCGCCGCTTCAGGGTCGCGACGATCTCGGCGGTGTCGTCGAGCGACAGCGTCGTCTGCGTGACGTAAGCGAGATTGTTGGAATCGCGTGGCGTGACCGTCTCGGCCTCCTCCACGGTCTGCACGAGCGTGATTGCGCCGTCCGGCAATTGGCCCAGGGTCCCGACGACTTCGGGGTGGCCGGCATGGCCGATCAAAAGGATGTCGCGGCCGCGCTTGTGATGGATCTCGGCCTCACGGTGCACCTTGGTGACCAGCGGGCAGGTGGCGTCGAGATGGAAGAAGTTCCGCCTTTGCGACTCTTCGGGGATCGATTTCGGCACGCCGTGGGCCGAAAAGATCACCGGGGCGTTGGTCTCGGGGATCTCGTCGAGCTCTTCGACAAAGATCGCGCCCTTGGCCTTCAGGCTCTCCACCACATAGCGGTTGTGGACGATCTCGTGGCGGACATAAACCGGGGCGCCATAGCGCTTGAGCGCCTGCTCGACCGAATCGATGGCCCGGACCACGCCGGCGCAGAAACCGCGCGGCGAACACAGCAGGACCTTCAGCAGAGGCTTGTCGGAACTTGCGGCGTTTTCTGCGTTCATGGGTGAGAAATGAGGTTCCGGGGTACGTTCTGTCAAGCCGAGCCGCCTTTTATTGGACTTCCAAGGCTCAAATGCCTATATTCCGGGTCTATTCCAGTCATCATTGTATGACACGGGGCCTCGTCCGGAAGGGCGGGCGGGGCACAGAGGAGGCTTACCCATGCAAGAAGCGCCATTGATGCCCAAAGCGACCGCGGTTTGGCTGGTCGAGAACACGGCGCTGTCGTTCGACCAAGTGGCCGAATTCTGCAAGCTGCACCCCCTCGAAGTGAAGGCGATCGCCGACGGCGACGCCGCCCAGGGGATCAAGGGCCTGGACCCGATCCAGACCGGGCAGCTGACCCGCGAGGAGATCGAGAAGGCCGTCGCCGACCCCGACCACAAGCTGCTGCTCTCCAAGCCCAAGGTCGGCCTGCCGGAGGTCAAGCTCGGCCCGAAGAAGAAGGGCCCCCGTTACACCCCGGTGTCGCGTCGTCAGGACCGCCCGAACGCGATCCTCTGGCTTCTCCGGAACCATCCGGAACTCAAAGACGCCCAGATCATGCGGCTGGTCGGTACCACCAAGTCGACCATCGCCGGCATCCGCGACCGCACGCACTGGAACGCGGCAAGCCTTACGCCGCTCGACCCGGTGACGCTCGGCCTGTGCACCCAGATCGACCTCGATTTCGAGGTGCAGCGTGCCTCGAAGGAGAAGCCGGCGCCGGCCGAAAGCGGCGTCACGCTGCTGCCCGCCGCCGTCACCACCGCGCCGCAGGCGCCGGAAGAGCCGGAGAGCCCGGCCGCTCAGAAGTCGAAGGAAGACCTCGACACCGCGGCGGTGTTCGCCAAGCTCAAACAGCTCGGCGGCGGCAAGTCGGACGACAAGGACGACGAGTAGTCGCGTTCACTGCACTTCCCTCCCAGCACGAACGGTGCGCTCCCTCTCCCGCTTGCGGGGGAGGGGACGCAGGGGCACCAGCATGGGCAAACGCAACCGTCTGCGTTTAGCTGTTCTCTGAGTAAGTTTCGCAGCCCTTACGGCCGCCACCGCATCCGATTGACCGGCCGGCCGGACACCGGGTTCACGTCCTCGCCCACATACGAAAATCCGTTCTTCTCGTAGAACGCGATGGCGCGGGCGTTGTCTTTGTTCACCAGCAATTCCAGCAGCGCCGGTGAGATGCGCTTTCCCGCGTCGAGCAGCATCAGCGCCACGTTGCTGCCCCAGAACTCCGGCGCCACCACGATCTGATCGAGATAGCCGCTCTTGGGATCGACCGTGACGAAGCCTTCCAGGATGCCATCCATCTCGGCGACCACGATCCTGGCCACCGGCACCAGTTCGTTGCGCCAGCGCTCGCGCCACCAGGGCACGCGCTCGGTGAAGTCGATCCGCGGATAGGCCTGTTGCCAGGTGCGGCGCCACAGCTCGATCGCCGCCTCTTCGTCGTCAGCGGTGTAGTTGCGCAGCTTCAGAGGGGGCGAGGAGGACGCTTTCACCGCTCGGTCAGCTTCAGTTCAATGCGCCGATTGCGGCTGTAGGCTTCCTCGGTGGCGCCGGGATCGATCGGCTGGAATTCGCCGAAGCCCGCGGCGACAAGGCGCTGCGGCGGCAGACCCTTGCTGATCAGATACTGCACCACCGCGATGGCGCGCGACGCCGACAGATCCCAGTTGGTGCGACCACCGGAAATCGGACGCACGTCAGTGTGGCCGTCGACGCGCAGCACCCAGGCGATCTCCTGCGGAATCTGCTTGCTGACGTCGAGCAGCACCGCTGCGATCTTGTCGAGCTCGGCACGGCCTTCGGGCTTCAGCACCGCCTGGCCGGTGTCGAAGAACACCTCGGACTGCAGCACGAAGCGGTCGCCGACGATGCGGATGTCGGGGCGGTTGCCAAGGATGTCGCGCAGCTTGCCGAAAAAGTCGGAGCGATACCGCGACAATTCCTGCACGCGCTGGGCCAGCGCGAGATTGAGCCGCTGGCCGAGGCTTTCGATCTGGGTCTGCGCTTCGCGGCCCTTCTTCTCCGAGACGTCCAGCGCCTGCTCGACGGCCTCGAGCTGACGGCGCAGCGCCGAAATCTGTTGGTTGAGGATCTCGACCTGGGCGAGTGCGCGCAGCGACACCTGCTTCTCGGAGTCGAGCTTCGTGGTCAGATCGGAAACCTGGCCTTGCGAGTTGCCGCTCTGGCCCTCATAGAGGCCTTTGTAGCGGTCGCGCTCGCCTTCGGTGCTGGAGAGGCTCGCGCGCAACTGCGCGATCTGTTCCTCGAGCGACACCTTGTTGGTCTGCTCCAGCGACAGCAGGTCGGACAACTGCGCGATGCGCGCCGAGAGCCGCGACAACGCGGTGTCCTTGCCGGTGACCTCCTGCGCCAGGAAGAACTGCACCACTGCGAATACGGTGAGCATGAACACGATGCCGAGAACCAGCGTCGACAGCGCGTCGACGAAGCCCGGCCAGTAGTCGATCCCACGAGTCCCGCGACGGGCGCGCGACAGTGCCATGTCAGATCATCCGCTTTCGTACAGCCGCGATCATCGATCGACGCGCTCCTGAACCATCGTTTCGAGGAGCCTGCGCACTTCGCGGTGCTGTTCGGCCTGCGAGTCGACCCAGTCGCGGATCATCTGCTGCTCGGTGCGCATATGATGCACGAGGCCCTGGATCGCTTCGGCGAGGTTGGCCATGGCGGTGGTCGCGGCCTTGCCGGAGTTCGGACCGCTGCCCCCTTGCAGCATGGCTTCGCGCAGCCGCTCGATTGCCATACCCATGTCGCCGATGCTGTTCCCGATCGGGATCGCGGAGGGGTCGGGGACGGTGTTGATGTCGCTCACCGTGGTGGCGAGCCAGTCTTCCAGGTCGGTGTGAAAGCGGTTCTGCGCCTGGCTCATCTGCAGGTCGAGGAAGCCCAGCACCAGCGAGCCCGCGAGACCGAACAGCGAGGACGAGAACGAGATGCCCATGCCGGACAGCGGTGCGGAGAGACCGTCACGCAATGAATCGAACACCGCGCTGGCGTCGCCGCCAACCTTGAGGTTGTTGATGACGCCGCCGACCGAGCTCACCGTCTCGATCAGGCCCCAGAAGGTGCCGAGCAGGCCCAGAAAGATCAGCAGCCCGGTCATGTAGCGCGAAATTTCGCGCGCCTCGTCCAGCCGGATGGCGATGGAGTCGAGCAGCGTCCGCATGGTCTGCGACGAGATCGACATGCGGCCGGCCTGGTCCCGGAGAATGGCGGCCATCGGCGCGAGCAGGGACGGTGGCCGTTCCTGGGCGACAGCCGGATCGCCCAGCCGGAAGCTGTTGACCCATGCGACCTCGGGAAACAACCGGATGACCTGCCGGAACGACAGGATGATGCCGATCAGCAGCACGCCGATGATCAGCGCGTTGAGTGGCGGATTGGCTTTGAAGGCCGTCAGGATCTGCGGATGGATGACGACGACGATCAGGCTGCACAAAATAAGAAAAATCAGCATCCTCACCAGGAAGATTCGCGGTGAGGACACTTTGAAGGGATCGACGTCTTTCGCCATGGTTGGCCTTTTCGTCGCCGAAGCACGTAGCCACATTATGGCACGCATGCGGCGAAAGTAATGCCGGTTCTGGCCTAATCAACGCAAATCGCGGCGAAACGGTCCACTCGCGCCGCAACGAACAAACTGCTGCGGCAGCGCGATTATTTGCCCGCGGCCTTGAGGATTTTCTGCAATTCGCGGTGCACGGTCTCGTTGCCGACCACGATATTGCGTTTGTCGAACATCGCGTCGCCGCCCTCGATGTCGGTGGCATAGCCGCCGGCCTCGCGGACCAGCACGATACCGGCCGCCATATCCCAGGGCGAGATGTTCTGCTCCCAGTAGGCATCGAGCCGGCCGGCCGCCACATAGGCGAGGTCGAGCGCCGCCGCGCCGAACCGTCGCAGGCCTGCGACCCGGTCCTGCACCGCGCTCAATTCCTTGATGCCGAGTTCCAAATCACCACGGCCGTGATGCGGCAGGCCGCAGGCGATCACCGTGTCGATCAGACGCGTGCGCGCCGCGACGCGAATACGCCTATCGTTGAGGAACGCACCCTTGCCGCGTTCGGCAGTGAACAGCTCGTCGGTGATCGGATTGTAGATCACGCCGGCCACCATGCTGCCGGAGCGTTCGAGCCCGATCGAAATGCAGAACTGCGGAATGCCGTGCAGGAAGTTGGTGGTGCCGTCGAGCGGATCGACGATCCATCGGTGGGTCGGGTCACTGCCCTCGCGGCTGCCGCCTTCCTCACCGAGGAAGCCATAGCCCGGGCGCGCCTTGGATAGCTCCGTGTAGAGCGTCTCCTCGGCGCGGCGGTCAGCGGCGGTGACGAAGTTCGCAGGCCCCTTCATCGAGACCTGCAGGTTCTCGACCTCGCCGAAGTCGCGCTTCAGCGAGCGTGCGGCCTTGCGGGCCGCTCCAACCATCACGTTGAGCAGTGCGGAATGAGGCATTTACTCGGCCCGCCGCACGTAAGTGACTTCGTCGGTCGAGACGACGATCTTCTCGCCGGCTTCGATGAAGGGCGGCACCTGGATGCGCAGTCCGTTTTCCAGCGTTGCCGACTTGTAGGACGACGAGGCGGTCTGGCCCTTGATGTGCGGATCAGCCTCGGCGATCTCGAGCACCACGGTCTCGGGCAGCTTGATGCCGATCGGCCGGTCCTGATGCAGCTGCACCTGCACGTTCATGCCGTCCTGCAGGAAGCTCGAGCGCTCGCCGACGAAATCCTCGGCGAGCTCGATCTGGTCATATGTTGCGGTGTCCATGAATACGAGCTGGTCGCCCTGCTTGTAGAGAAACTGAAACTGCCGGCGCTCGACTTCGGTTTCCTCGACACGGTCGGTGCCGCCGAAACGCTGGTTGAGCTTGCGGCCGTCGAGAATGTTCTTCAACTCGACCTGGTTGTAGGCCGGTCCCTTGCCGGGTTTCACCGCGACGGTCTTGACGGCGGCCCAGAGCGAGCCGTCGTGCTCCAGCACCATGCCGGGCCGGATTTCGCTGCCGCTGATCTTGGCCATGAACTGTCCGCCGCCGCCTTATTTCGTTCGCCAGCGGTGCAGATGCCCCGACCCGGCGAGCGCCGTCAAGGCTTTGCCTGAGCCGGCGGCGTCAGTGTCTGGGCCTGGGTCGGCTGTTGCGCCGTTGGCTGGGTCTGATCGAACGGGGTCGGCCCGCGAACCTGCATCAGGGCGATCCAGGGCTTGGCCTTCTCCTCGGCCTTGGCCCGGTCTGCCGGGTTCATCTTGCGCACGAAGTCTTCGAGGTACTGGTCGTTGCTGCCGCCGGCGACGGCGATCATGTGCCATCGCGCGGCTTCCACCGGATCGGCCTTGATGCCGCGGCCCGACGCGTACATCAGCGCCAGCCGGCTCTGCGCCGGCGCGCTGTTTTTCTTGGCGGCCTTCAGCAGGAATTCGCCCGCGGCGCGCTCGTCCTGCTTCACGCCGGTGCCGTTGAACAGCGCGATGGCGTATTCGACCTCGGCGTCGGTGTAGCCCGCGCGGGCCGACGCCGCGAGCAGCCGCGTCGCCTCCTGCGCGTTCATCTTCACGCCGCGGCCTTCCCTGTAGAAGGTGGCGAGCGCGTATTGCGCCTGCGGGTTGCCGGCGTCGGCGGCGGTCTTCATCAACTCGGCCGCGCGTGTGAAATCCTGCGGCAAGAGCTGGCCTTCGAGATAGAGCAGGGCGAGGTCGTAAGCCGCGATGATATGGCCGAGCTTGGCGGCGTCGCCGAGGAGCTTCGCGCCCGCGGCGCGGTCAGTCGGACCGGCGCGCCCGCTGAGGCGGAACATCGCGAGCGCAAAGATCGCCTCGCGGTCGCCGCGCGCCGCGGCGAGCTTGTACCACTCGTTGGCCTTTTTATCGTCGTTGGGCACGCCGAGCCCGTCGGCATAGAGCTCACCGAGCAGCGTCATGGCCTTCGGGTCGTTCTTCTCGTCGACGCGTTTGGTGGCTTCGCGAAACGCTGTGAGATAGAGACCGCGCTGGAATGCGGCATAGGCGACGTCGCCCTCGTCGGAACTGGCCGCCGGCGGGGCGGCAGAACTTGGCTGCGAAGGCTTGGGCTGCGGCGCGGGTTTCGGCTGTGCCAGCGCGGCCTGCGACAGCAGGGCCGCGGCGAGGGCTGCGGCTCCGATCCGCGAAGCGTTCCAGACGACGTTCATTCAAACCTTCTCCGGCAGTGCGAGCTTCGCCCCCGCTTCCGCGACGACCGCCGCTGGACCGCGCGGATCGTCCCAGATGCTGCCGCCGATCGCAACGAAATCGGCCCCGGCTGCGGCGAGCGGTCCCACCTCGTCGAGCGTGGCCGCATAGGCCACACACGGCACCTCGAACAGGTCGGCCCACCACCCGACGCGTTCGAGGATCGCGCCAAATGACGGCCGGCTGCCGTCCGCCTCCAACTCGCCGAACATCACATAGTCGGCGCCGCGTTCGCCCGCGGCCATGGCGTCATCGCGGCTGTGCAGGCCGCCGCAGCCCGCGATCCGCGCGGGCTTGAGGCTGTCGACCGCGGTTGAGAATGCCGCGAGGCCGGTCAGATGTGCACCGTCGGCGCCCGAGCGGCCGGCGAGTTCGGCATGACCGTCGAGCACCAGCGCGGCGCCGGTCGGCTGCACGATCGCGGACAGCGCTTTCACCCGGTTGGTCAGTTCGCGCTCGCCTGCAGGCTCGAGTCTGAGCAGCACCGCCGCGACGTCGGCCGCGCCGACCGCAACCTTCAGCGCCGCGGCAAAGCGCTCGGCCGCGCCCACCGGCGGCGTGACGAGATAAAGCCGCGGGGCAGGGCGCTCGTATGTTGTCTTGGAATCTTTCGGCGTTCTGGCCATGGGCGTCGGATTGCGATTGCAATGGGGCGGAAATGGGAATGGCAGCGTTCACAAAGAGAATATCGTGAAAACGCCGCAAGTGCATCCCGAGCCACAGACCGTCTTGAACGGACGGTAAGGCGGCAACATGCTCTCAGGGACAGGTTACGAAAATCTTGTTGGCGAACACCTCGCCATAGGTCTTGGAGAGCGCATCGGGGTTGTTGTCGAGCTCGCCCATCTGTTGCTGCTCGCGGCTTGTTGGCTGACGCGGAAACTCCTGCTTGAGCCGACACTCCGGCGCGCCTTCTAGCGAAGCAGGCTTGTCCTTTGCGAACTCGAAATCGACGAAGATCGTGGGGTCGTAAACCTCGATCTCCATCGATTTGGCTGCGGTCGGCGTTTTGAGCGGCAAGGTGAAATGCAGCGTCAGCGTCGAAGCGATGTACTCCAGCCAATAGTCGACAGGGCCCGAAAAGGCGGCCTTCCTGCCGTCGGCCTTGGCGTAGGTGAAATAGTCGTAGGTCTTGAGCGACTTCATGTTGAGCTGAGCCAGACTCGTCAGCTCATTGCGGGTGTATTCGCCCTTCTTCGCATGAGCGATGCCTTGAAGCGCAAAGGCCGAATACATGTCGTCGAACGTCCAGACATGGCGGATCGCGGTCATCATCCCTTTGGACGCGTAAACAACCTCGCTGTGAAACGTCACCCAAACATGGGGATGCGCAGATGCCGGCGTTGCCGCGAGGACAGCCAGCAGCGTCGAGAGAATACGAAGAAGCATGAGATGCGGCCCACAACCCGGACCCAACCTACTACGGAGAAACGGGCCAAATCTTGGCGCGAGAGAGCATGCTTACTGCTGGGGTTTTCGATTGCGCTTGCGGAGAGGGCGTACGGGCGCAAGTGCGTTTACGCACATCTCCGGCGCGCCGAACGGAAAGCGCGCATATACCCCTATTTTTGCAAGAGGGTTGGGAAGCAAACCACCGATGCGGAGGCCGCATTACTCCACCACCAAGTGATCCCCACTTGTCCGTTCCGGCCTCGACGCCGCGGCCACCAAGGCGCGGGGCGCAGAGCCGACAAAACGACGGAGACCACCATGATCAATATCCAAACGGCCGGTGTGGCGCTGGCCTTGTCACTTGCCGTTGCGGCTATCGCGACACCGGCTCTGGCAAAGAGCGCTCATCACGGCTTCGCGGCGCGGGCACAAGCGATCGAAGTCCTGGACGAAGGGGTGTCGTTCGACCGCGCCAAGGCGCTGCGCGAATGCAACGGTCGCATCGCAGGGTTCAAGGGCTTCAACCAGCAGGCCACGCCAAGAGGTGTCTATCGGGCCTGCATGGAAGAGCACGGCGAGCCGGAATAAGGCTCATGGGGCGCACCTGCTTGTGCGCGAAGCCTGGAGCTACTGAGAGCCCTCGAGTCCAAGCTTCCGCACGAGCGTGCCCCACTTCTCACCTTCGGCCTTGATGTAGGCTATTTGGCTTTCCACCGGCGCGATATCGAGTGGGATCAGGCCGACGTCGGCAACCTTCTTGCGGATGTCGGGCGTCTCCATGATCCGCTTCATTTCGCTGTGAAGCTTCGCCACCACGTCGGGCGGCGTGCCGGCCGGCGCGAGCAGCACGTGCCACGACACGGTTTCGAAGTCGGGCACACCAACGGCTTCGCCGAACGGCGGCAGGTCGGGCACGGTCGGCAGCCGCGTCGATGACGTCACCGCGAGCGCGCGGAGCTTGCCGTCATGGATGAGCGGCAGCGACGCGCCGGCTTCGGCAAATGCCATGGCGATGTGGCCCGCCGCGACGTCTGCGATGGATTGTGGGCTGTTGCGATAAGGCACATGCGCGAGGTCGAGGCCGAAGCGCTGCTTCATGTATTCGGCCGACAGATGCGGCGCGCCACCGACGCCCGACGATGAATAACTGAGCTGGCCCGGTCTTTCCTTGACGTATTGAATGAGCTCCGGGACCGAATGGATCGGCAGCTTCGGATCGACGATCAGGATGAACTGCGATTTCACGTAGAGCGCGATCGGGATGAAATCCTTCTGCGCGTCGTAAGGCGGGCTCTTCAGCAGGGTCGGCCGGATTGCCATCACGGCGCTGGTGGCAACGGTCAGCGTGTAACCGTCCGCGGGCGCAGCCTTCAGCGCGGCGATACCGGCAAGGCCTGCGCTGCCCGGCTTGTTCTCGACCACAACCGGCTTGCCAAAGTGCTGCGACAGTTGCTCGGCATAGAGTCGCACCACGACATCGAGCCCGGTGCCGGCCGCGAGCAGCGGCATGATGGTGATGGTCTTGCTCGGGTAGGTCTCGGCAGTGGCCGGAGCCTTGAATGCGACCAGAGCCAACGCAAGCGGCAGCAGCCGCTTCAACAGACTTCGCATAAGAAAATCCCCGGCATGAGGACACGCCGGGGAAGGGTAGGTTCAGCCGGTCAGGCCTGCAAGGCGGCCGTCAGGCCGCATCTTGTGAAAGCGTCGAACTACGCCGCCTTCTTCTCCAGATCCTGCTTCCACTGGCCCTTGGAGGCGAGGCCGTTCATGGCGGCGCGATGCGCGAACACACGCTGCGCGGCCGCGACGTTCTCGCTCTTGCCCGACCACGCCTTCTGCGGCGCGTGCTGCAGCGCGCGGCCATAGGAGAAGGTGAGTTGCCAGGGCAGGCCGCCGATCTTGTTCATGGTATCGAGATGTGCGGTCGCCTCCTCGTCGGACTGGCCGCCCGACAGGAACGCGATGCCCGGCACCGCACCCGGCACGCAGTTCTTCAGCATGCGGACTGTCTTCTCCGCGACCTCGTCGACGCCGGCGCGCTTGCCGTTCTTCTTGCCCGAGATCGCCATGTTCGGCTTCAGCACGATGCCTTCGAGCGGGACGCGCTGATGGAACAGCTCTTCGAACTGGGCTTTGAGCACCGCCGTGGTAACTTCGTAACAGCGGTCGATGTCATGATCGCCGTCCATCAGCACCTCGGGCTCGACGATCGGCACGATCTGGGCGGCCTGGCATAGCGCGGCATAGCGGGCCAGCGCGTGGGTGTTGGTGCGGATCGCCGCAGCGGTCGGGATGCCCTGAGCGATGTCGATCACGGCGCGCCACTTCGCAAAGCGCGCACCCTGCTCGTAGTATTTCTTCAGCCGCTCGGCGAGCTTGTCGAGGCCGACCGTGATGGTCTCGCCCGGACAGCCGGGCAGCGGCTGGACGCCCTCGTCGACCTTGATGCCGGGAATCGAGCCGGCCTTCTTGATGATGTCGACCAGCGGCGTGCCGTCTTTCGCCTTCTGCCAGATGGTCTCGTCGTAGAGGATGACGCCGGAGATGTTCTTCATGCCTTCCGAGCGGAACAGCATCTCGCGATAGTCGCGCCGGTTGTCCTCGGTCGACTCCACATTGATGGCGTCGAACCGCTTCTTGATGGTGCCTGTGGACTCGTCGGCGGCCAGAATGCCCCTGCCGGACGCGACCATGGCCTCCGCGACTTTGTTGAGGTCTGCGAGATTCATCGCGTGCTCCCTGATGCCTGTGGGTGATGACCCGAGAACGATTTTCGGCGCGCGAGGTTGCGCCGCAATGTCATTGTCGGAACTATTTTTGCCTCAACACCTCGACGCCGGGCAAGGCCTTGCCTTCCATCCACTCCAGGAAAGCGCCGCCGGCGGTGGAAACATAGGTAAATTGGTTAGCGACGCCTGCGGCATTCAGCGCCGCCACAGTGTCGCCACCGCCTGCCACGGATATGAGCTTGCCGGCCTTGGTGCGCGCCGCCGCATACCGCGCCAGCGCCATGGTGGCCTTGTCGAACGGCTGCACTTCGAAGGCGCCGACCGGGCCGTTCCACACCAGAGTAGCGGCGTCGTCCAGCGCGCCCTTGATGCGGTCGACCGACTGGTCGCCGATGTCGAGCATCATGCCGTCGGCCGGAATGGCGTCGACGCCATAGAGGTGCGACGGCGCATTGGCGGCGAAATGGAACGCCACCACGGCGTCGACCGGCAGGATGATGGCGCAGCCTGCGCCGTCGGCCTTGTCCAGGATGCGGCGGGCGGTGTCGGCGAGGTCCTTCTCGACCAGCGATTTGCCGACGTTGACGCCCTGGGCGTGCAGGAAGGTGTTGGCCATGGCTCCGCCGATCACCAGGCCCTGGACCTTGGCGATCAGGTTTTCGAGCAGATCGAGCTTGGTCGAGACCTTGGCGCCGCCGACGATCGCAACCACCGGCCGCCTCGGCGCGCCCAGCGCCTTGTCGAGCGCCTCGAGTTCGGCCTGCATAGTGCGGCCCGCATAGGCCGGAAGCTTGTGGCCGAGCCCTTCGGTCGAGGCATGGGCGCGATGCGCCGCGGAAAACGCGTCGTTGACCCAGAGATCGCCGAGCTTGGCGAGTTCGGCAACGAACGCCGGGTCGTTCTTTTCCTCGCCTTTGTGGAAGCGGGTGTTCTCCAGGCAAAGGATATCGCCGGGCTTCATCGCCGCGACCGCCGCGGCGGCTTTCTCGCCGATGCAATCCTCGGCAAACGCGACGTGCCGCTTCACGATATGCGCGACTGCTGCCGCAACGGGCTTCAGCGACTCCTTCGGGTCCGGGCCTTTCGGCCGCCCGAAATGGGCGAGGATGATCACCTTGCCGCCCTTGTCGGCAAGTTCCGTGATGGTCGGCGCGACGCGCTCGATGCGCGTCGCGTCGGTGATATGACCGTTCTCCATCGGGACGTTGAGGTCGACGCGCAACAGAACGCGTTTGCCCCTGACGTCAGCCTGATCGAGCGTGCGAAACGAGCTCATGACCGCGCCTTCCGGTGCGGATCAGATCAGCTTGCCCATCGCCACGGCCGTATCGGCCATGCGGTTGGAGAAGCCCCACTCGTTGTCATACCAGGACATGACGCGCACCAGAGTGCCGTCCATGACCTTGGTCTGGTCCATGTGGAAGATCGAGCTGTGCGGATCGTGGTTGAAGTCACCCGAGACGTTCGGATCGTTGGTGTAACCGAGGACGCCCTTGAGCTGCTGCTCGGCGGCGCGCTTCATCGCGCCGTTGATCTCGTCCTTGGTGGTGGCCTTCTTGGCCACGAACTTGAAGTCGATGACCGAGACGTTCGGCGTCGGCACGCGGATCGAGACGCCGTCGAGCTTGCCGTTGAGTTCCGGCAGCACGAGGCCCACCGCCTTCGCGGCGCCCGTCGAGGTCGGGATCATGTTCAGCGCCGCGGCGCGGGCGCGGTAGAGATCCTTGTGCATGGTGTCGAGCGTCGGCTGGTCACCCGTGTACGAGTGGATCGTCGTCATGAAGCCCTTGTCGATGCCGACCGCATCGTTGAGCACCTTGGCGACCGGGGCGAGGCAGTTGGTGGTGCAGGAGGCGTTGGAGACGATCTTGTGATCTTTCGTCAGCTTGTCGTGGTTGACGCCGAACACGACGGTCAGGTCGGCGCCGTCGGCCGGCGCCGAGACCAGCACGCGCTTGGCGCCCGCGGTCAGATGGGCCGAAGCCTTGTCCTTGGCGGTGAAGATGCCGGTGCACTCCAGCGCGATGTCGACGCCGAGATCCTTCCAGGGAAGCTTCGAGGGGTCGCGCTCAGCCGTCACCTTGATGGCGCCGTTGCCGACGCTGATGGTGTCGCCCTTGACGGTGACCTGACCCGGGAAGCGGCCGTGCACGCTGTCGTAGCGGAGCAGGTGGGCATTGGTCTCGACCGGGCCGAGGTCGTTGATGCCGACAACCTCGATATCGTGGCGGCCTGCTTCGGCGATGGCGCGCAGCACGTTGCGGCCGATCCGGCCAAATCCATTGATCGCTACCCGGACAGTCATGTTCGCTCCCGCTTGTAGATGGTCACGCCCGAAGGGCATTCGCAGCCTTACAGATAGGACGCGAACGGCCGGGACTTAACCCCTCAGACGGCGCTTTCGCGCTTTTCGGGCCCGGCCGTGACGAAGAAAAGAACCTAGGCTGGGTGGGTTGTTATCACCTTTTCCCCAGCTTGCTCAACGCGGCATCGGCAACCTTCGCAGCCGTTATGCCGAAATGGTTATACAGCTCCTTGTAGGGCGCGCTGGCCCCGAAGCTGCTCATCCCGACGAAGATACCGTCCGAGCCGATGATGGAGTCCCAGCCCTGCCGGACAGCGGCCTCGACGCCCACTTTCACAGGCGCGTCGCCGATCACTGCGCGGCGGACCTCGTCCGGCGCCGCCTGGAACAATTCGAAGCAGGGCACCGAGACCACGCGGGCCGGCACGCCTTTGGCGGCGAGGAGCTTCTGTGCCTCGACCGCAAGCGATACCTCCGAGCCGGTGGCGAAGATCGAAACTTGAGCGGTGCCTTCGGCTGGCGAAATCTCATAGGCGCCGTTCACGCATTTGTTGCGCTCGTCGAGGGTCCTTCGGAGTTGCGGCACGTTCTGGCGCGTCAGCGCCAGAACGCTCGGCGTCTCGCGGCCTTCCAGCGCAAGCTGCCAGCACTCGGCGGTTTCGACCGCGTCGGCCGGGCGGAACACGTTGACGTTCGGAATGCAGCGGAGCGCCGCCAGATGCTCGACTGGCTGGTGGGTCGGGCCGTCCTCGCCGAGGCCGATGGAGTCATGGGTCATCACATGGATCACCCGCTCGCCCATCAGCGCGGCCAGCCGGATCGACGGCCGGCAGTAATCGGAGAACACCAGGAAGGTGCCGCTGTAGGGAATGATGCCGCCATGCAGCGCCATGCCGTTCATGGCCGCGGCCATGCCGTGCTCGCGGATGCCCCAGTGCACGAAGCGGCCGGAGAAATCGGCGGGCGTGATCGCCTTCATCGACTTGGTGCGGGTGTTGTTGGAGCCGGTGAGGTCGGCTGAGCCGCCGATCATCTCCGGCACCGCCGGGATGATGCTCTCCAGCGCGAACTCGCAGGCCGTGCGCGTCGCGATTTCCTTGGGCTCGGCGTGGAGCTTTTCTTTCACTTGGCGAATGGCTGCGTTGAGCGTGCCCGGCAGGTCGCCGCGCATCCTTCGCTCGAACTCGGCGCGTTTGTCGGCGGGAAGCGCCGCAAGCCGCTTGTCCCAGGCGGCGCGGGTGCTCTTGGAGCGCTGTCCCGCGGCGCGCCATTGCGTTAGCACGTCGGCCGGGATCGCAAACGGCGCCTCGCTCCAGCCGAGCTTTTCGCGCGCGCCCTTGATCTCGTCGGCGCCGAGCGGGGAGCCGTGCGCGGACGACTTGCCGGCCTTGGTCGGCGCGCCATAGCCGATGGTGGTCTTGCAGGCGATCATCGTCGGCTTGTCGGAGTGCCGCGCCCGCTCGATCGCTTCGGCAATGGCTGCGGGATCGTGGCCATCGACGCGCGAGGCGTTCCAGCCGCAAGCTTCGAAGCGCTTCACCTGGTCCACTGAATCCGCGAGCGACAGCGGACCGTCGATCGAGATGCCGTTGTCGTCGAACAGCACGATCAGCTTGCTGAGCTTGAGGTGGCCTGCGAGCGCGATGGCCTCCTGGCTGATGCCCTCCATCAAGTCGCCGTCGGAGGCGATCACGAAGGTGGAGTGGTTGACGACCTCGTCGCCGAACTCCGCCGCCAGGTGCCGCTCCGCCATCGCCATGCCGACCGCATTGGCGATGCCCTGGCCCAACGGACCCGTGGTGGTCTCGATGCCGGGCGTGATGAAGTTCTCGGGGTGGCCCGGAGTCTTGGAGCCGAGCTGGCGGAACTTCTTGATCTCGTCGAGCGTGACCGACTCGAAACCAGTGAGATACAGCGCCGCGTAGAGCAGCATCGAGCCGTGGCCGGCCGAGAGCACGAAGCGATCGCGGTCCGGCCATTTTGGATCGGCCGGATCGAACTTCATCGCCCGCGTGAACAGCACGGTGGCGATATCGGCCGCGCCCATCGGCAGGCCGGGATGGCCGGATTTCGCCTGTTCCACGGCATCCATCGCCAGGGCGCGGATCGCGTTGGCCAGCCGGTCATGCTCGGCGCGGGTCAAAACCGAATTCATGTGCACTCCATCACCGTTGCGCGACGTGGTCGCGACGGCGGTCGTCGATGCTGCTGCGCTCATGGGGATCCTGTCCGGATGGCCGGTGGATAGCACGCTCCGGCGATGAGTCCAACGAATGGGCGGTATTGCCGTAAAGCCATGCACAGGTGCTCGAAAACCCAGGGATAACGTGGCTTCGCGGCGTTGACGGCAAGGTCACGCGGCATCTAAAGTTTCGCTTCTACGCTATTGCCGACTCAATGGTTTTCAGCGCGACTTGGGGCCGTTTTGGCCCGTGCAAGCTCGAGAACCACTGCGGAAAGGTCGGCCCAACTGAACGACACCATGAACGAGCAGACCGCGATCGAGCAGGCAACCCGGCGTCTGACGCAGGCGCTGGATGCACTCGACGCGGCCGTCGAACGACGAACCGAGACCGACAAGGGGGCCGTCGCGCTCGGCCAGCAGGTCCACGCGTTGGCCGCGGACCGCTCGAAGCTTGCCGCCGATCTCGACGCGGCGGTGGCGCGCGGCCGCAGTCTCGAAACCCTCAACCGCGACATCGCCCGCCGGATCGATGCCGCGATGGAGAACGTCCGGCTCGTGCTCGAATCCAACGACTGATGTGAGCGGGCCGTGGCTCAGGTGAACGTCAGCATCAATGGTCGCCAGTACCGAATGGCCTGCGAGGACGGCCAGGAGGATCATCTGCGCCAACTCGCCAAAGAGCTCGACGACCGCATCAACTCGCTTCGCGGCCAATTCGGCGAGATCGGCGACTCTCGTCTTGTCGTGATGGCGGCGCTCATGACCGCCGATGAGGGCGTCGAGGCCGGCAAAAAGATGCGCCGGCTGGAGCAGGAGATCAACGCCTTGCAGGACGCCCGTGGCGCGGCCGCTGAGCGTGCGCAAGCGACGCAAGCCGCGCTGATCGCCGCCTTTACGTCGGCCGCCGAGCGGATCGAGGGCATGGCGAAGAAGCTCAACCAGCCGCAGGCTGGCGACGGCCCGGCGCAGGGCTGAGAAAAAATCCGACAACCAAGCCTGACGATTTCGTGTGCCGCCACTTTGCGGTGTGCGATCCGAAGCACTACATTGGCAGCGCGGGGCTGCGGGGCGCGTTAGGGGTAAATTCCCCGGGGCCTTACGATCCTGACGGGAGCTGTCCCTGACCTGGTCCCTGGACTGGGATATATGGCGCCCACCTACTTCTGTAGGTTCCCGGGATCACAACTCCGACGGCCACTGCGGCTCCGCACTGTTTCTAGCCTCCCGGAAATCCAGTCCCATGGCAGACACCGTGACTGCGGCTCGAGAAGCCCACCAAAGCACGGCCTGGGAGGTGTTTCGCGTCTTTCTGCGGCTGGGTCTGACCAGCTTCGGCGGGCCGATCGCGCATCTCGGCTACTTCCACGATGATTTCGTGGTCCGTCGCAAATGGCTCGAGGAAAAAACCTACGCCGACCTCGTCGCTCTTTGTCAGTTCCTGCCGGGCCCAACCAGCAGCAAGGTCGGCATCGCGATCGGCCTGTCGCGGGCCGGCTATCTGGGCGCACTCGCGGCGTGGACCGGCTTCACATTGCCGTCCGCGATTGCGCTGGTGCTGTTCGCCTACGGCGTTGACGCCTTCGGCAGCACGCTCGGCTCGGGTTGGCTGCACGGGCTGAAGGTCGCGGCCGTCGCCGTGGTCGCCCAGGCGGTGCTGTCGATGATGCGCTCGCTCGCGCCCGATCGCGAACGCGCCACTCTCGCGGTCGTCGCGGCGGCGCTGGTGCTGGCGATCCCGTCGGCCTTCATCCAGATCGGCGTCATCCTGCTCGGCGCTGTCGCCGGCATGACATGGCTGCGGCAGCAGGCGCCGACCGATCACGTGGCCATGCCGCATACCGTCACGCGCGGCGCGGCAATCGCAGCGATCGTTGCGTTCTTTGCCATCCTGCTCGGGCTGCCGCTGTTGGTCGCAGCTTTCCCCAGCCACAGTCTGCAACTCTTCGAGGCGTTCTTTCGCGCGGGCTCGTTGGTGTTCGGCGGCGGCCATGTCGTGCTGCCGTTGCTGCAGGCCTCCGTCGTGCCGCCCGGATGGGTCAGCAACGATGCGTTCCTCGCGGGCTACGGCGCGGCCCAGGCTGTGCCGGGCCCGCTGTTCACCTTCTCGGCTTATCTCGGCGCCGTGATGGGACCTGCGCCGAACGGCTGGCTTGGGGCGGCGCTGTGTCTTGTCGCGATGTTCCTGCCGGCCTTCCTGCTTGTCGTTGGTCCGTTGCCGTTCTGGGACGATCTGCGGCGGCAAAACTGGGCGCGTTCGGCGCTATGCGGTGTCAATGCCGCTGTCGTCGGCCTGCTGCTCGCCGCGCTCTACAATCCGGTCTGGACGTCGGGCATTCTCAAGCCCGGTGACTTCGCGCTCGCCGCCGCGGCGTTTCTGCTGCTGTTCATGTGGCAGACGCCGCCCTGGCTCGTCGTCGCATTCTGCGCGCTCGGCGGCGCGGCGCTGTCCACCATTCAGCTCTAAATGTATGTGACGAGGCCCATGAAGCCTTCGTCCTGATGGTCCTGGTGATGGCAATGCAGCAGCGACGGTCCGGGATCGTCGGCGACGAAATCGATCTCGACGCTGCTGTAGCGTGTCATGTTGACGGTGTCCTTCATCAGGCCGGCCGTTTTCTTGTCGCCGACCTTGGTGACCTCGAACGTGTGGCGATGCAGATGCACCGGATGATTGTCGCCGCTCTTGTTGGTCATGATCAGGCGATAGCGTTTGCCGACTTCGGTGGTGAGCAGCTGGCGCGTGTTCGGCCATGAATTGCCATTGAGATTCCAGCGATTGTAGCCGCCGCGTCCGCCCGGAACTTTCTCGAACAAAAGTTCGAGGCGATGGTCTGGCTCCGGCACGGCGCGTTCGGTCCCGAACATGGTGTAGTCCCACCCCGCGCTCGTCGGGGCCTGCCATTGCGGATCGCCGCTCTGGTTGGCGTATTCGACCACAGTGCCAAGCCCGATCTTGCGATCGTCGTCCTTGACGCTGCCGAGAATCCAGACCCCGGGCCGGTTCATTTCAACGACGACGTCGGCGCGCTCGGCCGGCGCCAGGAACACGGTTTCGACGGTGCGCTGCGTGGGCACAGGATTGCCGTCGAGCGCAACGACGGTGAGGCGGTGACCCGCCAGTGCGAGTGTGACGTTCTCCGTCGCGCTCGCGTTGAGCAGTCGGAACAGCACGCGCTCGCCCTCGCGCACGCGGATCGGCTCACCGTGGCCGAGCATCTTGTCGTTGAGGGAGGCCGAGGCGTACAGCACCTCCAGCCCGTTGTCCGGCGGCGGGCCCTTGCGGATGTCCTGCATGCTGACCCAGCGCGGCTCCCAATGGTGCGCCGCGAGCAGCACCTCGCGGTCGTAGCGGGCTGGATTGCTGGCTGGCTCGACGATGAAGAAGCCGTAGAGCCCGGCATAGACGCTCCGCGTCAGGTCCCGACCGGCGATGTTGTGGCTGTGATACCAGCGGGTCCCGGCAGGCTTGGCGGCGAAGCTGATGCGCTGCGTGCTGCCGCGCTGGATCATCGGCGAGCCTTCCTCCATGGCGCCGTCGGCGGCTGCCGGGAGATAGAGACCATGCCAGTGCACGATGTCGTCGATGTCCGAGTTGTTGGTGATGTCGATGCTGACCTGCTGACCTTCACGCACGCGTAGCAACGGCCCAGGCACTGTTCCGTTGTAGGCGAATGTCTCGATGACCTTGCCCGGCGCGAGCTCGAGCTTGGTGGGCGCGATTTGCAGTACATGGTCCGGCGCGTTGGCGATCTGGCTGTAGGCCACGCCGAGGCCCGAGCCGAGTGCGGCACCTGCCGCGCCCGCGCCGATCACGAAGCCGCGGCGGTCGAGCCACGACGATGATTGGGAGGGCTGGCGATTGGTGCTGTCCATGAGATGCATCCCTAATGGCTGCCCCCGACCGTCGCCCGATGGAACTGTGATAAGCCGACAACGTGGTGTCAATTCGTCCAATGTCAGCGGACGGTCACGTTCGCTTTTGTTGCCGGTCCAAAATCCAGCTGCGGCAGTGCCGTCTCGATCTGATGGCGATGGCAACGGGCCCAGAACCAAGCCGCGATGACGATCGCGGCCCCCGCGGCAATCGGCCAGCGCAACCCGAAGAATGAGCTCGCAGTGCCCGCCGCCAATGCGCCGATCGCGGGCGCGCCGCGGAAGATAACGCCGTAGAGCCCCATGACGCGTCCGCGCATATCCTTGTCGGAGGACAATTGCACGATGGTCTGGATCGCGATGCCCGCACTCGACACGCAAAAGCCGAAAGCCGCAACGGCCGGCACGGCAAACCACATCGTTTCGCTGAAGCATACCGCGATGGCCGCAAGGGCGCCGCCGAGCGAGCAACGGAGCGCGACGGACGCAAGGACTGTGCCGTGAACGCGATGGCCGAGCCACAATCCGCCGACGATCGCGCCGGCCCCGGTGGCCGAGGCCAGGATCGACAGCCCGCCTGCGCCGGAGTGAAAAACCTGTGCCGCAAATCCCGGCAGCAGTTCGTTCAGCGGCCGGCCGCCGATGCCGATGGCGATCAGCAGCACCAGCACGGAGGCAATGGCCGGGTGTGCCGTCGTGTAGCGAATGCCTTCGCGGAGATCGGCCTGAAGACTTTTGCGCCGGTCGGACTTGGCTCTATCGAATTCGACATGCACGCGCGTCAATGCGGCCAGGAACACGATGTAGCTGAGCGCGTTGGCCGCGAATGACGCGGCTATTCCGGCCGTCACCATGATCAGACCGGCCAGCATCGGACCGACGAAGCGCGCCAGATTGAAGATCACCGAATTGATCGCGACCGCGGATGCCAGATCGGTCTCCGCGACGAGCGAAGGGACAAGCGCCAGACGCGCCGGCTGATTGTAGGCGACGAGCATTCCTTGAAGCGCAGTGAGCAGCACGAGCACACCGATGTTCATATGCCCGGTCGCCGTGATCACGCACAGCGTCGTGGCCTGCAGCAGCGACAGGACCTGGTTTCGCTTGATGAGCCGAAGCCGATCGCGCCGGTCGGCGACGGCGCCTGCGATCGGTCCGATCAGCAGCACCGGAACGAAATCCGCAAACGCCATGATGCCGAGCCAGAACCCGGAATGCGTAAGCTCCCAGGTCAACCAGCCGATCGAGATGCGCTGCATCCAGGTGCCAACCAGTGACACCGCGTTGCCGGCAGCATAAATGCCGTAGTTCGCATTCCGTAACGGAAGCGACAGCCGGCTGTTCAAGAGCGTGGAGATTGCCATGCGATCCCAGCAATTACTCGGCTGAAGTCTAGCACAGCACTTTCGGTCACACCGCCGCTCCTGTAGCGTTGCGGTCCTGCACCAGTCGCATCGACACGACGCGTGTCGACAAGACGCCTGGGCGGGCTCGGGAGGATCGCTGCCATGAACGTTCACCGTCGCCAATTTCTGCAACGGGCCGCGGCCGCGGCATCTTTATTTGCGGTTCCGCACGTTGCATTCGCGCAAAGCTACCCAACAAAGCCGGTGCATCTGATCGTTGGCTTCCCGGCCGGCGGTCCGGCCGACATCGGAGCGCGCGTGACCGCCGAATGGCTGTCGCAGCGCCTCGGCCAGCAGGTCATCGTCGAGAACCGGCCGGGGGCCGCGACCAACATCGCGACCGAAGCGATGATCCGCGCTCCAGCCGACGGCTACACGCTGCTGTTCTCGATGGTCTCGAACGCCATCAACGCGACGCTCTACGACAAGATGAATTTCAACTTCATCCGCGACACCGCGCCTGTCGGAACCTTGATGCGAACGCCGGGGGTGATGCTGGTGAACCCGGCGATGCCGGCGACCATCCCGGACTTCATCGCTTACGCCAAGGCCAACCCCGGCAAGATCAACATGTCGTCGGCGGGCCCGGGCACGGTGCCGCACATCTATGGCGAGCTGTTCAAGATCATGACCGGCACCGACATGGTCATGGTGCATTATCGCGGCGCAGGGCCTGCGATGCCGGACCTGATCAGCGGACGGATCCAGGTCATGTTCGACTCGGTGCCGTCGGCGATCCAGCAGGTCAGGTCCGGGAAGCTGCGGCCGCTCGGCGTGACCACCGCGACCCGGCTCGACGTGATGCCTGACGTTCCGGCCATCAATGAATTCGTGCCGGGCTATGTGGCCAGCAACTGGTACGGCATCGTGGCGCCGAAGGACACGCCGGCCGAGATCGTCGCGCGGCTCAACAAGGAGATCAACGCCATTCTGGCCGATCCGGCGGTGCGGGCGCGAATCGCCGATCTCGGTGCCTCGCCGTTTGCAGGCTCTGCCGCAGACTTTGCCAAGTTCATCGCCGAAGACACCGAGCGGTGGGGCAAGGTCATTCGCGAGGCGAACATCAAGCCGGAGTGAGAGCAGGCCGATGAGATTTCCACGCCGGCAATTTCTGCATCTTGCCACGGGCGCCGTCGCGCTCCCCGCGGTGTGGCGCGCAGCACGTGCAGAAGATCGTCCGGCGCCGTCAACGACGATTGCCGAACGGCTCGCTGCCTATGCGTATGGATTACGTTACGAAGACCTCGACGCCGAGACGATCGAGCGGGTCAAATCGCACGTCATCGATACGCTGGGCTGCGGCCTTGCCGCTTTCGACGAGAAGCCGGTGCGCATCTGCCGCGATGTAGCGCTGTTGAGCAGCGGCGGCGGTGCGACCGTCATCGGCACGGCGCACCGTGTCGGGCCCGATCTCGCGGCCTTCGCCAATGACGCCGCGGTCCGTTATCTCGATCTGAACGACGCCTATGTGGCGAGCGTCACCGGCCATCCGAGCGACACCATCGCGGCCTGCCTTGCGGTCGCCGAAGTCGAGCGTTCAAGCCCTGCTGAGCTCATCACGGCGATCGCGCTCGCCTACGAGATCAACTGCCGGCTGATCGACGCCTTCGACATCAGCGCCCGCGGTTGGGACGTTCCGGTGTTCAACCTGCCGGCAGTGGCGCTCGCGGCAGGCAAGCTGATGAAGCTTCCGCCCGACAAGCTCACGCAGGCCGTCAACCTTTCGCTCAACGACCACATCCCGATGGGACAGACGCGTACGCAAACGCTGTCCGACTGGAAAGGCATCGCCGCCGCCGAAGCCGCTCGCAACGGCGTGTTCGCCGCCATGCTGGCGCGCGGCGGCCTCACAGGTCCGGCACCGATTTTTGAAGGCCGTTTGGGCTTCTTCAAGCTGGTCGCCGCGCCGGCCGCGCTCGATGTCGAAAGCTTCGGCCAGCGCGGCGTGCCGTTCCGCATCCATCAATGCGGCATGAAATCTTATCCGGCTCATGTCTCTGCCCAGACTGCCGTTCCGGCGGCGGTCGCGCTCGCCAAGCAGATCGGCAATCTCGACCGCGTGACGGCCATCGAGATCGGCACCACGCGCCGCGGCTATCAGATGGCCGGCAGCGGCGCCGAGAAGTGGACACCGGACTCCAAGGAGACCGCAGACCACAGCCTGCCTTACATCACGGCGCGCGCGATGTTCGACGGCGATCTCGACAACGACAGCTACGCGCCGGACAAGCTTCATGAGCTACGCGTCGTAGCCTTCATGCGCAAGATCACCGTGAAGGAGGACCCGGCCTTCGCCACCATCACGGTCAGCGTGCCGCCCACGCGGCTGACCGCAACGCTCGACGATGGACGGCGCGTGACGCTTCTCGTCGACAAGATGCCGGGCTTTCCGGGACAGCCGACCAGCCGCACCGACGTCGAGCGGAAGTTCCGCAGCAACGTTGGCAAGCGGTGGTCGACAGCGCAGACCGATGCGGTGCTCGAGGCACTGTGGCGTCTCGACAAGACGGACGATCTGTCCGCCTTGCTCGGCCGGCTTTCGCTGCAGTCGTAACAAACGCCTATTGAGGGAGGTCCGTGCCGGTCCTTACCGGTTTGCTGCTTATTTGGATTGCTCGGCCTTGAGCTGTTCCGGGCTCGTGTAAGGCGTCGAGGTCGCCGGACCCATGCCGACGATCAGCAGCACCGCATCGGTATCCTTGGCGCCGTCCCAGTGGACCTGCTTGCCGTAGTGGGTGACGAACGAACCGGCGGGCATCGGCACGCTGCTGTGTTCCGGATCCCATGTGGGCCCGCTGCCGACCCACCAGGTTCCGGAGATCACGGTGATGAAGCGGTCGTTGGGATGGAAATGCGGCTTGCTGAAGTGGTTTCCTGCCGTCCATTTGTTGAGCACACCATAGAGGCCGGGCTTGCTCGGATCGCCGAACAGCACCGCCTGCTGGGCGCCGGCGGCATTCACCGGACTCCACTTGATCTGATCGGGCAACTGAAAGACCACCGCTTTCGGATCAAGCTCGGCAGCGCGCGACGCGACCGGCGCCAGCATCGCCGCGAGCGCAAGCGCGGTCAGTGTTTTCGTCAAAGCATTCGTCATGATCGCCTCCCTGCATAATTTTTTGCGCAGCCGGTTTGGCTGCTGTCGAAACCTGTGGAACGATAGGCGTCTTCTGAGCCCGCTGGAAGCCGGGTCGCGTGGGTGAGCGGACAGCATTCGGGTGGGAAAGATCGTGCACGCCGTCGAGATCAATGTGCTGAGCGGCGCTGCTGTGGAGCCGGGCCTGCATGCCGCGGCCGACATCTACCGCAAGCAGACCGGAAACCAGGTCAAGATCGCATTCGCCACCACGCCTGAGATGCGCCGTCTGGTCGGCGAGGGCGTTGCACCCGATGTCTGGATCGCGCCGCCGGCGGCGCTGGATGAGTTTGCAACATCGGGCCGCGTCGACGCGGCAGCGCGGGTGTTGCTTGGCCGCGTCGGCGTCGGAGTTGCGATCCGCGACGGTGCGCGCAAGCCCGACGTCTCGACGGTCGATGCGTTCAAGCGTGCGGTGCTCGACGCGGATGCCGTGATCTACAATCGCGCGTCGAGCGGGCTTTATGTCGAGGCACTGTTGCAGCGGCTGGGCCTCGCCGAGCAAATCCAAGCGAAGACCAGGCGTTACATCGGCACCGACATGATCGGGCCTCTCATCAACGGCCAAGGCCGAGAGATCGGCTTCATGCCGGTGGTGCAAATCCTGAACTGGCGCGGGCGAGGCTTGCAACTCGCAGGCCCGCTCCCTGCCGACATCCAGCACCACACGACCTATGCGGCGGCGCCGGCGCCGGGGTCCGCAGGCGGTCTCGGTTTCGTGCGCTATCTCGGAACCCCGGAGGCGAAGGCGGTGTTCGCGCGTGCGGGAGTCGAGTAACGTGGCATGGTGACTGACGTTCAACCCCTCGACCAGCGCAAGGCCGCGCTTCGTGCCGCGGCGCTCGCCCGCCGCGATGCGATCCCCCCGGAGGAACAGCAGAACGCGGCAAACGCGATCGCTGCGCGGCCGTTTCCGTTACCGGTGCCCGCGGGCGCCGTGGTTTCCGGCTTCATGCCGCTGAAAAGCGAGATCAACCCGTTGCCGCTCTTGCGCCGGCTGGCTGACGCGGGCGCCAAGCTCGCGCTGCCGGTGGTGGCCGGCCGCGGCCAGCCCTTGACCATGCGCGCCTACGCCTTCGGCCAGGAGCTCAACTCCGGCGTCTGGGGCATCCGCGAGCCGAAACCTGATGCGCCCGAGGTCGACCCAGACATTTTGATCGTGCCGCTTGCGGCCTTCGACCGCCGTGGCCACCGCATCGGCTACGGCGCGGCCTATTACGACATGACGATCAATCGCTTGCGCGGCCGGAAGCCAGTCACCACGATAGGCATCGCCTATGCGGCGCAAGAAGTCGCCGATGTCCCGGTAGCGGCCCACGACGCGAGGCTTGATCTTGTGCTAACCGAACGTGACGTGATCGACTGCCGCGGGCTTTGATATGCGCATTCTTTTTATCGGCGACATCGTGGGACGCAGCGGCCGCAACGTGCTGCTCGATCGGCTGCCCAAGCTGATCGCCGGCTGGCAGCTCGATTTCGTCGTGGTCAACGGCGAGAACGCCGCTGGCGGCTTCGGCATTACCGAGGCGATCTACAACGAATTCATCGATGCCGGCGCCGACGCCATCACGCTCGGCAATCACGCCTGGGACCAGCGCGAGGCTCTGGTGTTCATCGAGCGCGCGCCGCGTCTGATCCGTCCGCTCAACTATCCGGCCGGCACGCCGGGCCGCGGCGCTGCGATGATCGACACCAAGGCCGGCAAGCGCGTGCTGGTGATGAATGTGATGGGCCGCATCTTCATGGACGCGCTGGACGACCCGTTCGCCGCGGTCGAGCGCGAGCTTGCCGCCTGTGCGCTGGGGGATGCCGCCGACGCCATCATCATCGACATGCATTGCGAGGCGACCAGCGAGAAGCAGGGGATGGGCTATTTCGCCGACGGCCGCGCCAGCCTCGTGGTCGGCACGCACACCCACGTGCCGACATCGGATCATCGCATCCTCAAGTCCGGCACCGCCTTCATCTCCGATGTCGGCATGACCGGCGACTATGACTCGGTGATCGGCATGGCCAAGGACGAGCCGCTCGGCCGCTTCATCCGCAAGATCCCGCAGGGCAAGTTCGAGCCGGCGGGAGGGCCTGCCACGCTCTGCGCCATCGCGATCGAGACCAATGACGCAACGGGGCTCGCCACACGCGTCAGCCCGGTACGGCTTGGCGGTGCACTGGAAGAGGTGCAGCCGGCATTCTGGTCCGATGCAAAAATCGGCTGAGCCTTAACGAAAGCTTTCGTTGCACCGGGGGTAGAGTCGCAAGAAGCCGATTTCACGTCGATTGTCTGGCTTTGCCAGCAATCTCGGAAATTTCATTGCGAGCAGAACGGTATGCCGATGGTTTCATTTTTTACCGATTGGCAAGGCTCGCGACTTATGGTTGTCGCAGAGCAATTCATAGACGTCTCTTCCGCCAGAATGGTGTCGCGTGTCGCAAGCGCAAAATTCTCTCATTTCCGAAGTTGAAAGCGCGATTGCCACCGGCTCCGCGGATAAACGTGTCGACGCGCTGCGTCGGATCACCGACCTGTTCATGGTTCGGGCTGACGAGTATTCGGACGATCAGGTAGAGGTATTCGACGACGTCATTGCGCGGCTTGCCGAACAGATCGAAGCCAAGGCGCGCGCCGAGCTAGCGCGGCGGCTTGCGCCTGTCAGTCGCGCGCCGGTCGCGGTGATCCGCAAGCTCGCGCTTGACCAGTCGATGGACGTAGCGGAGCCGGTGCTGCGCCAGTCTCCGCGGCTCACCGAGGAGGATTTGCTCACGGTCGTGCAGACTCAGGGGCAGGATCGGCTGCTCGCCATTTCCCGGCGCGCGACCGTCAGCGAAGCGATCAGCGACGTGCTGGTGACCCGCGGCAGTCAGGAGGTCGTGCGGTCGGTGGCGCGAAACGAGGGAGCCCGATTCTCGAGTGCGGGTTTCGGCAGGCTGGTCGAACGCTCGGCCGGCGACGACGAGCTCACAGTCGTGGTCGGTATGCGCAAGGACGTTTCGAAAGAGCACTTCCAGGCGCTGATCGCGAAGGCGTCGGATGCGGTGTTCAAGAAGCTCTCAGCGGACAATCCGGCTGCGGCGGGGGAGCTGAACCGCGTGCTGTTTGGCCTGACCGGTCACAACGCCGGTGAAACGCCGGCTGCTCCGGTGCAAAGCCCGCCGCGCGACTATACGGCGGCCAAGACCGTCTTCGATGCGTTGAAGAGTTCGGGCAAGCGACTCGACGCGGCGCTGCAGCAATTTGCCAGCGTCGGCAGGTTTGAGGAGGTCGTGTTTGCCATAGCGTCTTTGTGCCAGCTGCCGATCGAGGTCGTGGAACGCGTTCTCTCCGACAGGCAGAGCGAAAGCGATCTCGCGCTGTTGCTGATCAAGGCGGCCGAACTGAAATGGCCGACCGCCAAGGCGATCCTCGAGATGCGCCGCGGCGAGGGTGGTTTGCCGTATAACGCTGCCGAAACCGCGCGAGCGCATTTCGACCGGTTGCAGACCGCGACCGCCAAGCGGGTGGTGCGTTTCTATCAGGTCCGCCGCGCCTCTGGCGAAATCAAGTAGGCGGCCGGGCTTCACGGCGGCCTCGACTTCCTGGATTTTATCCGTTGCGCGTTCTATAACGCCGCCCATCTCATTATCGGGGATCGCGATCGGCTCACGCGGGCGCGAACCCGCGTCGGACAGGCGGACCATGGCCGGACATTCGCAATTCAAGAACATCATGCACCGCAAGGGGCGCCAGGATAAGGTGCGCTCCAAGCTGTTTTCCAAGCTCGCGCGCGAAATCACCACCGCCGCCAAGCTCGGACTGCCGGACCCGTCGATGAACGCGCGGCTCCGCGCCGCGATCATCGCCGCCCGCGCCGAGAACATGCCGAAGGACGGCATCGAGCGCGCGATCAAGAAGTCGCAGGGCAACGATACCGAGAACTACGAGGACACGCGCTACGAGGGTTACGGCCCGGGCGGCGTCGCGGTGATCGTCGAGGTGCTGACCGACAACAGGAATCGCACAGCGGGCGACGTGCGCGCGGCCTTCACCAAGAGCGGCGGCAACATGGCGGAAACCGGCGCGGTGTCGTTCATGTTCGACCACGTCGGCCTGGTCGAGTTCGACGCCAAGGTCGCCAATGCCGATCAGATGCTGGAGGCTGCCATCGACGCCGGCGCCGACGACGTGGTCTCGAACGAGAACGGCCACGAGATCTACACCGCTTTGGACGCGCTGGCCGAAGTCGCGAAGGCGTTGGAGGCGAAGTTCGGCGAGCCCCGGAAGGCTGGGCTGGTGTGGAAGCCGAAGAACACCATGGCGGTCGACGACGAGAAGGGCGAGAAGCTGCTGAGTCTGCTCGATACGCTGAACGAGCATGACGACGTGCAGAACGTGTATGCCAACTTCGAAATGTCGGACGCGTTGCTCGCCAAGGCGAGCGCCTAACGGTCCGTCTTCTAGCTGAACGCCAGCGTCACCATCGCGGCGGCCGCGACCGCGAGTCCGCCGCGTTTGCGCCATGACAGCGGCTCGGCGAACAGCAGGCGGCCGAGCACGGCCGTGAACACGAATCCGAGCTGAGCGACGGGAATGAGCACGCTCGCGGGCCCCACTGCGAGGCCGTGGAGCAAGGTGATGAAGCCTGCGAGCAACGTCACGCCGACCATCGCGCCATAGGGAAGGCCCGCGCGGGGCGGCTTCACGCGCCCATCCGCGAACCACACGAACAAGGTGGCAAGGGAGCAGAACACCCAGGCCTGGGCGGATAGCAGCGTTTCCGGCGGCGAGCCGGCCAGGAGCCCGATCTTGTAGAGCAGGTTGCCGATGCCGGCCGCGACGGTTGCGAGCAGCACGCGGGTCAGCGATCCTGCGCTCGTTGCGGTGTGTGGTCGTCCGGATGACTCGCCGGCGAGCGCCACCACGGCGATCAGGGCGAGCGCAAGTCCCGCGAGTTTCATCAGCGTCAGCGGTTCGTGCAGCAGGCCGATCGCGAGTGCCGCCGTCAGCGTGAAGCTCAGGCGGAAGATCGGCGCGTTGGTGCTGATCGATCCGGTGCGCAGGCTTCGCGAGAAGTTGTAGAAAGCGAAAAACATCACCAGGCCGGCGAGCGAACCCCACAGCGCCGCGGGAGCCAGGACGAGTTGCTGCCGCGCCAGTGCATAGACCGTCACCAGCGGGCAGAAGAACCACGCCTGCAGCATGATGAAGTGCCGCGCTTCGATGCCGGCCGCCGCGGCGCGCTTGTAGATCAGATCGCCCGCGCCGAAACAGACCATGGCGGCGAGCGCGAGACCGATGCCAGGGGTCATCTGTTAACGGGTGTCATCTGTTAAGCGTCACCGTCCGTCGAATTCCAGGATGAACAGCCCGGCGTTGTAGTCGGTCGCGTAGATCAGGCCCGCGGCATCGACGAACACGTCGGCCGACTGAATCACCCGCGTCCGGTTCGGGCGATGATCCATCATCCGCGGCGGCGCGGGCGGCACCCATGCCCCCACTTCCACCGGCGCCCGTTCGTTGCGGTTGTCGAACACGCGGACGCCGGCGTTCTGGTAGGTCGCAAAGATCAGCTCGGAGCTGACGAATGTGCCGGGCCGGTTCTCATGCAGGTTATGCGGCCCGAAATGCCCGCCCTTGCTGCGGTAGTCTCTCTCGCCGGGCTGCGGAAAGGTCGCGATGATGGCTGGGCTCGACTTCACCTTGTTGTCGAACACCCAGACGTTCTTGATGCCATCCTCCTGATGGTCGAGCACGGCCTCGTCGAGCACGATCAGCAGATCGCGGTCGGGAAGCGGCAGACAGTTGTGCGTGCCGCCGCCGAACGGCGGCGCGCCGTCGCGATGTGCGATCAGTTTCGGCTTCGAGCGATCAGCGATGTCGATCACGACCATGCCGGCGTCGCGCCACGCTGCATAAGCGGTGTCGCCGTGGATGATGGCATGGTGCAGGCCGAAACGGCTCGCCTGTGGCCACGACGGCGTCTCGCCCGCCGCCTGGTTCATGCCAGGGATCCACCAGCGGCCGGCTTCGCGCGGCTTGGCCGGATCGCTCATGTCGATGGTGATGAAGATGTAGTCGGTGAACCCATCGATGAGGGCCGATGCGTAAGCCCAGCGGCCGCCGGTGTACCAGACGCGATGGATGCCACCGCCTTCGACCGGCATGAAGCCGATGCGCCTTGGCTCGGCTGGCTTCGAGATGTCGTAGACCGCAAGGCCTGCCGACCAGTCGCGCGCAGCTTCCGGTTTGGCCTCTGCCGTGCCGACCACCTTTCCGAGCTGGCCCTTGTAATAGGCCTTCTCATCGGCGAATTCGGCAGCCGCGAACATGTCCTTGGCGTGGATCACCAGCAGCAGGTCGTCGTGGGCCTGCAGATGGATGTTCCAGGTGCCGGGCGGAGCCGCGAGATGTTTCACGGGCTTCGGGTTCTTGGGATCACGAACGTCGACGATGGAAAATCCCTTGGAGAACATGTGGCCGATGTAGGCATGGCCGCGATGCACCATCACCTGCACGCCATCGGGCCGTCCGCCCTGGTCCGAATAGCCGACGATCCGCATGTTGCGGGCGAAATCAGGCTTCGGAAGCTCGCTCATTTGCCAAGGCTCACTTGCAAAACCTTCACCTATAAGCGTCGAGGAAATTCGGCACCGCGATCCAGTCCATCATCGCGCCGTCGTCCTGCAGAAGTTCGTGCATGCGGCGGTCCTCCTCGGTCCTGAGGTTGACGCCCATGTGGGTGCCGAGCTTGCGGCTGTGCATGACGATGGTGTTGCCGATCGGCTGACGCTCGGCGTTGTAGGCCTTAAGCGCGGTGTCGATGTCGTCGTGGTCGCGCAGCGCGTTCGCCAGTGCGTGTGCGTCGCCGCCGGCCTTGGCGACGCCGAAACCCATGTGCGGCCGCGCATTCGCCGCAGCGTCACCGACCATTGCCACGCGGCCGAACACGATGTTCGGCGCGGTGAAATCGTAGATCGGCGTGATGAAGGGCTGCTTCATCGTCATCACGCAATCGAGCATCGCATCCGGCATGATGTCGCGCGCGTCGGCGTACATCTCATCGACCAAATCCTTGCGGATCAGCGGCGGCGGCACCGAGAATTCGTGCTGGTGGCCGTTCTCGTCAACGTTCATCTCCCGAAGTTTCGCGGCGTCGGCCACACGGTACCAGATGAAGTTGTAGCGGCGGTGGCCGGGACGCAGGTCGTTGTTGAAGCCTGAAATCGGGTAGGTGATGACCTCCTGCCGCGGCGGCAGGTAGAAGCAGAAGTACGGGAAGATCTCCTTCAGTGTCTTCGGCGACAGATCGGCCTCGTTCGGCGCGCCGCGCCAGATGTAATAGCCCGCATAGGCTGGCTGCAGCTCTGGCGCGACCTGGCCGCGCACCGTCGAGCGGATGCCGTCGCCGCCGACCAGAATGTCGGCATTCTCGATCCGGCCGCCGTTGAAGTGCACGCGCACGCCGTGGCCGTCCTGCTCGACGCGCTCGAAGGCCCAGCCGAGATGGTAGTGCGCCGGATCGATGGTCTCGCGAAGCAGCCGCTGCAGCCGGTCCCAAGAGGTCAGAATCTGCCGCAGCGGCCGCTCATCGGTGATGCGGCCGTTCCTATCGAGCGCGATGCGCTTTTCCACCTCGATGCCGAGGTCGCGAGTGCCCGCGCCGCTCGCTTCGAGCGCCGCAAGCAACTCCGGATGCGTGGTGATGCCCGCGCCGCGCCCGACCAGCTCGACACCGGAGCGTTCATAGACGTCGCATTCCCAGCCGATCTGGCGGAGAAAGGCCGCGGTGAAAAGGCCCGACATTGAGCCGCCAATAATGACGGCCCGGCGCTTGGGCGCTGGCGATGATTTGGATCCCGGCATGGCGACGTGAATGGTAATGTCGCGGACCCGAAGTTCGCAAGATTGTTCAGCCCGGGTTGTCAGCCGTAAGCTAAATCTGCAACGACGAAGCTTGAGATAGCTCTTTGGCCGTATCATCGAGCGCGGCGCGGAACCTCGCCAATAGCTCGGCAATCTCCTCCTCGGTAATGATCAGCGGCGGACAGAACGTGATCGTGTCGCCGATCGCTCGAACGATCAGTCCGCGGCGCTGCGCGTGGTCCGCGCACAATCGGCCGACGTTGGCGCCACGCTCGAATGGTCGCCGGGTCGTTTTGTCGCGAACCAGTTCGACACCGGCAAGCAAGCCGAGCCCTCGAACTTCGCCCACCAGCGGATGATCGAGCAGCTTGCCAAGCCCTCCGAGCAAAACCGGCTCCAAACTTCGGGCTCGTGCAGCGATGTTCTGCTCCTCATAGATCCGAAGGGCCTCCCGGGCCACGGCGGCAGATACCGGGTGACCCGAATACGTCAGCGTGAGACCAAACGTCCCGACCTGATCGCTTTGGCGAACCGCCGCTTCAAAGATGCGATTGTTGACGAGCAGCGCCGAGATGGGCGCATAGGCACTCGACAATCCTTTGGCGCAAACGATCATATCCGGCGCGAGATTCATCGTCGTGGTGCCGAACATGTCGCCAAGTCGTCCGAAGCCGGTGACCACTTCGTCGACCACGAGAAGAATGTCGTATTTCTTCAATATCTTTTGCAGCTTCGCGAAATAGGTCGCGGGAGGAACGATGACGCCGCCCGCGGCGAGAACCGGCTCGGTGAAGAAAGCTGCGATGGTTTCCGGGCCCTCCTTCAGGATGAGCGCTTCAACTTCGTGCACGAGACGCGTCGCGAATTGCTCTTCGGTCTCGCCATCGGCTGCCTGTCGAAAGAAGTGGGGGCATCGGACGTGCAAGAAGCCCGGCAGCGGCAGACCAAAACCTTGATGGGTCGATTCCGTGCCGGTCAGGCTGGCGGTGGCGATGGTGTTGCCGTGATAGGCTTGGCGGTGAGCGAGGAACTTGCGCCGTTCCGGGCGCTGCATCGCATTCCAGTAGTACCAGGCCATGCGCGCCGCGCAGTCGTTGCCTTCGGAACCGGAGTTCGAAAACCACACACGCGCCATGGGCACGGGTGCGATCTCAATCAGTTTCTCGGCAAGTTCGATGACGGGCGAGTGACCCCGGTGGTCGGTCAGCGGATAGTAAGGCAGCCGCCGCATCTGTTCGGCACAGGCTGCAACCAGCCGCTCCTGCCCGTAGCCCAACGTGATGCACCAGAGGCCGGACATCGCCTCGAGATAGCGGTTGCCGTGGATGTCGGTCACCCACACGCCTTCGCCCTTGTCCATGACGAGAGGCCCGCGGTCCAAATGGCGCTTGAGATTCGTCAATCCGTGAATGACGGACTGAACGTCGCGTGCTTCCAGGGAGTTGGGCTTCGGCTGCGTCGGCACCACATTTCTCCAAAGGATGATTTCGGGATGCTTCAATTCGATCAGGCGATCGGTCGAAATCAATTTCGAGAGTGATGAAAGCGTGACGTCCGGAATGCGATGGGTCAACCGATTGCCATACGTTCGCGGCACCAACCTCTCAGCGCAGCACGGAGTCGAGCACCGGCAGGCTGACGAGAGCTGCAAGTGTGATGATCGCGTATGCAATGATGCGATAGAGCCGCTCCGATGCGCCGTGGAAGAAGAGCGAACCCAATCCCATGCCGATGAGATAGGGAATCCCCAGCAGTACCGACAGCGCCAGCGGCCGTGCCTCGAACAGTCCTTCATGGCCGAAGATCACGACCAGCAGCACGTCGCAGATCATGAAAAACACCATGAGATTGGCACGCAGCGTTTTCGGGCTGCTGCCCGCGCCAAGCCAGTAGAGAATGACCGGCGGGCCTGCGATCAGCACCGCGCCCGCCGAGACGCCTGCGAACAATCCGACACCCGCGGTCAGCGGCAGGCGCGGCGGGCCGTGATAGCGCCAGCCTGAGGCGAGTATCGGTACGCAACTCAAGACCATGATTGCGATGCACCAGCGCAGCACGATCGGGTCGAGCGCAATCAGAAGCCAGACGCCGATCGGCAGTCCGAGCGCCATCGCGACCGATAGAGGTGCGACCTCGCGCCAGGTGCAGCGCCGCATCTCGGGAATGGCAAACGGCGTTGCGGCCACCAGATCGACCAGCAGGACGGTGACCGCGGCGATGCGCGGATCGTAGATCGCCGAGATCAGCGGCATGTAGATCATCGCGCCGCCGAACCCTGAGAAGCCGCGCGTGACGCCGGCCAGTGCGGCGACCGCGATCGCCGCATAGATGCGCGGCTCGGCCATTGCGGCCGCAAACGTGGCGGTGTCTGGAAGTTCGATCACTTTGAGTTCCCGGCGGCTTCTCCTTAGCAGCCCTGCGCGCGCCTTGCGATTGGGGAGAGCGGGGAGCGGCCATGCGGATGCTTTGCCGCCTCTCGCCATGAGGCTATCAACAAGGCTGCATGACACGCCTGATTCGCATCCTCGGCATCGATCCGGGCCTCCGCCGCACCGGTTGGGGCGTCATCGAGGTCGAGGGCAATCGCCTTGTTTTCACTGCCTGCGGCTCGGTCGCGACCAACGACAAGGCGAGCCTTGCCGAGCGGCTGGTGACGATCCATGACGGGCTGACCAAGGTGGTCGGCGATTACACGCCGGACGAGGCGGCCGTGGAGGCGACCTTCGTCAACAAGGACGCCAACGCCACGCTGAAGCTCGGTCAGGCTCGTGGCGTGGCGCTGCTGATTCCGGCGCGCTCCGGGATTTCGGTCGCCGAATACGCGCCCAATCTGGTGAAGAAGACGATCGTCGGCGCCGGTCACTGCGAGAAGGAGCAGATCAGGCTGATGCTCCGCGTGCTGCTGCCGAAGGCCGACCCGCCGACCCATGACGCGGCCGATGCGCTCGCCATCGCGGTGTGCCATGCCCACCACCGTCAGAGTACGGCGCTTACGGCCAAGCTCCGCTCCGCGGCAAGCTAGTCCAGTGAAGCCCGGGGCCGGGCTTTAGCGCCAAGGCTTCGACGTCATCGTGAGAACGCCGACGCGGCGAGGCGTTCCGGCTCGGCAAAAAGCCATTTACGATTTCCCGCGAATACACGCTCGGCATCGACGACTTTGAACGTCTGCGAAGAGATAGCCTGCGCGGCTAGTCGGCGGCGGGAATTCGCTTTTTGTAAAGCTGGAAGCCGTGGTCGGTGATGCTCTTTTCGACGGTCTCACGGCTTATCTTGTGCGGCGGTTCCTTGTCCTCGCGGATAACGCCGACCGCAGTCCAAGGCCCGTGCCGCGACGGCAACTGCCGGCCGCCGGGATCGCCCGAGAATGCATGAAGTTCGCGATCACTTTCGGACTTGAACATGAAAAGGCGCATGGCGCGTCTCCTGTAAAAGGAAAAACCGCCGCTCTCGAAAGCAGCGGTGTCGCATGTTTGACGCGTCAGGCGAGTTCGATCGCGCCGACCCCGACCTTGCCGGTGCGAGGATCGCTGCGTGTATCGAACTTGACCTTTTGACCTTCACGCAAGCTTTGAATGCCGGCGCGCTCCAGCGCGGTGGCATGAACAAAAACGTCCTTCTGCCCGTCATCGGGCTGAATGAAGCCAAAGCCTTTTTGGTCGTTGTAGAATTTCACGGTGCCTGGAGTCATGGATATGTTCCTTTTTGCTGTGGGCATGCACGAGGGCTTGGCGCACATGGTTTGTGGCCAATCTTCCCAAACTGTCGATTTGAGCGAGTCTGAAACGTGCGAGCCCGTCAGTGACGGAACTAAGCGGCCCAGGTGGTCCGGCCAATATCGATGCCACCATATAGGCGCTTGGGGCGGAACTTACAAGTTGATCCGTTCCTGCGCTAACCTATCTGGCCGATTGGCCGCGAGCCGCCGGCTTACGCAACGCGATGCAGGTCATAGAGTTCGTGCATCTCGGCCACGATGGCGCGAAACAGTGCACCATAGGGCATCATCAGATGTGGCTTCGCCGAGAACGTCGCCTGCCATTGGCTGCCGGCGCCGAACACGGTGACCTCGTCAAGCTCCATCCTGGTCCGCGCGCGTTCCAGGATCAGCGCCTCCAATTGCAGCTTGGTTTTCTGTTCCTTCATGAAGGACGCGCCCTGGTTTACGCCAGTCTATCACGAGCAAAGTTCCGAATTGAGGCGTGGCCGGGGAATTGCGCGGGACGATTGCGATAGCGCTGCCGCCTGACACGGAGTATTGTGAATCGTGGGCACGCGGCCGGCCTTGGCAGCGTTCGACATCGGTCGAAGCACCGCCAGGCGGTTCTCGGCACAAGCCCGTCAGCCATCGAGACAAAGGCTCTTAATCGAGAAAAGGCTCTTTCATGTCCTTCAAGTTCGCCGTCGGTCAGGCGGTTGAATACAAGCCGGTCGGCGCCAAGGTCGGACTTTTCAAGGTGACGCGACAAATGCCGGAAGAACTCCGCGCGATCGATCGTCGATACCGCATCAAGAGCGAGCAGGAAGGATTCGAGCGCAACGTGCTTGAATGCGACCTCAATGAAGCGACGGGTTCGGAAGAGGAATATTCGCCGATGCGGCCGTTGCGCCGAAGTGGCGGCCACTGATTCGATACCTATATGCGGCTGGCTGTCTTCGCGCCGCCCTCCGCGTGCAGCGGATGCCCAATCGCCAGCGCAATTTTCAAGTTACACGAAACAGGAGCCTCTCGTGGCCACCATGAACATGCCTAAAAAGGAAGCCGGCGAATCGGTCGCCTTGCCGGTCGATCAATCCCGCGTGCCGCTCAAACGTTTCCGGTTGCAGGTCGATCGTCAGACCAAAGCCACGTTCGCCGAGCTTGCTGATGCCGAGAAAGCCGGACGTGAGATCAAGAAGGCTCATCCGATCGTTCAAGTCTCGGTCTATGATTCCAAAGAAGGCGGGCAGACGTTGCTCGACTAGCCTGGCGAATGCGCGCTATTCGATGAGCCGCGGATAATCTTTTGCGGTCGCAAAGAGAGTGATTTGTAAGCCGCCGGCCGCTCCCTTTTCCGAAGCTTTTTTCTCAAACCGAGGCCTTTCCTCAGACCGAAGCCTTTCCTCAGACCAAAGAGAAGGATGTCACTTGCAGGTACTCGTCCGCGACAACAACGTCGATCAGGCGCTTCGCGTATTGAAGAAAAAGATGCAGCGCGAAGGCGTGTTTCGCGAAATGAAGCAGCGACGGTCCTACGAGAAGCCCTCCGAGCGCAAAAACCGGGAAAAGTCAGAGGCGATCCGCCGGGCGCGCAAGCTCGCACGCAAGAAAGCGCAGCGCGAGGGACTGATTCCAAACACCAGCAAGAAGAAGATTGACGACAAGAGGAACGCTCGCTTCGGCAAGGCCCCCTTCGGAGGTGCAGCAGGAGCGCAGGATCGTTCGAAACCATCCCTTGGATGAAATGCACCAGCAGGCGGATGCCTGTCGCGGCGGCTGCTTCAAGTGAGGCGTATCCGCTAACGTCTGGCGCGGCGAAACCCGTAAAGGTCGGCATCGACGTCGGGACGGCCGGTCAGCGCGCCGCAAATGACGTCGGCGGCGATCCGCGAATACGTCGTGCCGTTGCCGCCATAGCCGAGCGCCGCCCAGCAGTTCGGCATTCCGGGAATGGGACCGATGGTCGGCAATCCGGCCGCGCTCTGGCCGAATGAGCCGGTCCAGGCGAACTCCGCGCGGCTGTCGATGCCGGGCACCAGGCGATGAAGCTTCCGTTCCAGGGCCCGTGTTTTCTTCGCAATGAGCGCATCGCGATGCGTCTCGTCGGAAAAGTCTTCATCTTCGCCCCCACAGATCACGCGGCCGTCTGGCGTGGTGCGCGCGTAGAGATACGGATCAGCCGCTTCCCAGATCATGCATTGCGATGGCCAGAGCCTGCGCGGTTGTCGCGCCGTGGCGATCGCCCAGGTCGATACGATGCGATGCCCGCGCTGCGGCACGCGATTGGGAAATTCGTAGCCGGTGGCGAGAACGAGGTGTTTGGCGCGAATGGTTCGGCCGTTCTTGCAGGTCGCCAGCACGCGGGATTTCTTCGCATCGATGTCCGAGACGTCAACCGGCGCATAGATCCTCGCGCCGCACGCGGATGCCCCGCGCAGCAACGCGCAGGTCGCCAGCCGTGGATCGAGCGCGAGATCGCCATGGCTCATGATCGCTGCAGCGGCGTGAATGCCGAACTCATGGCGCAGTTCGGAGCGGCGGATCATGCGGCAGGCGAAACCGGCCGCGAGCCGGGCATCGCGTTCGCGTGCGAGTCCATCGGCATCGAGCAGATTGCCGGCCAGGTAAAGCGTGTCGCGCCGCTCGAGGCCGCGGACGCCGAGCTCGCCAAGCCGCGCCGCGATGGCATCGACCGCAAGCCGCGAGCGACGCCAGGCGCGGATCGCGTCACGCCGCCCGATGCGGCGCGCAAGCTTGTGAAGCGGCGTATCGATCTCATATTGCACCAACGCGGTGCTGGCCGTGGTCGAGCCTTTGGCGGGGCCGCGACGGTCGACGACTGCGACCTCGAAGCCTTCGTGGGACAACGCATCGGCCACAATGGCGCCGGTGATGCCCGCCCCGACCACCAGAACCTCGGTCTCGATGTCGCGGGTGAGCCGCCGGTGTGGCACCGGCGTCGCGCGGCTCGCCTCCCACACCGAGCGGCCGGTCCGCAAGTCCTTGGATTTGGTGACCACGTTCGGCCGCTATCCCGCTTCAAACCGGGGATACAATGCTTAGCTCGTGAATTCGATCCGGCGATTCGTGGTAACAAGCCTTTATGATCGGCAAGCTGAAAGGCGTCATCGACAGCTACGGCGAGGATTTCATCGTCCTCGACGTGCATGGCGTGGGCTATCTGGTGCACTGCTCGGCGCGCACCTTGCAGGCGCTGCCGGCGCCGGGCGAGGCTGTCACGCTCGCCATCGAGACCCATGTCCGCGAGGATCAGATCAGGCTGTTCGGATTCTTGAGCGACGCCGAACGCGAGTGGTTCCGCCTCCTGCAGACCGTGCAGGGCGTCGGCGCCAAGGTGGCGCTGTCGGTGCTAAGCACCTTCAAGCCGGGCGAACTCGCCTCGGCCATTGCCATCGGCGATAAGGCCGCGATCAAGCGTGCGCCGGGCGTTGGCCCCAAGGTTGCGGAGCGGGTGGTGATCGAACTGAAGGACAAGGCGCCGGCCTATTCGGAGCTTGATCCGGCGGTGATCAAGCTTTCCGGCTCGGTCGCCGAGAAGCGTGCGCCGCAACCGATCCTCGATGCGGTCTCGGCGCTGGTCAATTTGGGATATGGCCAGCCGCAGGCCGCGGCGGCGATCTCGGCGGCGAGCCGCAATGCAGGCGAGGGGGCTGACACCGCGACCCTGATCCGGCAGGGCTTGAAGGAGTTGTCGAAGTGAGCGGACCGAATGACAGGCAGGCGGGGAATCCCGTTTCGCCGAAATTGTCGAAAGCCGATCAGGAACTGGTCGATGCCGCTGCCGAAGCCATCCGCAAGCGCTATCGCTACGACTGGCAGGAGGTCGGCGCGGCGCTTCGGCTGCGCTCCGGAAAGATTTTCACGGGCGTGAGCCTCGACGCCTATCTCGGCCGTATGGCGGTGTGTGCCGAAGCGGTGGCGCTCGGCCAGGCCATCACGGTGGCAGGCGAATTCAGCATCGATAGCATCGTCGCGGTGCGCCATCCTCCGCTGGAGGAGAAAGACCGGCCGATCACCGTGGTGTCGCCCTGTGGCGCTTGCCGCGAACTGATCTGGGACTACGACCGCAACGCCCGTGTCATCGTGCCGGGAGCGAACGGTCCGGAGGCCGTCAGCATCGGTGAACTCCTGCCGAACAAGTACAGCCGCGAGCGAGGAAACTGAGCGTGGCGAGCCCGCCCAAACGTCTCGTGACGCCCGAGCGCCGCGACGAAGACATCGCGGAGCTGAAGCTTCGGCCGCAGCGGCTCGCGGAGTTCATCGGCCAGCAGCAGGCGCGCGCCAACCTTTCGGTGTTCATCGAGGCCGCGAAGGCGCGCAACGAAGCGCTCGATCACGTGCTGCTGGTCGGCCCGCCAGGGCTTGGCAAGACCACGCTTGCCCAGATCGTCTCGCGCGAGCTTGGCGTCAACTTCCGCGCCACGTCGGGGCCGGTGATCGCCAAGGCCGGCGATCTCGCGGCGCTCCTCACCAATCTCGAAGAGCGCGACGTGCTCTTCATCGACGAGATCCACCGGCTCAATCCGGCGGTGGAAGAGGTGCTCTATCCCGCGATGGAGGACTTCCAGCTCGATCTCATCATCGGCGAGGGGCCGGCGGCGCGCTCGGTGAAGATCGATCTTGCAAAATTCACGCTGGTCGGCGCCACGACGCGCGCCGGCATGCTCACCAATCCGCTGCGCGACCGTTTCGGCATTCCGGTTCGGCTCAACTTCTACACCGAGGCGGAGCTCGAACTGATCGTCACCCGCGGCGCCCGCGTGCTCGGCCTTGGCATGTCGGAAGATGGCGCCAACGAGATCGCACGCCGCTCGCGCGGCACGCCGCGCATCGCCGGAAGGCTGCTGCGCCGTGTGCGCGACTTCGCCCATGTCGGCAAGGTCGACAAGGTCGATCGCAAGCTCGCCAACAAGGCGTTGCTGGAGCTCGAGGTCGACGCCGCGGGCCTGGACGTGATGGACCGCCGCTATCTCACGACCATCGCCGAGCACTACGGCGGCGGCCCGGTCGGCGTCGAGACGCTTGCTGCCGCGCTCTCGGAGCCGCGTGACGCGATCGAGGAGATCATCGAGCCGTTCCTCATCCAGAAGGGCTTCCTGCAGCGCACGCCGCGCGGCCGGCTGATCACCGGCCACGCCTTCAAGCATCTTGGCCTCGCCGAGCCCAAGCGCGATGCGTCACAGTTTGGCCTGTTTGCAACGGATGACGGCGACGACTGAGGCCAACGGACGGGACGTGCCCTTTGTCTTGGGCGTTATCTTGAATGCCTCAGCACCAGCGCCGCGATCTCCTTCACCCGATCAAGCGTGATGCCGTTGCGTTGCTCGATCGCCAGCGGATGATCCGGCACCTCGATCTCGAATGACGGCCGCCGGCGCGCGTTCTTCATCACAATCCGGCATGGCAGTCCGGTGGTCGCCGGATAGATCGGGATGTCGCTGCCGAACCGGCCGTGCAGCGGCGGCTCGTTTTCGCGGCTGGCGGTGTCCCAGAGCTGACCGAACCGCACGAAGCTGTCCTTCGACACGGACGCCCAGCTCCCCCAGATGAACGGCTCCTCGCAGTCGATCACCGGGATGACGATGCGGCCGCGAATGAAATAGTGCTCGTCATCGATCACGCAGGTGTCGGTGCCGATCACCCCACGATGGGGGCGATCCTCCTCGTCCAGCGAACGCCAGAGGTCCGGTTCGTCGAGCGCGAAGGCCATCGGCAGTTTGTCGTACTGCTTGCCGCAGCAGGAGCAGGTCCAGGTCAGGTTCAGGTCCACGGCGTATCACTTGTCGCTAAGATTGGCAGGTCATACGGCTATCGGGTAATCGTTCGTGCATGTCGAGAGCGTTCCAATGCTGAGCACCCACGAAGGCGGTTGTCATTGCGGCCGGGTTCGTTTCCGCGTGAGCGGCGACCTTGCCGACACGGTGTATTGCAATTGCTCGCTTTGCAGCATGAAGGGCTTTTTGCATCTCATCGTGCCGTTAGAACAATTCCAATGCGTGGGCGAGGCCGAACTGTCGACGTATCAGTTCGGCAGCCGTGTGGCCAAGCACACGTTCTGCTCCGTGTGCGGCGTCCATCCGTTCTACGTGCCGCGCTCGGACCCGGACAAGATCGACGTCAACGTACGCTGCATCGATGGCATCGACATTCATTCGCTGTCGCCCAAGGCGTTCGACGGCCGGAACTGGGACAGCGCAATCGGAGGCGCGAGCTGGCGATGAGCGCAACTTCCCTCGACGGCGAGATCCGCGACGGCCGGCACGTCCAGCCGGTGCGGGTCTATTACGAGGACACCGACTTTTCGGGCGTCGTGTATCACGCGAGCTATCTGCGTTTCATGGAGCGCGGCCGCACCAACTATCTCCGCTTGCTTGGTGCCGATCAGCGCGCGCTGTTCGAGGAGGTCGCGAAGGAGGCGCCGGGCTTCGCCTTCGTGGTGCGCGCCATGCAACTCGATTTTCTCAAACCCGCGCGGATGGACGATCTTCTTGAGGTCGTCACCACGCCCTCGGAGGTGAAGGGCGCCTCGATCGTGCTGCACCAGCGGGTCAATCGCGGCATCGAGACATTGGTCGAGGCGACCGTGCAGGTGGCCTTCGTGTCCGGTGGCCGCGCGCAGCGCATCCCCAAGGCGCTCCGCATCGCGATGAAAGCCGATCAGGATGCGGCCGGTGGCGGTTAGGTCACTGTCGACGCGCCGCGAGCCGTGATGTAAATGCTATTCACATGAGCTGGTCCAAGGACGGCGGCGGCAAGTCCCGTGGCTATCACCACGGCAACCTGAAGGAAGCGCTGATCCGCGCGGCGCTCGAGCTGATCGCTCAGAAGGGCCCGGCGGGCTTCACCTTTGCGGAAGCCGCGCGCTGGGCCGGCGTCAGTCCGGCTGCGCCCTATCGCCACTACCGCGACCGCGATGAGCTTTTGTCCGATGTCGCCAAGCGCGGCTTCGATCAGTTCGAGCAGGCGCTTTCGCGCGCCTGGAACGACGGCAAGCCCACGCCATCGGAAGCATTCGACCGGCTGGGCAAGGCTTATTTGGGGTTCGCGCGCACCGAGCCGGCTTACTATTCGGCGATGTTCGAAGCCGGCATTCCGCCCGATACCAATCCGGAATTTCGCGAGGCGGGCGAGCGCGCCTTCAACGTGCTGCGCCAGGCCACCGAAGTGATGGTTGCGATGATGCCGGCCAAGAATCGTCCGCCGGTGATGATGATGGCGCTGCACATCTGGGCGCTGTCGCATGGCATCGCCTCGCTGTTCGGGCGCGGCGACGCGGCGAGCCGCAAGCTGCCGATGACGCCGGAGGAATTGCTGGAGGCCGGCGTGCTCCTATATCTGCGCGGACTTGGTCTGCCGGGGGCATAGCGGAATCTCCGGCGGAACTTCAGGTCTGAATCCCCGAGACCGCAGGCCGCATCTGAATTTTTGGGCATCCCTTGACACCCCGGCCACCGCAATCTAGTTATGTAAATGTTATTAACATTCACACGCGCGAGGTGTGCGATGCCTATCGTTGCCAAGCTTGATGAACTCGGAAAACCAGCCTGGATCGCCCTGATGATCCTCGGCTTCATGATCTGGTGGCCACTCGGCCTTGCGAGCCTCGCGTTCTTGATCGGGAGTCGACGCATGTCTTGCTGGCACCACGACCCGGCCCGGTGGCAATACAAGATGGACAAGTTGCAGCGGAAAATGGACTCGGCGCAGTCCTGGATGAGCGGAAATCCCTGGGGTGGAAACCCTTGGGGCGGCAATCCCTGGCGAACGCCGTCCAGCGGCAACCGCGCCTTCGACGAGTACCGCGCCGACACGCTGCGCAGGCTCGAGGATGAGCAGAAGGAATTCCACGAGTTCCTGGGCCGCCTGCGGATGGCCAAGGACAAGGCCGAGTTCGACCAGTTCATGGCCGAGCGGCGCAACAGCCCAACCCCTCCGAGCCCTGAGTCTCCGCCGCAGAACTGACGCCCACTTTTCTGCGCAAGCCGCCCGCCGTGTTCCCCGACACGGCGGGCGTTTCATTTTGCATGGGACGGCAAGTTGTCATGCTCGGCTTCAAAGCCATGCTGCTGCTGGATTTTCTGAAATCTACTGTGAGTCTGAATGCCGCATCGTGGTTCCCGGTAACCCGGCATTAACCCAAATAACGCTGCCTAGGCCGGGAATGACCGGGCCGGTGCCCTAGTTTGGTCAATTTCGCGGGACTTTCTGCCCTCCGGCGGTGGTGGACGGCCAAAGCTCACGCGAAATTTGGTGCAGCTTGCGTGTCGCAACGCGATTCGCGCTGACGGCCATTGGGGCTAAGCGGAGCATCGTCCCGGTTCTCGAATGCGTGCGCGGTGGTCCGGCCGAATCCGGCCCCTGACCGCAATTGGTGATTTGGAGGGACAACGGATGAATCCTGGGGACGTGGCGCAAGCAGCGCTGCCGCTGACCTCCTCCGACCTGTCGCTGTTCGCAATGTTCTGGCACGCGCACTGGCTGGTGAAGTGCGTGATGCTGGGCCTGCTGATGGCTTCGGTGTGGGTCTGGGCGATCGTGATCGACAAATTCCTGCTCTACACGCGCACCAAGAAAGCCATGGACCGCTTCGAGGAGGCGTTCTGGTCGGGGCAGTCGCTGGAAGAGCTCTACAAGGCGCTGTCGCAGCGCCCGGTGCATTCGATGTCGGCGCTTTTTGTCGCAGCGATGCGCGAATGGAAGCGCAGCTTCGAGGGGCAGGTGCGCTCGTTTGCAGGTCTGCAGACCCGAATCGAGAAGGTGATGGACGTGACCATCTCCCGCGAGATCGAGCGGCTCGAGCGGCGGCTGCTGGTGCTCGCGACGGTGGGCTCCGCCGGGCCGTTCGTGGGCCTGTTCGGAACCGTCTGGGGCATCATGACGAGCTTCCAGTCGATCGCCGCCTCGAAAAACACTTCGTTAGCGGTTGTGGCGCCGGGCATCGCAGAGGCGCTGTTTGCGACCGCAATCGGCCTCATCGCCGCCATCCCGGCGACGATTTTCTATAACAAATTCACCAGCGAGGTGAACCGTCAGGCCCAGCGTCTGGAGGGCTTCGCGGACGAGTTCTCGGCGATCCTGTCTCGGCAGATCGACGAACGGGGAGGCGGCGCATGACCCCGAAAAGTGTGAAGCGGTTTTCGGACAAGGTCATGCGCGAAGAACTGAGCATGAGCTCGAGATGGTCGTGCTGAACAGTCAGTTGTCGGGGACCGTCCTGCCATGGGCATGAGCGGCGGCGCGCATTCCGGGGCGGGCGGCAAGCGGCGGCATCGCCGCAAGGCGGTCATGGCCGAAATCAACGTGACGCCGATGGTCGACGTCATGCTGGTGTTGCTGATCATCTTCATGGTGTCGGCCCCGCTGCTCACCGTCGGCGTGCCGATCGACCTGCCGCAGACCCAGGCCGCAAGTCTCGAACAGGCCGACAAGGAGCCGCTCGCCATTTCGGTCAACACCGAGGGCAAGGTGTTTCTGCAGAATTCCGAAATCCAGATCGACGAACTGGTGCCCAAGCTGAAGGCGATTGCTGAAGCGCGCGGCACCAACGGCGACGAGCGTATCTATGTTCGCGGCGATAAGACCGTGAATTATGGTACGGTGATGAGGGTCATGGGCCGGCTCTCTGCCGCAGGCTTCCGCAAGGTCGCCCTGGTCACGGAGGTGGAGCAAGGCTCGTGAAGTTGAAGCTGCCCGATATGAAGACCGGCCTCGCGATTTCGGTCATGGTGCATCTGGCCCTGCTGCTCTGGGGCCTGATCTCCTTTGCCGTGAAGCCGCTCGAGGCCAAGCCCAACGATGCGCTGCCGATCGACATCATTTCGGACAAGCAGTTTTCCGAATTGACCAAGGGCGTGAAGAACGCGCCCAAGACCGCGAAGCCCGCGCCGCTGGTCGAGAAGATCGACACGCCGAAGCCGGTCGACGATTCGACCGCCAAGGTGACACCGAAGAAGGAAATCCAGGCGGCGAAGACCGACGCGCAGAAGCCGCCTCCGCCGCCGGAGCCCGAGAAGGCCAAGCCCACCGAAGCCAAAGCTGCGGAAGCCAAGCCTGCCGAAGCCAAACCGGAAAAGAAGCCGGAGCTGCCGAAGGTCGATCCGATCGCCGAGACCTTGAAGAAGGAAGAGGCGAAGAAGAAAGCCGAAGAACGCGAACAGGCCAAGAAGAAGGTCGCCGAAGAGCGTGCCGCCAAGGCCAAGGCCGAAAAGCTTGAGCGCGAGAAAGAGCAGCAACAGAAGTACGATCCGAGCAAGATTGCGGCGCTCCTCGACAAACGTCAGGAGCAGCGGCAAGCCGCGGCCGGCGAACAGCTCAGCCCGAATCCCGGCCTCGGCAAATCCAACGGCACCGCCGCGGTGCTTTCGCAGAGCGAGATCGACGCATTGCGCCGTCGCCTCGCAGAATGCTGGAGTCCTCCGGTCGGCGCCGCCAACGTCGGCGGTCTGAAGGTGATCATCCGCGTGCTGTTCAGGCAGGACGGCATGGTTGCAGCGCCACCGCAACTCGTTGCGGGGCCACCTTCGGCGCTTGGTCCGCAGATGGCCGAGAGCGCCAAGCGCGCTATCTTGACCTGCCAGCCGTTCAAGATGCTGCGCCCGGAGCACTACGATCTGTGGAAAGATATCGAGATCGATTTCGATCCAAAAGAAATGCTCGGACTCTAGATACGATTGTTTCGGGAATTGAATTCCATGAATGGCACTGGTTCTGACGACACGCAGCAGAGGCTCGACCGTCCGCTGATCATGACACGACGGACGATGCTCGCGGGCGCCGCGGCTTCGCTCTGGCTTCCGCATCAGGCCCTGGCGCAGACCCGTGTCGAGGTCACGCAAGGCAACATCAAGCCGATCCCGATCGCGTTGCCGGATTTTTCCGGCGGCACGCAAGGCGATGCCGAAGTGGCGCGCAACATCACCCAGGTGATCACCGCAAACCTCAAGCGCTCCGGCTTGTTTCTGCCGATCGATCCGCAGGCCTTCATCGAGCGCAATCCAAACTTCGCCGGCATGCCGCGCTTTCCCGACTGGCGCGCGATCAACGCCCAGGCTTTGGTCACCGGCCGGATCACGCGGCAGCAGGACGGCCGTCTGCTGAGCGAGTTCCGGCTGTGGGACGTGGCCTCGGCCGAGCAGCTCATCGGCCAGCAGTACTTCACGTCGCCGGAAGCCTGGCGCCGCGTCGCGCACATCATCTCGGATGCGATCTACAAGCGTCTCACGGGTGAGTCCGGCTACTTCGACACCCGCGTGGCGTTCGTCGACGAGTCGGGACCGAAGCAGCAGCGCATCAAGCGGCTGGCGTTGATGGATCAGGACGGCGCCAACGTGCGCTACCTGACGCGCGGTGACGACCTCGTGCTGACGCCGCGGTTCTCGCCGTCGACGCAGGAGATCACCTACATGTCGTTCGGCGGCCGCGAGCCGCGGGTGTTTCTGCTCAACACCGAAACCTTGCAGCGCGAGGTGGTCGGCAACTTCCCGAACATGAGCTTCTCGCCGCGCTTCTCGCCGGACGGCCAGCGCGTCATCATGAGCCTGCAGCAGGGCAGCAACTCCAACCTCTACGTGCTCGATCTGCGCTCCAAGGCGATGTCGCGGCTCACCGATACGGCGGCGATCGACACCGCGCCGTCCTATTCGCCCGACAGCACGCGCATCTGCTTCGAAAGCGACCGCGGCGGCTCGCAACAGATCTACATCATGAGCTCGGGTGGCGGGCAGGCGCAGCGCATCAGCTTCGGCGAGGGCCGCTATTCGACCCCGGTGTGGTCGCCGCGCGGCGACTACATCGCCTTCACCAGGCAGGCCAATGGCAACTTCGGCATTGGCATCATCAAGCCGGACGGGTCGGGCGAGCGAATCCTGACCGAAGGTTTCCACAACGAAGGGCCGACCTTTGCGCCGAACGGCCGGGTGCTGATGTTCTTCCGCGATCCGGGCGGCAGCGGTGGGCCCTCGCTGTTCAGCATCGATATCAGCGGCCGGAACGAGTTACGGGTGCCGACCCCGGGTTTTGCCTCGGATCCGGCCTGGTCACCGCTGCTGTCGTGATTTGACGTTTCATGGCGGCGGCCATAGGAGAGCCACGTTAAGGCCGCATTAACCATGACAGTGGGTTTCGGGGGAATGTGCTTTTTTCCCTGCCTTGGCAACTCCTCATCAAGGTTGACGGAACGTTCGTTTAACCAACCTCCTGCTAGATGACGGGATGGTCCGGCGAAAACTCGAAACGGAGGCACCGGGATGAAATCTATGTCGCGTATCGTCCACCGTGCAGGAATCATGACTCTGCTGGTGGCAGGCTTGGCGCTCGGCGCCTGTGCCAAGAACAATCAGGCGGCTGACTCACTTGCCTCGGCAGGTGTGGCAACGCCGGGCAGTCAGCAGGACTTCGTCGTCAATGTCGGCGATCGCGTCTTCTTTGAGACCGATCAAACCGATCTGACGCCGCAGGCCCGCGCCACGCTCGACAAGCAGGCGCAATGGCTGCAGCAATATGCCAACTACACCTTCACCATCGAAGGCCACGCCGACGAGCGCGGCACGCGCGAATACAATATCGCGCTCGGCGCCCGTCGCGCCCAGACGGTGCGGGATTATCTTGCAGCGCAAGGCATCCAGCCGGGCCGCATGCGCACCGTGTCCTACGGCAAGGAACGTCCGGTCGCGGTGTGTAACGACATCTCGTGCTGGTCGCAGAACCGCCGCGCCGTCACGGTGCTCGGCGCCACATCTTAAGTGCCGCGTCGCAAGACGACGGATGCTGCACGGACCTAAGCCCGGCGCCCGTAAGGGCGCCGTTTGCTTTTGAGGGCATTCAGAGGGGATCATGGGCCAAACGCGATCGCAGTCACACTTTGGTCCCGATCGCGCCGCTATGGTAGATACTCGCCGGGCAACCAGACGTTTCGACATGATGACCGTCAATCGCGGGCTCACGATGGCAGCGCTCGCCGCTGCTCTTTGCATTTCCACGGCCGCTGCCGCACAGGATAACGGCTCGCCTCCCTGGGGGTTCGACCGGCTATTCCAGCGCCCGCAGGCGAACGTCCCGCAGGGACAGCAGAGCCAAGGACAGCAAGGTCAATGGCGAGGCCAGCAGGCCGGCGGTCAGGAGGAGGCGCTGCCCGATCAGGTGTTGCGCGCCGAACGGGCCGAGCAGCAACTCCGGCAGATGACCGGACAGGTGGAACAGCTGCAGTACCGCAACCAACAGCTTGAGGCGCAGATCCGCGCCATGGGCGGCACGCCGGGCGGCACAGCGGGTGCGCAGCCCGGACAGCCGCCGCAGCAGCAGCCGGCGCAGGGCGCGCAAATGGGCCAGCCGCTGCCCCCAATGCAGCAGCCGCGTACTGTGCAAGGTGCGCCGATGGCGGCACCATCGGCGCCGCCTGCGGCCGCGGCGCCGGGCCGCCGCTCCGACGTCTTCGATCCGTCACAAAACCCCAACGCGCCCGGCGCGCCGCATGCGCTGGGCAGCCTGTCGTCCAACGGCGCGGCCGAGCCACCCGTTGTGATCGAGGCCGATTCGCCGGTCGGCGCTCCCGGCGGCCGCGGCGCGGGCGCGCCGCTCGATCTTTCGACCATGACAGGCCGCGGCGGAGAGCCGGGCTATACCCGGCAGGGTGCCGAGCCGGGTTATGAACAGCAGGGCTCGCTGCCGGCGCCGCCCTCGCGCAACGTGAACGCCACCGGCGCGGTGGCCTCGGTCGCGCCGCCGACCGAACAGCCGAAAGACTACTACGACCTCGGCTACGGCTACGTGCTGCGTAAGGACTACGCGCTGGCCGAGCAGACCTTCGACAGCTTCCTGAAGAAATACCCGAATGATCGCCGTGCGCCCGAGGCGCAGTTCTGGCTCGGCGAAAGCCTGTTCCAGCGGCAGCGCTACGACGCCGCCGCGCAGGCATTCCTTGACCTCTCGACCAAGTACGGCACGCATCCGAAGGCGCCGGAGGCGCTGTTGCGGCTCGGCCAGTCGCTGGCCGCGCTCAAGCAGAAGGAAATGTCTTGCGCGACCTTCGCCGAGATCGGCCGCAAGTATCCGAAGGCTCCCGCCAGCGTGAAGCAGGGCGTGGAGCGCGAGCAGAAGCGTGTCCAGTGCTGACGGCTTAAAGCCGATCACCGACGCCGAAGTCAGAGCGCTGTTCGCCCATCTCGTCGATTTTCCCTCGTTGATCCTCGCCGTTTCCGGCGGCCCCGACTCGACCGCACTGATGGTGCTCGCCGCGCGCTGGCGTCAACGGCTCAGGCGCGGACCGAAGCTCGTCGCCGTCACGGTTGACCACGGGCTGCGGCCGGAGGCCAAACGGGAAGCGCTCGCGGTCAAGAGGCTCGCGCGTTCGCTTCGCATCGAACACAAGACGCTGCGCTGGATCGGGACGAAGCCGAAATCCGGAATCCAGGAGGCGGCGCGTGCTGCGCGCTATCGATTGCTCGGCGGCGTGGCCTTGAAAGCGGACAAGGCTCCGGTGCTGACCGCGCATACACAGGACGATCAGGCCGAGACCGTGCTGTTCCGGATGATGCGCGGCAGCGGCGTGGCGGGCCTTGCCGCCATGCGGGCCGGCAATCCGCTGCCGGGTCACGAAGACCAGAAGCTCGCATTGTTCCGGCCGCTGCTCGGGGTTTCCAAATCGCGGCTGACCGCGACGTTGAGGGCCGCAAAAATCTCCTACGCCGACGACCCCTCCAACCGCGATCCGCGCTTTGCCAGACCCAGGCTCCGCGAACTGATGCCGCAACTCGCGGCCGAAGGCCTGACCTCCGAGCGGCTGGCCCGGCTCGCATCGCGGGTCTCGCGTGTCGAGTGGACGCTTTATGAGGTTTTGAATGCGGCGCTGCTCAAATTCGCGCCGGGGCCGTGGCCCGCGAAGGGGCCCATCACGCTCAATGCTGACGAATTCAGCCGTCTGCCCGAAGAGATCGCGTTGCGGATGCTCGAACGGATCATCAATTGGGTTGGGAATGAAGGGCCGGCGGAGCTCGGTAAGCTAGAAAACCTCTTCGAAGCCCTGGCGGTCGCGATGGTGACGCATCCCCGCAGGTTTCGCCGCACCCTGGCTGGGGCGGTGGTCACGATGGCCAAGGACCGGATCATCGTGGAGCTCGCGCCTGCGCGCAGGGCTGGTCTGAGCCGGCCTGCCTTGAACAGGTCTGCCCTCAAACGGCCTTAACCAACCGCGAATCTCTTGGTCGCAGGTTCGTCAGAAAGGCCCCGAACGGGTTAGAATGCCGCGGATTCGCGGATGCCACCGTGCTTGCGTTCCCTTGGCAGTCGGCCCCTGCGGACCTACATTGGTTAAGCTTTGAGACCACCATCTGTGGTATGTGCCGAAGGCGACCCGGCGCAGAGGACACACGGCGAGCCGGCAAACCAAGGGCAGGGCGCTTCGGCAGGAAAGACTGATCGGGATGAACGCCAATCTTCGTAATTTCGCCCTCTGGGTGATCATTGTTCTGCTGCTGCTGGCGCTGTTCACACTGTTCCAGAATCCGGGCCAGCGCGCCTCCTCGACCGATATTTCGTTCTCGCAGCTCCTGAGCGAAGTGGACGGCGGCAAGGTCCGCGACGTTTTGATCCAGGGGCCGGAGATTCACGGCACCTTCACGGACGGCCGCACCTTCCAGACCTATGCGCCGAGCGATCCGACGCTGGTTCAGCGGCTCTACGGCAAGGGCGTGTCGATCACGGCCCGGCCGCAGGGCGATAGCGTGCCGTGGTTCGTGTCGCTGCTCGTCTCTTGGCTGCCCTTCATCGCGCTGATCGGCGTGTGGATATTCCTGTCGCGCCAGATGCAGGGCGCAGGCGGCAAGGCGCTGGGCTTCGGCAAGAGCCGCGCCAAGCTGCTCACCGAAGCCCATGGCCGCGTCACCTTCGAGGACGTGGCCGGCGTCGACGAGGCCAAGCAGGACCTGCAGGAGATCGTCGAATTCCTGCGCGATCCGTCCAAGTTCCAGCGGCTCGGCGGCCGCATCCCGCGCGGCGTGCTGCTGGTTGGCCCCCCGGGCACCGGCAAGACGCTGATCGCGCGCGCGGTCGCCGGTGAAGCCAACGTGCCGTTCTTCACCATCTCGGGTTCTGACTTTGTCGAGATGTTCGTCGGCGTCGGCGCGAGCCGCGTCCGCGACATGTTCGAGCAGGCCAAGAAGAACGCGCCCTGCATCATCTTCATCGACGAAATCGACGCGGTCGGCCGCCATCGCGGCGCCGGCCTCGGCGGCGGCAACGACGAGCGCGAGCAGACGCTCAACCAGTTGCTCGTCGAGATGGACGGCTTCGAGGCCAACGAAGGCATCATCCTGATCGCCGCGACCAACCGGCCCGACGTGCTCGATCCGGCGCTGCTGCGCCCGGGCCGTTTCGACCGCCAGGTGATCGTGCCCAATCCGGACATCGTTGGCCGCGAGCAGATCCTCAAGGTGCACGTCCGCAAGGTGCCGCTGGCGCCGGACGTCAACCTCAAGACCATCGCGCGCGGCACGCCGGGCTTCTCCGGCGCCGATCTGGCCAACCTCGTCAATGAGGCCGCGCTGATGGCCGCGCGCCGCAACAAGCGCATGGTCACGCAGGGCGAGTTCGAGGATGCCAAGGACAAGGTGATGATGGGCGCCGAACGGAAGTCGCTCGTCATGACCGAGGAAGAAAAGATGCTGACCGCCTATCACGAAGGCGGCCACGCGATCCTGGCGCTGAACGTCAAAGCGACCGATCCGGTGCACAAGGCAACCATCATTCCGCGCGGTCGTGCGCTCGGCATGGTCATGCAGCTGCCGGAGCGCGACAAGCTGTCGATGAGCTTCGAGCAGATGACGTCGCGGCTCGCGATCATGATGGGCGGCCGCGTCGCCGAGGAGATGGTGTTCGGCAAGGAGAAGGTCACATCCGGTGCGCAGTCCGACATCGAGCAGGCCACGCGGCTGGCCCGCATGATGGTCACGCGCTGGGGCTTCTCCGACGAACTGGGCGCCGTGTCTTATGGCGAAAACCAGGACGAGGTGTTCCTCGGCATGTCGGTGGCGCGTCAGCAGAACGTCTCCGAGTCCACCGCCCAGAAGATCGACTCCGAAGTGCGCCGGCTGGTCGAGGAGGGGCACTCCGAGGCCCGCCGCGTGCTTGAAGCCAAGCGCGACGACCTCGAGATCCTGGCCAAGGGTCTGCTCGAGTTCGAGACGCTGTCGGGCGACGAGATCAAGGACTTGCTGGCCGGCAAGCGGCCGACGCGCGAGAGCGTGATCGAACCGCAGACGCCGCGCTCCTCGGCAGTGCCACCGACCGGCAAGAGCCGGCCGCGTCCGGGCCCCGAGACCGGCCCGATGGAGCCGCAACCGCAATCCTAAGGCCGCACCACCCGGCCGACAGCTGCGCCCGCCGCAAGGCGGGCGTTGTTGTTTTCGGGCGGCTCGACGATACTGCGCGGGCTAGACCCTTCCCGCCCGAATTGAAGCACGCCGATGCAACAGGCACACTGTCACCCGCGGGCTTGACCCGCGGGTCCATACGGTGGCGCAAACGACCTAAACTCTTACGACTGCCTTTGCTGCAGCCGCTCATGGATTGCCGGGTCACGGCGCTTGCGCGCCGGCCCGGCAATGACACCGCCGTTGTGGCCAGCTGACGCAGGTTGGCTGAGAACCGGTTAAACACACGCACCATGGCACTTCCGTTCAACGAAAAGCTTCTGATGCTGGTGCCTCCGTCGATCTATTACCGGCGGCGCATCGCCAATGAGATCCGCACCGGCGAGCCCGAGCTTGCGATCCTCGCTGAGCTCATGCCCGATGGAGGCACCGCCATCGACGTGGGCGCCAACCAAGGCTTTTTCGCCTTCGCGCTGTCCGAGGTGGCCGACCGTGTGGTCTCGTTCGAGGCCAATCCGGACTACGCGCGCTTCGCCAAATGGATGCTGCGCGGCCGCGCCGAGGTGCACGAGGTCGCGATCTCCGACCAGCCGGGACGCGCGACGTTCTACGTGCCGCTGTCCGACGAGGGCATGGTGCTGCACTTCGCCGGCAACCTGAAGCAGACCCATTCGCAGTTCAAGAACCAGAAGACCTATGACGTCGAACTGCGCACGCTCGACAGCTTCGCGATCACCGACGTCCGCTTCATCAAGGTCGATGTGGAGGGCTCGGAGCGCGAGGTGCTCGACGGCGCGAAAGAAATCATCGCCCGCGACCGGCCGGGCCTGCTGCTGGAGCTTCTCTCCGGCACCCACGCCGATCCGGGAAGCTACGCCAAGGATATCTGCGAGACCTTCGGCTATGACGCCTTCGTGGTGCAGCACGGCCGGAAGCTGCCGGGCCTGCCGACCATTGCGGCGCTCGGCAAGAACACCAGCTGGGGCACCGAGATCGAGACCAGGAACGTGCTGTTCCTGCCGCGTTAGAATCTTCAGTGTGTCGCATTTTCTGCGGCGAACCGCTGCACACTTCGCCGGAAAATGCTCAAGCGCGGAGCGAACCATGCCGCTGCAGAACCGCGTCGATCCGTTTGGCGAACTCATCGTCACGCCCGCGCGCGGGCTGTTCTTTGGCAATCGCGGCGGCCGCATCCACACCGACGACAAGCGGCTGACCCGGCGGCGCTGGGCTTCACGGCAATGGATCTGCTGCGTGCTGCAATTCAAGAACCGCCATCACGAGGTCTGGGGCCGGCGCTACACCGCGTTGTTCTTTCTCGACGAGCCGACCGCGCTCGCCGCCGGCCACCGGCCGTGCTTCGAATGCCGGCGCAAGGAGGCCGAGGCGTTTGCCGAAAAGTGGCGTCAAGCCTTCGGACTGGAATCACGCCCGCGCGCGCCGGAGATGGACGAGCGCTTGCAGGCCGAACGGCTCGACGGCCGTGCCAAGCGAACGCACCGGCGCAAGATCGATGAGCTTCCCGATGGAGCTTTTATCGCGCTGGAGGGCGAGCCTTACGTGGTGCGTGGCGCCTCACTCTTGCATTGGACGCCGCAAGGCTACGACGCACGCAAGCGCCGTCCGCACGGCACCACGGTCGATGTCCTGACGCCGCCGGCGATGCTGGGCGTGCTCAAGGCCGGCTATCAGCCGCATTGGCATCCGAGCACATGTTGAAGGTCACCCCTTCATCGCCGCCTTGATGGCTTCCAGCCCTTTGCCGGCCTTTGCCGCCTCGATGATCTTCGCTTCCTTCGCCGCAAGCCCGGGCGCTGCGGCCTTCATCGGATCAATCGTCTCGATCGGCACGACGACCGCGCCATGCTGGTCGGCGTGGATGAGGTCGCCGCTGCGCACCGCCATGCCGTGAATGTTCACGGCGAGCCCGAAGTCCACCACATGCACGAAGGCATGCGACGGCGAGATCGAGCCGGCCAGCATCTGGAAGCCAGGGGCGACCTGCGGGATGTCGCGGATCGAGCCGTTGGTGATGGTGCCGAGGCATCCCAGCGCCTTGTGCACGTTGGTCTGCACCTCGCCCCAGAATGCGCCGAAGCCGACGATCTCGTCGATGTCCTGGATCACCGCGATGCCGGGCTGAGGCTCGGCCGCGATGTAGTCGAGATAATCGAGCCGCTTGTTCATGTAGCCCGCTTCGCCGAGCGGCACGCGGTCCTGCGCCCGCATGGTCACGGTCTTGGCGAAGCCCACCATCGGCGGCAGGTCGGGGAAGGGACAGTGCAGATGTCGCACCGTGTAGCCGAAGCCGCGGCGCTCAGGTGCTACGATCTCCAGCAGATTGCAGACGGTCGGCGTGTCGATCGAGCGCAGGAATTCGAATTGGCCCGGTGTCACGGTCGGCATGGCGTTTCCCCTCTTTCTCCCCACGGTCATTCCGGGGCGCCGCGAAGCGGCGAACCCGGAATCCCGTACCGCAAGAACTCACTCTTCGTCTGGATTCCGGGTTCGCGCCTTTGGCGCGCCCCGGAATGACCGTGGAGAGTGTTACACAAAATCTCTCAATCCCGCCTGCTTCAGCAGCGGATAGGTCTTGTCGCGGAAATCACGCATGCCGTCTTCGTAACGCGGAAACGCCACCAGCACGCCATCGAGGCCCGCCTTTGACAGCATCATCAGCCGGTCCACCACCTGCTCGCGCGTGCCGATCACCGGCAGTCCGCCCCAGCCCTGGATGAAAGCCTCCTGCAGCGGCTTGATGCGCTCCGGCGGCACGTTGCGCTTGTTGGTCTCGAGCGAAAAAATCTCGACCATGTTTTTCGCGGCGTCCCAATCGCCGCGCTTGTGCACATAGTCGTCGTAAAAGGCGCGGGCCTCCGCCTCGGTCTCGCCCTGCACGATGTTGACCAGCGTCCACACCTTGATGTCGCGGCCGTACTGCTCGCGGGCGAGCGTGTGATAGGCCTGCACATGGGCGCGGCATTCGTCGAATCCGCCGGTGCGGATCACGGTAAACACCAGGTCGCAGTGCTTCACCGCATAGTGCCGGCCGAGATCGGAGGCGCCGGCGTTCATGATCGCAGGGTAGGGATATTGAATGGGCTTCGGCGCGAGGTAGCCCTTTTTGATCTTGAAGAAACGGCCCTCGTGATCGAAGGAATCATCCTCGGTCCACAACCGCTTGATGATGCCGAGCCATTCTTCCGCGCAGGCGTAGCGCTCCTCGTGGGACAGGAATGGCTGGTTGAACATCTCGATCTCCGGCTGAACCCAGCCGGTGACGACGTTGAGGATGAAGCGGCCGTCGGAGATGTGGTCGATTGCTGCCGATTGCTTCGCCGCGATGATCGGATGGTTGATGGTGATGTGCGATGTCGAGACCACGCCGCTGTTTTGCGTGGAGGCCGAGATGCCGGCCGCCCAGGTGTAGGTCTCGAAGCCCGGTCCCTGCGGATTGAGCTTGCCGCCCCAGCCCATCCAGCGCGCCACCGGCACCAGCGCCTCGAACTCCATCTCGTCGGCGAGCTTCGCCAGCGCCACGGTGTTCGGCCAGGTGATGTCGAGCCGGCCGTCGAGGTCGCTCATCACGCAGCCGGAATCGAGATTGGTCTGGAACGTGCCGAGCTTCAGGCGCCGCGTGCTCAACGCCGGATTGGTTTCGAGCCGGTCTTTTTGTCTCGGCCGCATGGTCATGGCATTCCGTCCCGTCGTCTTGTTTTGTGAACTGAAGTCTAGCGTTTCCAGAACAGCGCCACGATGGTCGTCATGATCGCCAGCATGCCGAGCACCAGCGCCAGCGAATAGGGCCATCCGCCGGCTTCATAGGCGTGTCCCGGGAGCCAGCCGCCGAAGGTGCCGCCGAAGTAGAACGACATCACGTAAAGGCCGACCGCAGCCGAGGTGCCGGTCTTGGCCGTGGTCGCGACGAAGCTCGTCGATGAGGCTTGGGTGAGGATGCCGCAGGTCGAGGCGATGATCAGGCACACAATGATGGCCGGCACCGACGGGATCAGGCTCAGCAGCATGCCCACAGCCCACACCGCGAACACGCAGAGCACGAAGGTCTTGCGGCCGAGCCAGGCGATGGCCGGGCCGAGCCACAGCGCAGCCACTGAGCCGAACAGATAGACCACGAAGACCGAGCCGAGGAAGGCCGGCGATTTGTTGAACGGCGGCGCCGCGAGATGGAAGCTGAGATAGGTGAAGGTCGCGATGAAGTTGAACAGCACGCCGAAACCGACCGCATAGATCGACAGCAGCAGCGGGTTGCGCAGATGCGCGACCATCTGGCGCAGCGACGTGCCGAGATTGCTGGCGCTGACGAACTTCTTCTCCGGCGTCAGCAGCCACGTCACCATGACGAAGCAGATCACCGAGCCGCAAGCGAGCGCCAGAAAGCCGCCGCGCCAGCCGATATATTCTGTGAGCATGCCGGGCACGAAGCGCCCCAGGAAGCCGCCGACCGACGAGGCCGAGGCGTAGATGCCGAACACGGCGTTGGCCTCGTTGGGCGGGAACTCGCCGCCCACATAGGCGATGGTCACGGCGAAGATCGGCGGCAGCAGCAGGCCGTGGATGAAGCGCCAGAAGATGATCTGGTTGAGTGTCGGCGCCAGCGCCGTCATGGTGGCGGGAATGAGCAGCAGCGCCAGCGCGATGACGATCAGGCGCTTGCGCCCCAGCACATCGGACAGCGCGCCGGTGAACGGCGCGGTGACAGCGACAGCCAGTGTGCCGGCGGTGATCACCGGGCTGATATCGGCCGCGCCGACACCGAACTCCTGCGACATCATCGGCAGCACGGATTGTGGCGCGTAAAGATGCAGGAACGCGCCGATGGCGCAGAAGGCGACGGCGATGCGGCGTCGGTCGGCAAACATCCGTAGGACCATTCTTTGGACCATCGCCCGTGGGAGCGCAATTGGCTAGTGCCTGCGGCGCGGGAGGCTCTGACGCGCCGGCTATTGACCGCACGGCCCGGGCTTCGAACACTCGGTCCACGCGCCATCCGGGCGCCTTTGGGAGGATTTCAGTGATCGTCGACCACCGCACCTATCGCATCAAGCCCACCGGAATGCAGAAGCACCTCGACATCTACGGCGAGTTCGGCTTTGCGGCGCAGTCGCGCCACCTCGGCAAGCCGCATGCCTACATGTTCGCCGAGTCCGGCGACATGAACACGCTGGTGCACCAGTGGGTCTACGAGGACGCCGCCGACCGCGCCAAGCGCCGCGCCGCAATGATGGCCGACCCCGAGTGGCAGATTTACCTCAAGAAGCTCGCCGAGTCGGAGCTCCTGGTCGACCAGCGCACCTCGCTGATGATCCCGACCAAGTTCGCACCGATGAAGTAGGATTGTTGAAGCAATCCACGCTTGGACGACATCGGCGGTCAGCTCCCTCTCCCCAGCGGGGAGAGGGTTGGGGTGAGCGACTGTCTCGCGTGTCAAGCGATTTGCCATGGTCGTTTGTCCCGCACGATGGCGTTGAGGATAGTCAGCAGTTTTCTGGCGACTGCGATAATGGCGACCATCTTCGGCTTGCCGGCCTTGGTCAGGCGATTGAAGAAGGCCTTCAAGACCGGGTTGTGCCGCATGGCGACCATCGCGCCCATGAACAACGCGGTGCGCACGGATTTGCGACCGCCGCCAATAAAGCTCCGCCCCTTCCACTGGCCGGACTGGCGGGTGAAGGGGGCAAGCCCTGCGAGCGCAGCGATCTGTTTGCGGCTGAGCGTGCCGAGTTCGGGCAGATCGGCAATGAGCGTGCGCGAGATGATCGGGCCGATGCCTGGCACGGAGGCGAGCAGATCCTCCTTCTCGCGCCAAGCCGGCGAGCCGCGCACGCTGTCGTCGATCTCGCTATCGAGCTCGGCGAGTTCCTTCTCCAGCATGCCGATGACCCGGCGGATGCTTTTGCGCAGGCGCGACACGGCTATCCGCTTCTCGCGCTGGCTTTCCGCGCCGATCATCTCGATGATCTGCCGGCGGCGGGCGACGAGATCGGCCAGAAGCTGCGTTGCCTCGTCTGCCAAGGGCCGCGGCTGCGGCTTCGTCGCCTCCGCGAAGTGGGCGATCACAGCGGCATCGATCGGGTCGGTCTTAGCGCGCTGCCCGAGCGCCTTGGCAAAGGCTCGGATTTGGGCCGGGTTGACGACGACAACAGGAAGCGCCGCGGCAGCCAAAGAGGCTGCCACCACCGTTTCAAAGCCGCCGGTGGCTTCCAACGCAATAATCCCCGGCGCCAGGGCCCGCATCCGCTCGATCAACCGACCCACGCCGGATGCATTGCGCGTCACCACAAACAGCTCCCCACCGGGGCGCACAGCCACGTCCAGGCGGTCTTTCGAGACGTCGATACCGACAGCGATGATGTCCATGGCGACCCGTCCTTGCCTAATCGAGCTTTGCTTCTTGCGGCCCAGGCGACTGTTCGGGTTCGATGGAACGGCGGGCGGGGCGCCAAGCTCACCCACGGTCTTGCAAGACCTCGGGGTTTGCGGACACCCGCCCGTCACCGCGACCACAACTTTAGACGAGTCGCGGCTATGAGAATTACAAGGGGGCCTAACTCTTTCGATAGACCGTACCCCCTCACCCGCCTCGCTTTCGCGAGGCGACCTCTCCCCATGGGAGAGGTGAAGGGTTGGTGCCGCCTTCGCGCCTACTTCTCCCCCGACAGAAGCTTCAACGCGCGGGCCTTCTGCTCGGGCGCGACATCCCTCACCACCGCGCTCACCGTGCGGAGCGTGGTGTCCGGATCGGTGTATTCGATGATCCGCTCCATCCTCTCGCCCTCGGCGATCAGTTGCGGGATCGCCAATGTTTCCTTGATGGCTTCGCGGAGGTAGGCGAGGCGCGCCGCTGGAATCCCAGGCGGGGCCATCAGCAGGCGGCCAGTGCCTTCGAGGTTGGCGAGGAAATCCATCGCCCACACCCGATCGGGAGCGATCTTCGCCGCCTCGAATATCGTCGGCCGGTCCTGGAAGAACCGCGACTTGGTGCGTGAGATCGTCGCCAGCGCCCAGTTCTGTTTCGACTTCACCAAGTTGTTGGCCGAGGATTCCGGCACGTAGACCGCGTCCATCTCGCCGCGCGTCACCGCGAGCCCTGCATCCGCGCTGCCCTTGTAGCCTTGCACGATATGGCAATCGAGGTTCAGCGCCTCGCAGGTGAAGGCTGCGCCGATGCCGAGCCCCGAGGTGCCGCCGGAGGACGCCCAGCGCCATTTCATCTTGGCATCGATCGCCTGCTGCACCTCGCGGATCGGCGATTCCGGCGGCACCAGCCAGAGCCCGGGCGGCGCACCGACGGTCGCGAGATAGGTGAACTTGGTGAGATCGAAGCGCGCGGCCTGGTCGCCGGTGAGTTGCGCAATGCCGGCCATGGTGCCCTGGGTGAGCGAGATCTGCAGCCCGTCCGGCGGCGCGATGTAGAGCTTGTTCAGCGCAACGAGCCCGCCCGCGCCCGGCTGGTTCTCGACGATCACGGTGGTGCCGAGCGTCTTGGAAAGATACGGCGCGATCAGGCGCGAGAACACGTCGTAGCCGCCGCCGACGCCGGAGCCCACGATCATGCGCACGGTCTTGCCGGCGTAGAATGCTTTCTCGGATTCTTGCGACTGGGCCGGAGCGACCCACGCGATCATGGAAACCGTCAACGACAGAACGACAGCCCAGCAGCGCCTCGGCATCTTCGTCTCCCCCTGAATTTGGACACCATCGTAACGGCCGATGGCGGCCGATTGGAAGATCATGCCGAGCCCCTTACGCATGGCTGCCACGTGCTATAACCGCCGCAAATGTGAGGGAGAGACGAAATGCTGCGCGCCAATGACGGCACCCGCACCGGCGGTGAAATCCTGGTCGATCAATTGCTGGTTCATGGTGTGCAGCATGTGTTCTGCGTGCCGGGCGAGAGCTATCTCGCGGCGCTCGACGCATTCTACGACCGGCCGATCAAGCTCACGGTCTGCCGCCAGGAGGGCGGCGCGACCATGGCGGCGGAAGCCATCGGCAAGGTGACCGGGCGGCCGGGCGTGGCCTTCGTCACCCGCGGCCCTGGCGCCACCAATGCGTCGCCGGGCATCCACATCGCGCGGCAGGATTCCACGCCGCTGATCGTGTTCGTCGGACAGGTGGCGCGCGAGATGCGCGACCGCGAGGCCTTCCAGGAACTCGACTATCGCGCGGTGTTCGGCACCATGGCCAAGTGGGCGACCGAGATCGACGACCCGGCGCGCATCCCGGAGATCGTGTCGCGTGCCTTCTACACCGCCTGCAACGGCCGGCCCGGCCCGGTGGTGATCGCGTTGCCGGAGGACATGCTGGTCGAACGCGCGGCGGTGCCGGACGCGCCGTCGTTCGAACCGGTCGAGACCTGGCCGGGCCTTGCCGACATGGCGAAGCTGCAGAAGCTTCTGTGGGCCGCGAAGTCGCCGATCGTGCTCGCCGGCGGCAGCCGCTGGTCGGAGCAGGCGACGGCGTCGCTCGCGCGCTTTGCCGAGCGCTTCGACGTGCCGGTCGCGACCACGTTCCGCCGGACGCATCTGATCGACACGCTGCATCCGAGCTACGCGGGCGACGTCGGCCTCGGCATCAACCCGAAGCTGCTCGCGCGTATCAAGGCCTCGGATCTGATCGTGCTGATCGGCGGGCGCCTGAGCGAAATTCCCTCGCAGAGCTATTCGCTGCTCGACATTCCGGGGCCGCGCCAGACGCTGGTGCATGTGCACCCCGGCGCGGAAGAGCTCGGCCGCGTCTATCATCCGCATCTCGCGATCAATGCGGCGCCGACCGGCTTCGCGGCGGCTCTTGAAGGGTTGCAGCCGCCGAACGAGATCACCTGGCGCGCGGCGACCAAGGCGGCGCACGCCGACTATCTCGAATGGACCGAGAAGGCGACGCCGCAGCCCGGCGGCGTCAATCTCGGTGAAATCGTGGTCTGGTTGCGCGACAACCTGCCGCCGGATTCGTTCATCACCACCGGTGCCGGGAATTTCTCGGCCTGGGTGCATCGCTTCTATCGCTTCCGGCGGTTCGCCACCCACATCGGCCCGTGCTCGGGCTCGATGGGCTACGGCGTGCCGTCGGCGCTCGGCGTCAAGCGCGCGTTCCCGGAGCGCACGGTGGTGTGCTTCGCGGGCGATGGTGACTTCCTGATGAACGGCCAGGAGTTCATGACCGCCGTGCAGTACGACATCCCGTTCATCATCGTGGTGGTCGATAACGGCACTTACGGCACCATCCGCATGCACCAGGAGCGCGAATATCCGACCCGCGTCGTGGCGACCGAATTGAAGAATCCGGACTTTGCCGCCTATGCCAAGGCGTTCGGCGGCTTCGGCATCATGGTGGACAAGACCGCGGACTTTGCCGCGGCCTTCCGCGCGGCGGAGAAATCCGGCAAGCCCTCGATCATCCACCTCAAGGTCGACACCAACGCCTCGACGCCGGGGATGACGCTGGAAGGCATCCGGCAGAAGTCGCTGACGAGCGCGAAGGCGTAGCAAGTGCGGCAGGTGTCCCGGGCGCAGTGCAGCGCGAAGCGGTGCACTGCAGACCCGGGACCCCGGTTTGTCTCGTAAGAAACCGGGACCTCGCGTCTGCGGCGCACCACTCGCTACGCTCGCGCTGCGCCGCGCGCGGGGAACGCCGCAGCCATCGAGCTACTTCAGCCGCGCCGCGGCCTCCTTCACGATGCTCAGGTCGGCGTATTTGTTGACGTCGATCGGCGCGCGGATGAAGCCCAGCGCCCGCGTCGCCTCGACGTTGGCCTGCAGCGCCGTCATGTCCGGCATCAGGTTGCCGTTGCGCGCGTAGTCCTGCGCGGTGAACAGCCAGGAAAACCGTTCCGGAGGAATCTTGGTGAGCCGCGACGCGATCTGCACCGCCTCGTCGTGATTGGCCGGGTCGAGATACCAGCGCACCACGCGCAGCGCGTCCTCCATGAAGTCGACCAGGGCAGCGCGGTTCTTGTCGATGAAGCTTTTCCGCGCGGTCCACACGATCATCTGCGTGATGCCGAACGCGTCACGCTGCGTGAACAGCACGCGGCCCTTCTCGCGCAGCTCGGGATCGTACTGGAACGGCACCACGCTGCAGATCAGGTCGGTCTTCTTTTCGAGCAGCATCGCCTTCTGCGCCGGCAGCGGCGCCTCGATGTGGGTGTAGTCGCGCTTGTCCTCGAGGCCGTGCTTCTTCAGCATCGCGCGCATCGCGATGTCGACCGCAGCTCCCGCGGCGTTGCTCGACACCACCTTGCCCTTGAGGTCTTCGACCTTCTGGATCGGGCTGTCCTTCAGCACGAAGTACTGCGTCGTCGATGCACCGGGCACGCCGTCCTGGAACTGATCGGAAATGATTCGCAGATCGTCCATCCCGGCGTTCTGGATCGCGATGCCGAGCGACGAGTACGAGTGATTGCCGATCTCGATTTCGTTCGCGGCCATCGCCTGCACCAGCGCCGGTGTGCCGTTCACGCGCACCACTTCGAGCGTGTAGGACTTGCCGTTGTGCTTCAGCAGTTCAGGCTTCTCGGGGAGAAGCGGCGCCCAGTCCGATGGCGCGACGACATAGCTCACGCGGATCTTCACCGGCTCGGCAAACGCCACGCCCGCCACGAGCGTGGCGGCAAGAACCGGCAGAGCGAGTTTCAGAATTCGAACTTGTCGCACTTGGGCCTCCCGCCAGAACTTTTGATTTTGGCGAAAGCCTATCACCGCGGTTGGCCGCTGCATCGGCAAAAACTGTGCAATGAAGTGCCGTGGACTTCGCCTTCAACCAGCCGATGCTTGCAATTGCGAACAAGACTCTGAATCATAGTTCAGTCTTTCGAATCGGGGCGTCGTTTCAATGGCCTACCGCCGCACGGCTAACGTGGTCCGCAGGCTGAATGCGCGCCACGACGCGATCGTGACCGCGGCGCGGGAGGCGGCCGCCGAGGGCGGCATGGCGGCGGTCCAGATCGTGCCGGTCGCCGAGCGGGCAGGCGTCGCGGCCGGGACCGTCTATCGCTATTTCCCGGCCAAGATCGATCTGGTCGGCGCGCTGGTGGAAGCCGTGGCCGAGCGCGAGATCGAGGCGGTGCGAAGCGCCGCGGACGCCGCGCCGGGTCCGCTGTCAGCGCTGGTCGCCGCGATCGCAACTTTCAGCGCTCGCGCGCTGCGGCATCGGCGTCTGGCCTGGGCGATGATCGGTGAGCCGGTCGACAACGAGGTCGATCAGTTCAGGCAGAATTATCGCAAGGTCCTGGCCGGCAAGATCGAGGCGCGCATCCGCGCGGCGATCGATGGCAAGCACCTGCCGGAGCAGGATGCCGGGCTCGCGGCGGCCGCGGTGGTCGGCGCGATGCTGGAAGGCCTGATCGGCCCGCTCGCACCCGAGGCGGCCGACGATCCGGCGCGCACCCGCGACACCGTACAGGCGCTCATTCTGTTCACACTGCGCGGGCTTGGCGTCGTCGATGCCCGCGCCCGCGGTCTCGTGGTCCAGGCGAAGCTTCCAGCCGACAGCGATTAGGGCGCTCGGGCGAAGGAGCGTCCTGCCGGCGTGGTCAATTCTTTGATCTTGCGAGCGTGTTCGACGGCCACCTGAGCGGCTTTGCTGTGCGTCAAGAGCTGCAAGCCGGCGGCATCATCTGCTTCAACCGGGGCAATCGCCGTGTCGACATAGGTGTGGCGTTTCGGATCTTTTTTGATCGTACGGCGCAACCCGTCGATCCAAAGCCATAGCCGCGCGAACTGCAACATCTTGATCGCAGATTCAGCCGCGTATCGTGGGTAGAACAGCCAGACTGGCTCAAGCGGCATCGCCGGACGGCGATCCCTGCGGTGCTTGATCCTGATAATGCCACTCTGCAGCGGGTGAACTTTCTCGATCGCGACCATTGATGAAAACATGAACAGCATCGACGCGAGACGCGAAATGCCGGTGTTCGTCGCCGCGGCGCGCCGCAACAGGCGTTCGATGTGCTCGCGCGAATAATAACTCGACCATGCGCGCGCATAGGTCTGCTCCCAGGCGTCACGGCTCATGCGTGGATGCGCCGTGACAACGTGCTCGACGTCATAGCGGTTCATATCCGCGTCCATCGCGACGCCCTTGTTGAAAAGGACCTTGTGGTCTTCGGATCCCGGCAGCGGCGTCAGACAGAAAAATTCGAGGATGTCCAACGGCAACTCGCGCTGGATGATCGCGATATCCTCTGCAATGCTCTCGGGCGTGTCGTTCGGGAAGCCGAGAATATATCCGGCGTAGGTGATGACGCCGGTCCGCTTCCAGGCCCGCAGCATTTCCCGGTACTCGGTGATCTTGTTCTGCCGCTTTTTGGCTGCCGCGAGATTTTCCGGGTTGATGCTTTCGAGCCCCAGGAACACGCGTGCGGTGCCTGCCGCCTGGGCTTTTTCGATGAAGCCGGGAATCTTGTGGCAAAGCGTATCCACCTGAATGATGAGCTTGATATCGATCTTTCCGGACGCGGTGAACTCCCTGCGCAAGGCGCTGAGCCGGTCCAGAATCGCTTCCCAATCCTTGTTTCGCGCGAAATTGTCGTCGGTCACGAAGAACCAGTTGACGCCCTGGGCAACGTTCTCGCGCACGATTCTTTCGATATCGTCGGCATCGCGCCCGCGCGATTTGCGGCCCTGCACATTGATGATGGTGCAGAATGAACACTGATAAGGACAACCGCGTCCTGCATCGAAGCTGGTCTGTTTCGCATAGGTGCGCTTGAGAAAATCGTAGGGCAACACCGGCGTCGGCGCGCCTTGGAGCGAAGGCAAATCGTTCAGGTGGTTATAGATCGGCTTCAATGCGCCTCGCGCGGCGTCGGCGAGCAGCCCGTCGCAGCGCCCTTCCAGTTCGCCGGCATAAAGGGTGACGCCAAGGTCGATCGCTTCCTGCAGATCGGGCTGGATCCGCGGCAACATCGCGAGACACCCGGAGACGTGAAAGCCGCCGATGGCCACCGAAATTCCAGCCGCGCGCAGCGGCCGCGCGATGTCCATCGCACGCGGAAACTGGTTGGACTGCACGCCGACCAGAAACACCAGACCGAAATGACCCTCCGCGCGAAACCGCTCGATGAGTCGATCGATTCGGATGCGCGTGTTGATCTCGTCCGCGACGCTGATGTCGATTGGCGTGTCCGCCCCAAGGACATTTCGACGGCGACTGTCTTCGACCAGGCTATAGACGACGGCGAGCGAGTTCGATGCAACGAAGGACCGGAACCATTGAATGACGTAACCCTCGTCGTCGTAGTGCGACGGCTTGATCAGAGCGACCTGGAATCGCCTTGCCGCACGAGATCGATGGTCCGACGGCATCGAAATCCGTCCCCCAAGCTGAAATTGTCCGTCGCAAGCTGGGCGGCTTGGCGCGCCAACAGACGGTCGGGCCCGGCCGGACCCGACTTAGTCTTATCTCACCGGACGGGGCGGATGGCTACTGCACGGTCGCTTCGGCGAGCCATTCGGTCACGGCGCTGAGCGCCTGGGCGCGTCCCCTCGCAGGACCGTGCTGCTCGTAGACTGCCATCTGCGTGTCGGCCGACGTGCCGGAGCCGACGATGATCGCGCAGCGCTCCATCTCGGTGCGGCAACCGAGCGACTCGGCGTCCACCGCCGTCTCCTCGATCACCTGGTTGGTGAAGTCCGCGATGGTGATCGCGCCATTGTCGCCGACGAACGTGCCGTGCACGCCGTAGCGCTGAGCCCGCCACTTGTTCTCCACGACGATGGCGCGCTTCACCGCGTCGATGTCGCGGTTGAGCTGCGGATTGCGCGTGAGCCGCAGCGCGAGGGAGCGCCACAGCGCGGCGATCGCAATCGAATCGTCGACCCGCGTCGGACAGTCCGGCGCGCGCAATTCCAGCGTCGGATGCTTGAGCGAGGGCCGCATCGACCACCACACATAGCTCGCATCCTGCATCACCCCGGCCTTCACCAGCGCATCGACGTAAGCCTCGAACTCGTCCTTGTTGCGAAAGAGCTCGGGCACGCCGGTGCGTGGCAACTCGTCGTAAGCCGCGAGGCGGTAACCCTTCAGCCCGGTCGGCCGCGAGCGCCAGAACGGCGATGATGTCGACAGCGCGATGAACAACGGCAGATAGGGCAGCATCCGCGTCATGACGTCGACGCGCTCGTCCGGATCGGGCAATTCGACATGCACATGCAGGCCGCACAGCATGTTGCGCTGCCCGATCATCTGCAGATCGTCCATCACCGCGTCATAGCGCTCGCCCTCGGACTGCTGCGACCAGCCCCAGTCGGCGGTCGGATGCGTGCCGGCCGCAAGAATCGCCAGCCCATGGTCGGCTGCGATCTTCGCCACCGTCTGGCGCAGGTGGCGCAGTTCCGCATGTGCGGTGCGGATGTCGCGATGCGGGAGCGTCGCGACCTCGATCTGCGACTGCAAGAATTCGCCTTCGACTTGGTCGTTGGTCGCGGCCTTGGCGGCGCGCAGAAACGCCTCCGGCATGGCGCGCGTCGGCATCTTGGTCTCGGCGTTGACCAGGAAGTATTCTTCCTCGATGCCAAATGAAAAATTATCCCTCATGCCCACTCCGGCGGTTCTCCGACGTGAAGCTTGCAGTGGCTCGGTCGCTGTTTTCGGACTGCGGCTTCTCAACTGCACAAAAGGTTCCAACGATTCGATGAGGCGCCCGGTGTTAACGCACCCGGCTCGCTAGAACTGCCGAGGCTCAAAAACGTTCCGCGCGCCCCAAGGGACGCGCGGACATTGCGAAAAATCGTCGATTCGAACGGTTTGCAGCCGTTATTTGCTGCCGTCGGCCTTGAATTGCTTCAGATAGGCCCAGAGGTTGGCAATTTCCGCGTCGTTCTTGATGCCGGCAAAGGCCATCTTGGTGCCGGGCACGCGGGTCATTGGATTCTGGATGTATTCCTTGAACGTCTGCTCGTTCCAGGTGATCTCGGCCTTCTTGTTGGCTTCGCTGTAATTGTAGTCGGGCGCGGTGCCGGACTTGCGGCCGTCGATGCCGTTCAGCACCGGGCCGATCTTGTTGCGGGCGTCTTCGCCGACCGAATGGCATGGTCCGCATTTGCGGAATGACTGCTCGCCCGCGGCAAGATCCTGCGCGTGCGCAATTCCCACGGTGGCAGCGAGAATCGCGCCGCCCAATACCAGCAATCTCATAACGGGTTTCTCCTTGTGGCCCCGGGCACCATTTCGGTCCGGACAATGCGGTTGTACAATTACACAGATAGGGACTTCAACGCTTTAGAACCGTTTTAGATCGAGCCCACCCATGTCCGTGATCATGCCAGACCTCGACCAGGCCGTGCTCGCCCGCCGGGCCGAGATCGTCGAGGCGCTGTCGGCCATCGTGCCGGGCGAGGGGGTGATCTCCGCCGAGCGGGCCATGCGGCCCTTCGAATCCGACGGGCTCACCGCCTACAAGCAACTGCCCATGGTCGTGGTGCTGCCCGAGACAACGGACCAGGTCGCCAAGGTGCTGCGCTATTGCCACGACCACGGCATCCGCGTGGTGCCGCGCGGGGCCGGCACCTCGCTGTCCGGCGGCGCGCTGCCGCTCGCCGACGGCGTGCTGCTCGGCATGGGCAAGTTCAACCGGATCCGCGAGCTCGATTTCTCGAACCGCGTGGCGGTGGTCGAGCCCGGCGTCACCAACCTCGCCATCAGCAAGGCGGTGGAGCACGAGGCATTCTATTACGCGCCCGATCCGTCGTCGCAGATCGCCTGCACCATCGGCGGCAACGTCGCTGAGAATTCCGGCGGCGTGCACTGCCTGAAATACGGCATGACCACCAACAACCTTCTCGGCGTCGAGATGGTGCTGATGACCGGCGAGGTGCTGCGCCTCGGCGGCAAGCATCTCGACGCCGGCGGCTACGACCTGATCGGTGTCATCACCGGCTCGGAGGGGCTGCTCGGCGTTGTCACCGAGGTGACGGTGCGCATCCTCAAGAAGCCCGAGACCGCGCGCGCCGTGCTGGTCGGTTTTCCGAGCGCCGAGGATTCCGGCGAATGCGTGTCGCGCATCATCGGCGCAGGCATTATCCCCGGCGGCATGGAGATGATGGACAAGCCCGCGATCCACGCCACGGAAGAATTCGTGCATGCCGGCTATCCGCTGGACGTCGAAGCACTGCTGATCGTCGAGCTCGATGGCCCCGCGGCCGAGGTCGACCATCTGATCGAGCGCGTCGAAACCATCGCGCGCGGCTGCAACGCGGTGAGCTGCAAGGTCTCGACCTCGGAAGAGGAGCGGCTTCTGTTCTGGGCCGGCCGCAAGGCCGCGTTCCCGGCGGTCGGCCGCATCTCGCCCGACTACTACTGCATGGACGGCACCATCCCGCGCGCCAAGCTGCCGCTGGTGTTGCGGAGGATCCGCGAACTATCGGAACACTACGGGCTGCGCGTCGCCAACGTGTTCCACGCCGGCGACGGAAACCTGCATCCGCTGATTCTCTATGACGCCAACAAGCCCGGCGAATTGGAGAAGACCGAGGAGTTCGGCGGCGAGATTCTCAAGCTCTGCGTCGAGGTCGGCGGCGTGCTCACCGGCGAGCATGGCGTCGGTGTCGAGAAGCGCGACCTGATGCCCGCGATGTTCTCGGAAGAGGATTTGAACCAGCAGCAGCGGCTCAAATGCGCGTTCGACGCGCGGGGCCTGCTCAATCCCGGCAAGGTGTTTCCGAAGCTGCACCGCTGCGCCGAGCTCGGCCACCTCCACATTCACGCCGGCAAGCTGCCGTTTCCGGACATCCCGCGGTTTTGACCATGCAATTCGGAATTTTCGGCTCGGCCCAGGCCAGCACCGCCGATCTCGGCCCGGACACCGGGCAAGGCTTCCGCGATTATCTCGATATGGCGGTCGAGGCCGAGCGGCTTGGCTATCGCTCGAGCTTCCTGGTCGAGCACCATTTCACCGGCTGGAATCAGGTTTCGGCGACATTGATGCTGCAGACCGCGCTCGCCATGCGCACCCCGAAGCTCCGGCTCGGCACCGCGGTGATCGTGCTGCCCTGGCACAATCCGGTGCTGCTCGCCGAGCAGGCCGCAACGCTTGATCTGATCTCGAATGGCCGTTTCGATTTCGGCATCGGCAAGGGCTATCGGCACAACGAGTTCGCAGGCTTTCACATTCCCATCGACGAAGCCGAGGTGCGCTTCGAGGAATGCGTCGAGGTGATGACGAAGGCGTTCGTGTCGCGCGAGCGGTTCTCTCATCGCGGCCGGTTCTGGCAGTTCGACGACATCGTGGTCGAGCCGCCGCCGTCGCAGAAGCCGCATCCGCCGTTCTGGGTGGCGGCGGCGAGCGAGGCCTCGATCAAGCGCGCCGCGCGGCGCGGCTTCAATCTGATCCTCGATCAGTATGCCTCGCCCGAACAGCTCGGCCAGCGCATCGCGCTCTATCGTGCCGAGCGGCAGGCGGCGGGTTTGCCATACGAACCGATGCAGGTTGCGGTGGCGCGGCAGATGCACGTGGCCGACAGCAAGGCCGACGCGGCAAACGCGCTGAAGCGCGCCGCGGGCCACACCCAGCGCACCGTGGATGTTTCACGTCTGCCGGGCGGAAAAACCGGTTCTCACGTGCTGTCTTACGCCGACACGCCTGGCGCGACCGAGGCGCACGCGCTTTACGATACGCCGGAAGGCATTTGTGAGAAGCTTGAAGCGCTGCAGAAGGCCGGTGTTGCCTATGTATTGCTCACCACGCTTGGCGGGCCACAGCAATTGCGCCGTTTTGCGCGTGAAATCATGCCTGGTTTTTTAAGCGAGCACTCCGAGACGTCAGGCGTGCCAAGCTTCGTTTAATGCATCGGGGCGAACCTCGCCCCTTGCCATCGCCACAATCCCCTGAGACGATGACATACCGGCGTCACACAGAGCGGCCGGACAAAACCGGCCGTGCGGCGCCAAAGGGAGGCGTCGATGGCAGCTGCAAATGGCAATGGCGGCACAAGAGCGCAGGGTCCCCGGTGCATCGCGCTGGTGGGCCCCTTCCAGGCTGGAAAAACCACTCTTCTCGAAGCAATTCTGACGCGCACTGACGCGATCCAGCGCCAGGGCACGATCGAGGCCGGCACCACGGTCGGCGATTCATCGCACGAGGCGCGCCATCACAAGATGAGCGTCGAGCTCACCGTCGCCACCACGAGCTTCATGGGCGACAGTTACACCTTCATCGATTGTCCAGGATCGATCGAATTCGTTCACGACATGCGCGCGGCGCTGCCCGCGGTCGACGCAGCAGTCGTGGTCTGCGAGGCCGACGAAAAGAAGATTCCGCAGCTTCAGCTCATCCTGCGCGAGCTCGAAGAGCAGAACATCCCGCGCTTTCTGTTCCTCAACAAGATCGACAAGGCCGAAGCCAACCTGATGGAGGCGCTGCAGCTGCTGCAGCCGGCCTCGCGCAAGCCGCTGGTGCTGCGCCAGATCCCGATCTGGAACGGCGACATCATCTCGGGCTTCGTCGATCTCGCGCTGGAGCGCGCCCATGTCTACAAGGAGCACACTGCGTCCGAAGTCGTGCCGCTCGAAGGCGACAGCCTCGAGCGCGGCAAGACGGCGCGGTTCTCGATGCTGGAGAAGCTCGCCGACCATGACGACGAGTTGATGGAACAGCTCCTCGAAGACATCCCGCCCCCACGCGACAAGGTGTTCGACGATCTTGCCAAGGAGCTGCGCGACGGGCTCGTCGTGCCTGTGCTGATGGGGGCCGCGACCCGCACCAACGGCGTGCTGCGATTGCTGAAGGCGTTGCGTCACGAGGCGCCGAATGTCGAGACGACCGCGAAGCGGCTCGGCATCGGCGGCAACGATCCCGTGGCCTATGTGCTCAAGACCTTCAACTCCAGCCACGTCGGCAAGATGTCGGTGGCGCGCGTCCTCTGCGGCCAGATCGGCGACGGCACGACATTGCTGTCGCCCGAGCGCGAGGCCGGCAGGGTGTCCGGCACTTTCAAGCTCCTGGGAGCGTCGAGCGAAAAGCGCGGTCAGGCCCAGGCCGGCGAGACCGTCGCGTTCGGCAAGCTCGATCAGGCCAAGACCGGCGATACGCTGAGTGCCGGCAAGCAGGCCCACGCCGCAGTGGCCGAGGTGCAGCCTTACGCGCCGGTGCTGGCGATCTCGGTGTCGGCGAAAGAGCGCAAGGACGACGTCAAGCTCGGCCAGGCGCTGCACAAGCTGGTCGAGGAGGATCCCTCGATCTGCGTCGTGCACAATGCCGACACCCACGAGGTGGTGCTGTGGGGGCAGGGCGAGATGCACCTGCGCGTCGCATCCGAACGTCTCGCGGACCGTTTCGGCGTCGGCATCATCACCGGCCGGCCGAGCGTCGGCTACAACGAGACCATCCGGAAAAGCATCGTCCAGCGCGGCCGTCATAAGAAGCAGTCCGGCGGCCACGGCCAGTTCGGCGACGTGGTGCTCGACATCAAGCCGTTGCCGCGCGGCACGGGCTTCAAGTTCGAGGACAAGATCACCGGCGGCGTCGTGCCGCGCAATTACATTCCGTCGGTGGAGGAGGGCGCGATCAACGCGCTCAAGCACGGGCCTCTCGGCTTCCCGGTGGTCGACGTGCAGGTGGCGCTGGTCGACGGCTCGTATCACACCGTCGATTCATCGGACATGGCGTTCCAGACCGCGGCTCGCATCGGCATCAACGAAGGCCTGCCGCAGTGCCAGCCTGTGTTGCTCGAGCCCATTTACCTCGTGGAGATCGTGTGCCCGACCGACGCCTCCGCCAGGATGAATGCGATTCTCGCGGGCCGCCGCGGCCAGATTCTCGGCTTCGACACCCGTGACGGGTGGGACGGCTGGGACGTGGTGCGGGCCAAGATGCCGGAGTCCGAGATCACCGACCTCATCATCGAGGTCCGCTCGGCCACGGCCGGGGCCGGTTCCTTCACCTTCAAGTTCGACCATATGGCCGAATTGACCGGGAAAACCGCCGATCAGATCGTCGCGGCGCGCCGTGCTGCGGAATAGCGGAGTACCATCAAAGGCATAAAAGCCACACCTCGGGGATCAATTGTCTTGTGGGTCATGATTCTCGTTCATGGCCCACAATCCTGCATTGTGGAGCGTTCTCTCGGATGGAATAGTGCGCCATTGGGCTGTGGCTTTTGCAGGGGGCTGCTTCGGTGGGCGCACGCAAATCCTTTTGGCGTTCCGGCACGATGCTGGGTGGTTCGATCGGAGCGGTGTTCCTGTCGATCTGGAGCGCCCAGGCCGCAGACTTGCCGATGTTCACCAAGGCGCCGGCCTGGACGACGCCGAGCTATCCCGGCCAGGCCGTTGATGGCCTGAACGGCAAGATCGAAGCCCTGGGCGGACGGCTGGGCCACAACACCATCGCCGCTTCGCAAGGTTCGATTTCGATCCCGCTGGCTTCTTCCTACGGCGCGCAGATCGATCTGAGCGGAGGCTCGTTTGGTGGCCGGGGTTTCGGTCATGTGGGCGGACACTTGTTCTGGCGCGATCCAGGCAAGGGTCTGCTCGGCATCTACACCAGTTATACGCGCTGGAATGAATTCGGCGGCGTCTACGTCGGCAACGTCGCGGCGGAAGGTGAATATTATTTCGGACGCTTCACTCTCCAGGGAATTGCCGGTGTGGAGTTCGGCAATTCGGTGTCCAACACGACCTTCGCATCGAGCACGATTGCTCCAGGTGGGCCCGGTGGCGCCGCCGGCCTTGCGACCACCTCCAGCTTTTTCGAAGGCTACGACGTCAAGACGCGGTTCTTCGATCAGATCAACCTGAAATATTACATCGGCGACAATTGGGACGTTTTCGCGGGCCATCGTTATCAAGGCGGAAAACACGCGCTGGCGCTGGGCACCGAAGTCGGTATGCCGGTCGGCCGCGGTGGAATGGCGACGGCGTTTGCCGAGGCCCGAATCGGAGAGGGCGACTTCCAGGGAGTCTGGGGCGGTCTGCGCTTCTACTTCGGCAACAAGGATAAGACCTTGATGAAGCGGCACCGCGAGGACGATCCAGTGAACTGGGGTGCCAGCAATCTGTTCAGCATCATCAACAACCACACGACCTCGTCTGGCGCGACGACGACGCAGTTCTGCAACCCCGGTGACACGCTGTTCAGAGATGGGACCTGCGGTGAGCCAGGCTGACGTCTGACCTATATTTAGTCCGGTCCGGCCGTCATCTCTCGCACGAATATTGGAATTTTGACGCGCGTGCGCGCCCCCGGCAATTCGTCCATCGGCCGGTAATCGACTTTCAAGTCTTGCCACCATTGCTGCCGCAGCAGCGCCGTCATCGCGGTGAAATCCATCTGCTCGCGCGGCATGGTGCCGGGGACGAAGCGGAATTCGCATCGATCTTCGCCCGTTTGAGCCACCTGGAAGGCGAGCGCGCCGAGATAGTCGATGACGCGGGATGCGGGCAGCACCGGCCGCATCCTGAAGCCGCCGGAAAATTCGAAGATGACTGGTTCCTTGCCGACGACCGTGCTCAACGCGGGCAGCGCTCGTTCGCAGCCATGCCAATGCGGCGACATCGCCTGGTCTGCATGGTCGTAGCGGATCAACGGCATGGCGTAGTTATACAGCGGCGTCGCGACAACCCAGCCAAGTTGCCCCGGCGACGCCGGGCGATCGTCGTCGCTCAGCAGTTCGATCAGCGTCGTCTCGGAGTGAACGTGGAATTGGCCGCATTGCGGACAGCACGTCGCCATCAGGCCGCATTCGTTGCTCGCGTAGATATTCAGGCTTCGCCAGCCGTATTCGTGAACGATGACGTCCCTCGTCGAGTCCATGAGCCGGTCCGCGCTCGTCATGATGACGATCGGCCCCAAGGATCGCAGGCGACGGTCCTTGTCCCAGCCCGTGAGCAATTCAAGCTCGACAGGATTGATGCTGAGGCAGTTCGGACGGAATTCGATCAGATGCTCCAGAATGGTGGGAAGTCCGAGTGACTCCGGCAGATCGAGGCGCGGGCCGAATATCTCCATCAATTCGAATTGGACCACCCAACCCTTCCGGTGTCTGGGCGTCGAGAGAGGCGGCTTTTCCCGGGGAAAGGTTCCGACCCGGGCAAAGCGCGACGTGGGATCCAGGCCGTACCAGTTGAGCGCGCGCAACATAAGCGCCGGCCATACGAGGTCGCCGGCGAGCTGGCTGTGGGCCACCTGAACCGGCTCGCCGGTCGATCCGGATGTCGAAAGTACCTGTGTTCCGCCGTGATGTGAGGGCAGTTCGGGGGAGCGCAGCGCATTGCCAGCGGCGCGGACCTCGCTTCGCGTCAGCAGCGGAATCCTGGGCCATGCATCCCAGTCGATGCTGCCGTCATTCCGAAACAGCGGCGCGAGCCGCCCGCTGTCGCGATAGAACGGCACATTCGCATGCGCATGCCGGACGAGCGGCTCCAGCAATTCGCGCTGATGCGCTTGCATCGCCGCGGGCGGCATGAACTGGGTTTTGTTCAGGGTCTCCAGAAACGCGAAGACGGTTTCTTTCATGATCTGAACCGGAGCGGCCTGGGACAGGGAAAGCCCTCCATATCAGCGATGATAGGCGAGGCCACAAGCCTTGACCATCGAAGCCCTGACCATCGAAGCCTTGGCTATCGAAAGCCCTGGCCATCGACGGACCGGCCGGTGAAGTGGCCCGGACCGGACGAGGCCCGAAAGCGATCGAATCCTCTCCGATCCGTGACTTGCGCGTGACCGGCCGGAAACGTACTGCTGGAACGAGCCCCATATCCGGAGGGATAAGGCCATGAACATCATCCGACGGCGCGGCTGGGAAATGCCCGAGAGCCTCGCCACTCCAGAGCATCTGTTTTTCAACCGGCGTGCCCTGCTCGGCGCTGCGGCCGGCGCTGCGGCTGCGGGCCTCGTCCCCGGCCATGCGTTCGCGCAGCGCCTCACCGATCAGCCCGATCCGTCGATGGATCTCTATCCCGGCAAGCGCAACGAGAAGTATACGCTCGACCGGCCGGTCACCGACGAGAAGATCAACGGCAACTACAACAACTTCTACGAATTCAATTCGTCGAAGCAGGTGGCCAAGCAGGCGCAGGCGCTGAAGATCAGACCGTGGACGATCAAGATCGACGGCATGGTCGAGAAGCCGTTCGAGATCGGCATCGACGATCTGGTGCGGAAATTTCCAATTGAAGAGCGGCTCTATCGCCACCGCTGCGTCGAGGCCTGGAGCATGGCGGTGCCGTGGTCGGGCTTCCCGATGGCGAAGCTCGTCGAGCTGGCGAAGCCGCTGTCGTCGGCGACTTACGTCAGGATGGAAACCTTCCTCGACAAGTCGATCGCGCCCGGCCAGAAGCAGTCGTGGTTTCCGTGGCCCTACGTCGAAGGGCTCACCGTCAAGGAAGCGACCAACGAGCTCACGTTCCTCGCCACCGGCGCCTATGGCAAGCCGATCGCCAAGCAGCACGGCGCGCCCATTCGCCTGGCGGTGCCGTGGAAGTACGGCTTCAAGCACATCAAGTCGATCGTGCGCGTGTCGTTCACCGACAAACAGCCGCGCAGCTATTGGCAGGACCTGCAGGATTCCGAGTACGGCTTCTGGGCCAACGTCAATCCGGAGGTCCCGCATCCGCGCTGGAGCCAGGCGAACGAGGAGCTGATCGGGCTCGGCGAGCGAAGGCCAACGCTGCTGTTCAACGGCTACGGCGAGTTCGTCGCCGATCTCTACAAGGGAATGGAGAAAGAGCGGCTGTGGGCGTAGCGGTTTCCCGCTCGCGTTTAAGCACACGCTTTCAACACGCGCACTGTCACCCGCGGGCTTGACCCGCGGGTCCATGAAGCGGCGCAGCAAAGAACATTCTTACGACTGTCGTTGTCGCGCGTGCTCATGGATCGCCGGGTCAAGCCCGGCGATGACACCGCCGTTGTTCGGCGGCCGAGGAATTTTTCCAGCGCAAAAAGAGAAGAAGCCGGGCCCTTGCGGACCCGGCTGAGTTTGTCGGCGCGGGATGGCCGACAATCACCTTCCAGAGGGGAACAGCTGCTGTGACAGGGTTGGCTTAATCTGGGGGGATGCGACAACCCCGACGCCAGCAGCGCAAAAACATAATGCGAGTTGTCGCGTGCGCGCACAACGCGGAGCGCCACATGCCAGCCATGCGACCCTCGCAAAAACCGCGAGCAGCATGTCAGCCATGCGATGCAGCCGCGCTGAAATCTCGAATCGACAATCCCGATGAGACGATCGGATGAATTCAGCGTCGCTCGTTTGTGAATATTTTTATCTGTCGGCGAAAGAGCTTAGGGCATGATCCCGAAAAGTGTGAAGCGGCTTTCGGAAAGGATCATGCCCTCACGGCACAAGGAACGACTGATCTGATTCAACGAAAGTTGAATCAGATCCTAGAAGCTCCAGCGCTGCGCGTTGCTGACGAGGAAGTCGCGGAATGCCTGCACGCGCGCGACCGACTTCAGCTCTTCCGGATAGACGAAGAACGCGTCGAGCGCCGGGCTTTCCTCTTCACCGAACAACTGCACCAGGCCGACGTTCTCCTCGATCAGATAATCCGGCAACAGCGCGATGCCGATGCCGCGCTGGCAGGCGCGCAGAAGGCCGAGGATGTTGTTGATCAGAAACGCCGGCTGGCGCGTGCCCTTGCCGTTGCGGCCCACTTCCGTGAGCCAGGTCCGGTTCGCGAGATACGATGGCACGGTCGTGCCGCCGAGCAGGATGATGCGGTGATTGTCGAGCTCTTCCAGCGTGCGCGGCGTGCCGACGCGCTTCAGATAATCGGCTGACGCATAGGCGTGGAAGTGCACCGAGAACAGCTTGCGCTGGATGAGGTCGGGCTGCGTCGGCTGGCGGAGCCGGATCGCCACATCGGCCTCGCGCATCGCGAGATCGAGCTCTTCGTCGGTGGTGATCAACGTGACGCGGATGTCCGGGAACAGGTCCATGAACTCGCCGAGCCGCGGCGTCAGCCAGTGGATGCCGATGCCGGGCGTCGTGGTCACTTTCAGTTCGCCGTGCGGCTTCTCGCGGCTGTCGGTCAGCTTGGCGCGCGCCGCCTCGAGCTTCATGAACACTTCGTGGGCGGTGCGGTAGAGAAGCTCGCCCTGCTCGGTGAGAATGAGCCCGCGGGCATGGCGGTGGAACAGCGACACCGCGAGCTCCTGCTCCAGCGCGCTCACCTGCCGCGACACCGCCGACTGTGACAGTCCCAGTTGCTCGCCCGCATGGGTGAAGCTGCCGGCCTCCGCGGCCGCGTGAAACACCTTCAGCTTGTCCCAATCCATTCCATTCCCGCCTGGCATCGTCGTCCGTTTCTATTCTGCTGCTTGTTGTTGTTGGGTGCCGTGATGCGCAAGGAAGCGCTCGGCCTCGAGCGCGGCCATGCAGCCGAGACCTGCCGCCGTCACCGCCTGGCGGTAGACGTCGTCGGTGACGTCGCCGGCCGCGAACAGGCCCGGCACCGAGGTCGCGGTCGAATACGGCTCGGTCCAGACATAGCCGGACGGCTTCATCTTGATCTTGCCGGCGACGAGATCGGTCGAGGGCTGATGGCCGATGGCGATGAACACGCCGTCGGCGGTCATTTCCTGCGTGGCGCCGGTCTTCACGTTACGCAGCACGACGCCGCGCACCTTCAGCGGATTTTCGTTGCCGAGCACGTCGTGCAACTCGCTGTCCCAGACCACGCGAATTTTCGGATTCTTGTAGAGCCGCTCCTGCAGGATCTTCTCGGCGCGGAACGTGTCGCGCCGATGCACGATCGTGACCTTGGAGGCGAAGTTGGTGAGGAACAGCGCTTCCTCGACCGCGGTGTTGCCGCCGCCGATCACCAGCACTTCCTTGTTCTTGTAGAAGAAGCCGTCGCAGGTCGCGCAGGCCGACACGCCATAGCCCTTGAACTTCTGTTCGGACGGCAGATCGAGCCAGCGCGCCTGTGCGCCGGTCGCGAGCACGACGGTGTCGGCGATATAGACGTCGCCGGAATCGCAGGTGAGCCGGAACGGCCGCCCGCTCAGATCGAGATCGTTGACGTGGTCGGTGATGATCTTGGTGCCGACATGCTCGGCCTGCTTCTGCATCTGCTCCATGAGCCAGGGGCCCTGGATGACGTCGGCGAAGCCTGGATAGTTCTCGACGTCGGTGGTGATGGTGAGCTGGCCGCCCGGCTGGATGCCCTGGATCAGGATCGGCTCGAGCATCGCGCGCGCCGCGTAGATCGCTGCCGTATAGCCCGCCGGTCCCGAGCCGATAATCACAAGCTTGGCATGGGTTTTCTTGCTCATACGTCCCTCGGTCGGGGCACAACATTCCGGCATGCTGCGCGATGAAGGGGGAGGCTTGCCGGCACATTGGGCACGGCGGGTCATTCCCCCGGCACTTAATTTAAGCCTTCGCCGCAGCTATGCAAGTTTCGCAACCCTCTGGGTCCACAGTCGAGGCCAGGATTTCCCGATTTTGTCCTTAATCGCGGGTTCCGCAGAGGGGTTGTGGGGAATTCGGCGCAATATTCTTTCGCGGCGAGCGCCGCTCGGGGATAATGGGTCGATTTGACGCGCAATTCTGAAGTGCCGGAGACGCTGTGTCCGAACGCCTGGATGCCATCGACCTCAAGATCCTGAAGGAGCTTCAGGACGACGGCCGTATCACCAATGTGGAGCTGGCTCGCCGGGTCGGCATCTCGGCGCCGCCCTGCCTGCGCCGGGTGCGGGCGCTGGAGGAGGCGGGCTTCATCAAAGGCTATCGCGCGCTGCTCGACGAGAAGATGCTGGGCTACGAGGTCACCGTGTTCGCCATGGTACACCTGACCAGCCAGGCCGAGCCCGACCTGAAGGCGTTCGAGGATTTCGTGCGCACCGCGCAGCTCGTGCGCGAATGCTGGATGCTCTCGGGCGAGATCGACTTCGTGCTCAAATGCGTGGCGCCGGACTTGAAGACGTTCCAGGCCTTCGTCGCCGAGCTCACCGGCGCGCCCAACGTGCGCAACGTCAAGACGTCGCTCGTGCTGCGCAACGCCAAGGACGCCGCGATGGTGCCGATGGAGTTGAAGAAATTGTAGGGTGGGCGAAGGCGCGAAGCGCCGCGCCCACGCGACATTTGCTCGATTGACGCAACACCGAATGGCTCTGTTGAGCCACATTCCGCCGCGATTATTCCTCAGTGGCGTTTTGCGGATGGAAGATTTTCAGTGTTGCGATGGCTTCTTCGGTTGCTCGTTGGACTTGTCGCGATCGTGTTGCTTGCTGTCGTGGCCGGCCCGTGGTTGCTGTACGAATTTGGCCTCTCGAAGATCGACGGGCGTCCCGGCCACGCCGTCAGCACCGCCGTCGCTCCCGAAGACGTCGAGGCGTTGATCCGAACGCTCCGAATATCGCGGCCGATCACGATCGATCGCTTGTCACCGTATTCCTACATCTGGACGCTGGCGCGTAGTGATGGGCGAATGCGTGATCATGGAGTGCGCATTGCTTGGCGGATCGCCAGGTCGCACAACGCGGATCATCTCGCCAACCATTCGTTCTGGCATCTGTCGGGAGCGGCGTTGACAATCTGGCTAACCCGCAACTGGACGACGGACGAACTCGTTGCGAAGGCCGTCGAATTGGAAAAGGCGACGGCCAAAGCGAGGGCAGCTGCGGCTTTTGAACGTAAGCAGTCCGGCCGTTGAAGTCATACATGATGTGCTATTGACGATCATATTCGTTCCTGATAGGTTCTAATTTGTCCCTGCTCACTGAGGGCGTCTTCCGGAGACGTTCGGCTGACGGAGCTGGGTGCGGCGTCCTGCGGACGGGCCTCGTAAGCTCGGCTCCGGGAGGCGTCTGGGTTCCGTTCGCTCTACTACGAGGGCCGCCCGTCAGGGCTCGTCCGGGATGGAATGAACGGCGGTGAAAACCGCCGGAATTGCAGGAGGGATACTCCTGGTCCACCCGGTGATACGGACCACACGCCCATAATCGCTGCGGTGGAGCGCCGGAAGGCGCGCCTGCCCTCGCAAGGGCGGGCGGGGTGCCTTCGCAAAGGTGCCCCAGTGATACCTGCGCCGTTTCGGCGCTCCGCCTCCCTCAGGGAGGCATGAAAGAACCCGGGCGCGGCCCGGAAAACCGACAGGGAAATCTGGTGGCCGCCGGCATGCGCTGCGCGGAGGAAAAATCTATGCACTCGTTCGTTATTCGGAACGATGGAGAAGAACAAGTGAGCCTTGTTCAGTCCCAGCGCATTCGATCGCGTATCATCGCGACCGGCGCAGCCCCGACAAGGCGGCACAAGTTTTTTTCGACGGCTGTCGATTGGCGGCAGCCTCGCGCGTCATGGTGTCGACGGAGCACAAGCTTCGGTCACAACCAAGGGACCATCACCATGCAATATCTCCTTCTGATCTACCGCGATGAAGCCAAGTTCCTGTCGGCCAGCAAGGCCGAGGCCGAGCAGATGACCGCGAGCTACATGGCCTATGCCGAGGCCATGAAGAAGGCCGGGGTGATCCGCGGCGGCGAGCGGCTGCGGCCGGTGACGGACGCGACCACGGTGCGGGTCGCCGGTGGCAAGACCAGCGTGCTCAACGGGCCCTATGCCGACACCAAGGAGCAGCTGGCCGGCTACTTCATGATCGACGTGCCCGATCTCGATGCGGCGTTGAGCTGGGCCGCGCGTTGTCCCGGCGCGAGCCAGGGCGCGATGGAAGTCCGTCCGCTGTGGCCGATGTAGCGCCAACGCCGAAAGGCGAACAGCCTGCCCGGGCCGCCGCCGAAATGGTGGCCCGGCAGAGCTACGGCAAGCTCGTGGCGTTTCTCGCGGCCCGCACCGGCGATGTCGCCGGCGCCGAAGACGCGCTGTCGGAGGCGTTTGCGTCAGCATTGGACGATTGGTCGGTCAACGGCGTGCCGCGGACGCCCGAAGCATGGCTCCTGACCGCTGCACGCCGCAAGCTGATCGACGCCGGCCGGCGGCGACGGAGCGGCGATGATGCAGCGGATCATCTGCGGCTGATGGCCGACGAAATGGAGGCCGTGGCGAACGAGACCGACATCCCGGACCGGCGCCTCGCTCTGATGTTCGCCTGTGCGCATCCGGCCATTGATCAAGGCATCCGCGCGCCGCTCATCCTTCAGACCATTCTCGGCTTCGACGCCGCGACCATCGCGTCGGCGTTCCTGGTCGCGCCGCAAACTATGGCGCAGCGCCTGGTTCGTGCCAAAAGCAAAATCAGGGAGGCCCGCATTCCGCTGCGGATTCCCGAACACGGGGAATTGCGCGAGCGCCTCGACACCGTGCTGGAGGCGATCTATGCGGCCTTCGCCGAGGGCTGGACCGATCCCGGCGGCACCGAAAGCCGCCGCCGCAATCTCGCCAGCGAAGGCATCTGGCTCGGCCGCCTCGTTGCGTCGCTGCTGCCAGACGAGCCCGAGGCGCTGGGCCTGCTCGCGCTGATGCTCTATGCGGAATCGCGCCGCGCGGCGCGGCGGGGCGCCGAGGGCGACTACGTGCCGCTCGGGCAGCAGGACACGGCGCTGTGGGACGTGCCGATGATCGAAGAGGCCGAGGCGCTGCTGCGCCGCGCGAGTGTTGGCGGCGACACCGGGCGCTATCAGCTCGAAGCCGCGGTGCAGTCGGCGCATCTGGTGCGGCGCTTGAGCGGCCGCGCCGATTGGGCGGCGATCGAAAGACTCTACGAGCTTCTGTTCGAGATCACGCATTCGCCGGTGGTGATGATCAACCGCGCGGTCGCGGCGGCCGAGTCGCGCGGCGCAGAGGCGGGCCTTGCCCTGCTCGACGGCCTCGACGGCGAGAAGGCGCTCGCCGAATACCAGCCGTATTGGGCGGCGCGTGCCGATCTTCTCTCGCGGCTCAACCGGCGCGCCGAAGCCAGTGAGGCCTATCAGCGCGCCATCGGGCTGGAAACCGATCCCGCGGTCCGCCGCTTTCTGCAGGAGCGCCGCGGCGCCCGCTGCGGCAAGGCCAATTGATGTCAGTCGCCTCTCACGCCGGAGGTCTTCGCCACCGCGAGCCACTTGGGCGATTCCGCCGCGACGAAATCCGCCATCGCCTTCACATCCATCGGCATCGGCTCGAAGCCGGCCTTGGCCATGTTGGCTTCGAGCTCCGGCGATTTGAGGCCTGCGATGACGTCGGCATTGAGCTTCTCGACGATCGCGGCCGGCGTGTGCGGCGGCGCCCAGAGCGCCATCCAGTAGCGCAGCGTCAGATTGGGAAATCCGCTTTCCGCCATGGTCGGCACGTCGGGAATTTCGGCGAGCCGCCTGTCGTTGGTGACCGCGAGCGCGCGAAGCTTGCCCTGCTTGATCAGCGACAGCAGCGTCGCTGTGGTGCCGAAGTTCATCTGGATGTGGCCGCCGAGCATGTCGGCCACCGCCTGCGCGCCGCCTTTGTACGGCACGCTGGTGATGTCGATCTTGGCGGTGTGCTTCAGCGTCTCGCCGAGCATGTGCGGCAGCGTGCCCTGACCGAAGCCGAAGTTGATCTTGCCGGGATGCGCGCGGGCATAGTCGGCAAGCTCCTGCACCGATTTCACCGGCAGGTCCGAGGACACCACCAGCACGAACGAGCCGCCGCCCGCGGTCGCCACCGGCGTGATGTCGACGGCGGGATCGAAGCCGACGCTGTCGTAGAGCGCCGGCGTCATCAGATGCTTGGCGCCTTCGGTGAAGAGCAGCGTGTAGCCGTCAGGCTCGGCCGCGATCACGGTCTTGGTACCGATGATGCCGCCACCGCCGGGCCGCGGCTCGACGAACACATTCTGGCCGAGGGTCGTGGTGAGGCTCTGCGCCACCAGCCGCGCCATCACATCGGTCGGCGAGCCGGGTGTCGACGGGACGACCACGCGGATCGGCCGGTTCGGATAGGTCTGGGCGGTGGCTTGTGCCGCGCCAAACACCACGGTGAACAGGGCGAGGGCGGCCAGCAGTCGTCTTGTCATTGTTGTCGTCCGTTACTTCGCAAACGCCGGCATCACCTCTTTGCCGAACAGCTCGATCGAGCGCAGCGATTCCGTCAGCGTCATGTCGCCGAACACCATCTGCGGCACGAAATAATTGCAATTGTTGGCAGCCGCCTCGGCCTCGACGAATCGCCGCACGGTCGCGGGCGAGCCCGCGATGCCATTGTTGAGCGCAACCAGCGCGTCGAAGCTTTCCGGATAGATGCCGATCACGCGCGGCTCCGCGCCGTGGCGGGCGAACAGCCAGCGGAAGCTCTGCCGCCAGCGCGGGTAGGCGCGCCGCGCGATCGCGAGCGCCGCCTCGTCGGTGTCGGCCACGACAACGTGCCGGCTCACGCCCATCAGCGTGCCGTCGAGGTCAAATCCCTGGGCCGCGCGCGCCTCGCGATAGGTCTTGATGGTGGCCTGCGTGGTGTCGCGAAGTCCCAGCGCGACGATGTTGACGTGATTCTCGGCCGGCCAGGCGGCATTGTTCGGCAAGCCCACGCCATACCACAGCGGCGGATGCGGCTTCTGCACCGGCTTCAGGATCATCGGCAGCTTGTCGAACTTGTAGAACTCGCCGGCAAACGTCAGCTCGTCGGCGCTGAGGCCTTTCATCAGCACCTGAAAGGCCTCGTGATACATCGCCTGGGTCTTGCCGAAGTCGAGGCCGTAGGCCTGCGTCTCGTACATCGACACGCCGCGTCCGACGCCGAGCTGGAAGCGGCCGCCGCTCATCTGATCGAGCATGCAGACCTCTTCGATCAGCCGCAGCGGATGATAGAACGGCAGCAGGTAGACCAGCGGACCGAAGCGCAGTGTCTTGGTGCGCTGGGCCAGCGCCGCGAAGATCAGCGCCGGCGAGGCTGCGGCGCCAAGCGGCGTCGTGTGGTGCTCGGCGACGTGATAGCCGTAGAACCCGGCGCGCTCGTAGGCCTCGGCGATGGTGAGCCGGTTGGCGTAGAGCTCGGCGAGCGGCACGCCGGCGTCGTCGATGTGATCGAAAATCCCGAACTTCATGAACTCCTCGGCGTGCTTCCGCATGCAGGCTGGTTTTTTGCCGAGGTTAAAGACATCGACGGCCGGGACAAGCCCGGCCGTCGCAGAACGCTCAGAGGCGAAAGTTGCGCGGGCGCGCTACTTCCACTCGACCTTGGTGATCTCGTAGGCCTTCGCACCGCCGGGTGCATTCACCTCGACGGACTCGCCCTTCTTCTTGTTGATCAACGCGCGCGCGATCGGCGAGGTGATCGAGATGCGGCCATGCTTGGCATCAGCCTCGGGCTCGCCGACGATCTGCCAGACGTGCTTCTTGTCGGTGTCCTCGTCGACCAGCGTGACGGTCGCGCCGAACTTGATGGTGTCGCCGCTGAGCTTCGAAACATCGATGATCTCGGCGCGAGCGAGCTTGTCCTCGAGCTCGGCGATCGCGCCCTCGTTGAGCGACTGCTGTTCTTTCGCGGCGTGATACTCCGCGTTCTCGGACAGGTCGCCGTGAGTCCGCGCCTCCGTGATCTGTTGAATGATTCGCGGCCGTTCGACCTGCTGGCGGTGCTTGAGATCGTTCTCCAGCACCAGATGTCCCGCCGCGGTCATCGGAATCTTCTCAACCACTTCTCAGTCCTCCTCAGAGCGATGGACAGAAATCCAAACGCGGGCCGAAGGTTTCCTTCTGCCCGCATGTTTGAACGTAAACCCAACGCGCCTTTAACTTTCTCCGCCGGCCTGTGGGGCCGACCCGCCAAAGTAGCTTTGCAGCGCGCGTACCTCGAGGTCGTCCCCGAGATAGGCTTTTATGCCTTGTGCCGCAGCCACGGCTCCGGAAAGAGTGGTGTAGTACGGCACTTTATGCAAGAGGGCCGCCCGGCGCAGTGGACGACTATCCGCAAGAGCGGTGGCTCCCTCGACGGTGTTGAACACGAGCTGGACCCGGCCATTCTTGATGGCGTCCACAACGTGCGGCCGGCCCTCCGCCACCTTGTTAACCTTTGTGGATTCGACGCCGTGCGCGTTGAGGTAGCGCTGGGTGCCCGACGTTGCGATCACCTCGAAGCCGAGCTTGCGCAAGGTCTTGAGCGGCTCCAGCACTTTCGGCTTGTCGCCGTCGCGGACCGATACGAACACCGTGCCGCTCTTGGGCAGCCTCGCGCCGCCGCCAAGCTGGCTCTTGGCGAAGGCCACGCTGTAATCGCGATCGAGGCCCATGACCTCGCCGGTCGATTTCATCTCGGGGCCGAGCAGCGTGTCGACCTTGTCTCCGAACCGGCCGAACGGAAACACGGCTTCCTTCACGCCGACATGCTTGAATTTCTTCAATTCGAAAGAGAGTTGCGGCAGCTTGAACGACGCAAGCTTCTCGCCGGCCATGATTCGTGCCGCGATCTTGGCGACGGGCATGCCGATCACCTTGGCGACGAACGGCACGGTGCGCGAGGCGCGCGGATTGACCTCGAGGATGTAAATGTCGCCATCCTTGATGGCGTATTGCACGTTCATCAGGCCGCCGACATTCAGCGCAAGCGCCAGCGCGCGGGTGTGGCGTTCGAGTTCGGCGATGGTCTTGGCGTCGAGCGAGTAGGGGGGCAGAGAGCAGGCCGAGTCGCCGGAATGAATGCCGGCCTCCTCGATGTGCTCCATGATGCCGGCGATGTAGGTGTCCTTGCCGTCGCACAGGCAGTCGACGTCCACTTCGATCGCGTCGGTAAGATAGCGGTCGATCAGGAGCGGCCGCTTGGCCGAGACCACGAGCTCCGACGGCCGGTCGAGATCGCCGGTGAGGCGGGCGAGATAACGATCCAGCTGGGCAGAGTCGTGAACGATCTCCATGGCGCGGCCGCCCAGCACATAGGACGGCCGGATCACCACCGGATAGCCGATCGACTCGACCGATGCCCGCGCGGCCTTGAGACTCGTCGCGATGCCGCTCTGGGGCTGACGCAGCTTGAGCTTTTCCAGAAGCTGCTTGAAGCGATCGCGATCCTCGGCGAGGTCGATCGCGTCGGGCGAAGTGCCCAGGATCGGCACCTTGGCCTTTTCCAGAGACTCCGCGAGCTTCAGCGGAGTCTGGCCGCCGAACTGCACGATCACACCGTGCAGCGTGCCATTGGAGCGCTCGGTGTCGATGATCTCAATGACGTCTTCGGCGGTCAGCGGCTCGAAGTACAGGCGATCCGAGGTGTCGTAATCGGTCGACACCGTCTCGGGATTGCAGTTGACCATGATGGTCTCGTAGCCGACCTCGTCCAGCGCGAAGCAGGCGTGGCAGCAGCAGTAGTCGAACTCGATGCCCTGGCCGATCCGGTTCGGCCCGCCGCCAAGGATCACGACCTTCTTCCTGTCCGACGGCGCCGCTTCGTTGGCGGGCGCGCCAGCGAACGGCGTCTCGTAGGTCGAATACATGTACGCGGTGGGCGAGGCGAACTCGGCCGCGCAGGTGTCGATGCGCTTGAACAGGGGCCGCACATCGAGCGCGCGGCGCCGTTTGGTCACCTCGTCGGCCGAATGACCGGCGAGCTTGCCAAGCCGCGCGTCCGAGAAACCCATGGCCTTCAGCCGGCGGAACGCGCCCGTGGTCTTGGGCAGGCCCTTTTCGCGGACCGCCGCTTCGATGTCGATGATGCCGCGGATCTGCGCGATGAACCATGGATCGACCTTGCAGGCCGCGTGAATCTCGGCGTCGGTGAAACCGAGCCGCATGGCCTGCGCGATCTTGAGCAAGCCGTCCTGCGACGGCTGGCCGAGCGCGGCGCGGATCGCGTTCTTGTCGTCGCCCTGGCCAAGCCCTTCGATCACGATCTCGTCGAGGCCGGTCAGCCCGGTCTCAAGCGAGCGCAGTGCCTTCTGCAGGCTTTCCTGGAAGGTGCGGCCGATCGCCATGGCCTCGCCGACCGATTTCATCGCGGTGGTCAGCACGGTGTCGGCGCCGGGGAATTTCTCGAAGGCAAACCGGGGAATCTTGGTGACGACGTAATCGATCGTGGGCTCGAACGAGGCCGGCGTCGCGCCACCGGTGATGTCGTTGGCGATCTCATCGAGCGTGTAGCCCACCGCAAGCTTGGCCGCGACCTTTGCGATCGGGAAACCGGTGGCCTTCGACGCCAGCGCCGAGGAGCGCGACACGCGCGGGTTCATCTCGATCACGATCAGCCGACCGTCGGCCGGGTTCACGGCAAACTGCACGTTGGAGCCGCCGGTCTCGACGCCGATCTCGCGCAGCACCGCGATCGAGGCGTCGCGCATCATCTGGTATTCTTTGTCGGTCAGCGTCAGCGCCGGCGCGATGGTGATCGAGTCGCCGGTGTGGATGCCCATCGGATCGAGGTTTTCGATCGAGCAGATGATGATGCAGTTGTCCTTCTTGTCGCGGACAACCTCCATCTCATACTCTTTCCAGCCGAGCACGCTCTCTTCGATCAGCACCTCGTTGGTCGGCGAGGCATCGATTCCGCGCTCGACGATGGTGATGAACTCGTCCTTGTTGTAGGCGATGCCGCCGCCGGTGCCGCCCAAGGTGAACGACGGCCGGATGATCGCGGGCAGGCCGATGTCGTCGAGCGCTTCCAGCGCCTGGGCCAGCGACTTGATCTGATGCGAGCGCGGCGTCGCGAGCCCGATCTTGGTCATGGCGTTGCGGAACAGCTCGCGGTCTTCGGCCTTGTCGATGGCCTCCGCGGTGGCGCCGATCATCTTGACGTTGAACTTGTCGAGCACGCCCATCTTCTTGAGCGACAGCGCGGTGTTGAGCGCGGTCTGGCCGCCCATGGTCGGCAGCACCGCGTCGGGGCGCTCCTTCTCGATGATCTTGGCGACGATCTCGGGCGTGATCGGCTCAATATAGGTGGCGTCGGCGAGATCGGGATCGGTCATGATCGTCGCCGGATTGGAGTTCACCAGCACGATCCGGTAGCCCTCGGCCCGCAGCGCCTTGCAGGCCTGGGTGCCCGAGTAGTCGAATTCGCAAGCCTGGCCGATGACGATGGGTCCCGCGCCGATGATCAGGATCGATTTGATGTCGGTGCGTTTCGGCATCTCGCTTCGAACTCTCTCCATCGTCATTCCGGGGCGCTGCGAGGCAGCGAACGCGGAATCCAGAGGCAGTCACCGAACCCGGGTCTGGATTCCGGGTCCGGCCTGCAGCCGTCCCGGAATGACAGCCGGGCACAAAAAAAAGGCGCGCTTTTGCGCGACCTTCGCCCCCGCGACGGGGAGCGGCCCCGCGCGGGATGGTGCTTAGACCAGAATCAGGCCTCCGCCAACCCCGGAAAGCCCCTAAAACCTAGTTGTCACCGGGCGTTTTGCAAGGTTTTGGCCCTCGCATGGCTCCGGCCGGGCTCACTCGACCTTCATATGGGTGGCCTGTACCACTTTGGCCCATTTGTCGGCCTCCTCGGCGATGAATTTGCCGAAGTCCGCCGGCGTGCCCGGCATCACGGTGCCGCCGAGGTCGGCAAGCCTGGCCTTGATCTTGGGGTCGGCCAGCGCCCCGTTGATCTCCCGATTGAGCCTGTTGACCACCTCCGGGGGCGTGTTCTTGGGCGCGGCGATGCCGTACCAGGAAATCGCCTCGTAGCCCGGCACGAAATCGTTGACGGTCGGCACGTCCGGCAGCGCCTCGGCGCGGGTCTTCGTGGTCACCGCGAGAGCGCGGAACCGGCCCTCCCGGATGTGCCCGAGCGAAGCCGGTGTGGTCTCGATCATCATCTGCACCTGCCCGCCCAGCAGATCGTTCAGCGCCGGGGCCGAGCCGCGATACGGAACGTGCTCGATGGAGAGGCCGGTCATCATCTTGAACAGTTCGCCCGCGACATGCTGCGGCGTGCCGACGCCGGCCGACGCGTAGTTGACCTTGCCGGGATTGGCTTTGATGTAGGCGATCAGCTCCGGCAGCGTTTTCGCAGGCACCCCCGGATAGATCTCGACCACCAGCGGCACCATGCTGATGGCCGCAACCGGCTCCATGTCGTGTGCGAAATTCCATTTGAGCTTGTCGCGGTAGAGCGAGACCGCGATGGTGTTTGGCGGACCGCAGAGCAGCAGCGTGTAGCCATCCGGCGGCGAGTTGACGACGTAGTCGGCGCCGAGCGTGCCGCCGGCGCCCGCCTTGCTCTCGACCAGGAACTGCTGACCGAGCCGTTCGGAGAGCCACTGCGCGATGATCCGTGCGGTGATGTCCTGCGGACCGCCGGGCGGGAACCCCACGATAATCCGCGCCGGATGCGACGGATAAGTCTCCGCTTGCGCGACCAGCGGCATCATGGCGAGCAAGGCAACGGCTGCGATCTGCAGCAGGCTTCGGCACAGGCATTTCATTGCGACCTCCCACTCTGCGATCGGTATCGAAACTCCCCATTCCAATGCGACGTTGCAGGCCTGCTTCACGCGAAGCGAGCGGCTCTATTCGACCTTGAATCCGCTGGCCTTGATGAGCGGCCACCATTTTTCGATCTCGGCTTTTTGCAGGCTCCGCAGCGCATCGGGATTCTGCCGTTCGCGCGGGAAGACCTCCTGGCCGGCCTGGGCGAGCTTGGCGCGCGTCGCGGGATCGGCGAGCGCGTCGAGCACCGCCTCATGGAGCTTTGCGATGATCGGTTGCGGCGTGCCTTTCGGCACCCAGAGGCCGTGCCACAGCGAGATGTGATAGTTGGGCAGGCCGCCTTCGTCGACGGTCGGGACTTCAGGCGCGGAGGGAAGCCGGGTGTCGGAGGCGACGCCGTAAATCTTGAGCATGCCCGCGCGCACCTGCGGCATGCCGGTGATGGGATCGCCGATCATCATGTCGATCTGCCCGGCGACGAGATCCTGCATCGCGGGTCCGGTGCCGCGATAAGGCACGAACTGAAGCTTGGTCTGGGTGACGCTCTGGAACACCAGGCCGGCCACATGGGTGATGCTGCCCATGCCGGCATTGCCGACGGTGCGGCCCGGATTGGCCTTCAGATACGCGATCAGTCCTTTGAGATCGGTAGCCGGCACGTCCTTCTTCGACGTGATGACGAACGGCGAGATGACCAGCAGCGACACCGGCTCGAAATCGTTCAGCAGGTCGTAGGACAGATTGCCGTAGGTCGCCCCCGTGATGACGTGCGAGCCGTTCTGGCCGAGGCTGATGGTGTAGCCGTCGGGCGCCGCGCGCACCGCACGGGTGACGCCGATCGTGCCCCCCGCTCCGGTGACGTTCTCCACGATCACCGGCTGGCCAAGCGTGACCTTCATCCGCTCGGCCAGGATGCGGCCGATCACATCGGTCGAGCCGCCAGGCGCGAACGGCACGTTCATGGTGATGGGTTTGGCGGGATAGGTTTGCGCCGATGCAACGCGCGACACCGCAGGCATGGCGACAATGCCTGCGGCGAGCCGCAGAAATCCGCGGCGCGGAAGCTTCATGGCGTTTCCTCCCAGTGAAACGCGTGCGCCCGCGGTAGACCCGCGTGGCGTTGCCTTATTCGATCACATCGTCGGCGGTCGCGAGCAGCGACGTCGGGATGGTGACGCCAAGAGTTTTCGCGGTCTTGAGGTTGATGACAAGCTCGAATTTGGCGGGCTGCAGCACCGGCAGGTCGGCCGGTCTCTCGCCCTTGAGCACGCGTGCGGTGTAGACGCCGACAAGACGATAGGCGTCGACGATGTTGGGGCCGTAGCTCATCAGACCGCCCGCATCGGCGAAATCGCGCGAAAAATACACCGCGGGCATGCGATGCCGCGCGGCGAGGCCGACGATCTGGTCGCGCCGGCTTTGCAGGAACGGATCGTCGGCGACGATCAGTCCTGCGACCTTTTGGCCAGCGAGTCCGGCAAAGGCCGGTTCGAAATCGCGCTCGGCAGTGGCATCGGCGGTTGCGATCGTCAGGCCGAGATCTCGGGCGCCGGCGACGACGTCGCGGACCTCCGTCGCGGCACTCGGATAGTCCGGGTTGCTCAGGATGCCGAGCGTTGTCGCGGTCGGCACCAGGCTCCGCAGATATTCAAGCCGCTTGGCGCCCAGTGCGCCGAAGATCAGGTTGATGCCGGTCACGTTCCCGCCGGGCTTGTTGAGGCTCTGCACCAAGCCGATCTTCACGGCGTCGCCACCGCTGGAAAACACGATCGGGATCGTCGAGGTGACAGTTTTTGCGGCAAGACCGGAAACGCCGCCGCCCACCGCGGCAATTGCCGCAACCCGGTTTTTCACCAGTTCGGCGGCGAGCGCCGCAAGCCTGTCGTAATGTCCATCGGCCCAGCGAAATTCGATCGTGACGTTGCTGCCTTCGGTGAAGCCGGTCTCGGCCAATCCGCGGCGAAACGCTTTGACAAGTTCGGCGGACTCGTCAGGTGATCGGCCGCTGAGAAATCCGACGATAGGCTTGGTCTGTTGCTGGGCCAACGCCATGCGCGGCCACGCCGCGATGACGCCGCCCAAGCCGACCACAACATCGCGTCGTCTCATCGCTTCGCCCCCGTCGAGGACAGGATTGTGCGCGTGATGCCGTTACTCTATCACCTCGTCGGCGCGCGTCAGCATCATCGGAGATATTGTCACACCCAGCGCCTTGGCGGTCTTGAGATTGACGACCATTTCGAACTTGGTGGGCTCTTCCACTGGAATGTCGGCAGGGCGGGCGCCCTTGAGCACCTTGTCCGCGTAGATGGCCGCGCGCCGGAACAGGTCGATATAGTTCGGCCCATAGGACAAGAGGCCGCCAGCCTTGATGTATTCCTTTTCGGCGTAGACGGCTGGGATGCCCTGCTGGGCGATGCTGGCGGTGACGCTCGTGAAATCGCCGCCGAACTGCGCTGCTCCGGCGGGGATCGCAACGATCAGCCCTTGCGGCTGGCTTTTTCTCACGGCGTCGAGCAGATCGCCGATGCCGCCGCCGGATTGCACCCCGAACACCTGCAGGGCGATGCCCAGGGTGCGAGCAGCATCCTCGGTGTGACGCGCGGAGAGTGCGAAGGCGGGGTTGGTGGCGTCCCACAGGATCGCGGCGCGCGACAGGCCGGGCACGATCTCGCGGAGCAGTTCGAGCCGCTTGGAGCTCAGATCGGCCGAGATGGTCGACAGGCCGGTGATGTTGCCGCCCGGTCGCGCCAGGCTGTCGACAAGGCCGATGCCGACCGGGTCGGCCATCAGCGGGACGATGATCGGGACTTCTTTCGTGACGGATCGCGCGGCCAGCGCCACCGGCGTGCTTCGCGCCATGATGAGCCGCACACGCTCACGGACCAGTTGGCTCGCCAGCTCAGGCAGACGCGAGAGATCGCCGGCGGCCCAGCGGAAATCATAGCGTACGGTCTTTTCGGACACATAGCCGAGCGCAGTCATCTGCGCCTGGAAGGCGCTCCAGTAGACGGTGTCGCTGTAGGTGCCGGGCGCGCTGGCATCGAGAACACCGACACGGGGCATGCCGGATGACTGAGCGGCCACGCGGCGCGTCAGGAGCGTCGCCGACGCGCCAAGTCCGAGGGAAAGGATGTCGCGTCGTCTCATTGTCATTCGACCTGGACCGCGATCTTCATGCTTCAGTCTTTCTGCAGCAGCCGCGCGAGCCATACCGAGATCACGGCGGGCCGACCTTCCTCGCGGATCGCCTTCAGCCCGCGCCGCAGCGCCGACTCCACATAAGCGGGATCGGTGACATTCTCGCCATAGGCGCCGGCGGCCTCGGCTTCCTTGGCGAAATCGATCGGCGGATCGAAATAGCCGCCGTCGTAATCCGCCTTCGATGTGTAGCTGTCCTTGCCGTAGACGCTGTTGATGCGGAGCGTCCCGGTCGAGTAGCTGCGGTTCTGGTAGACCACGACCATGAACGGTGCCTTGTAGTGCCGCGCCGCCCAGAGCGCATGCACCGGCGTGCCGAACATGTAGAAGCCATCGCCGGTGACCGCGATCACGTCCTTGTCGGGCGCAGCAAGCTTCGCGCCGAGAGCCGCGCCCGGCGACCAGCCGCCGCTCGAGGCTGGATTGTGAAAGTAGGCGCCGGGCTTCGAGATGTTGAGGTAATCGTGCAGTTGGTTCTGTGCGATGGTCTCGTCGAACACGATGCAGTTGTCGTCGAGCACCTTTGCGATGCGGTAGGCGAGCCATTTCGGATCGATCGGCAATTTGTTGGCGCGGGACTTGGCCTCCTCGGCGATATCGGTGCGGCGCTTCGCCGAAACCTCCGCGGAACGCGCCGCGCGCGCGGCGAAGCGCTCGCGATCCGATGGCGTGATGAGCTTGATGACCTCGGCCTCAAGCGCCTCGATCACCGACATGGCGTCGGCAGTGAGCCGCAGGTCCGCGGTGAACTCCATGGTCGGAATGCGTCGCTTCGACGGCTCGACGTCGGTGATCGCGACCCAGGCATTGTCCGGCGGCGGATTGCTGTCGGCGAGCCAGGGAATGTCCACGTCGAGCGCGAGGATCACGTCGGCATCTTTCAGGCTCGCGCCGCTCAGATAAAGCGGATGGTTGAGCGGGAAGCACTGATAGGCGCGCAAGCCGGATTGCGCGACCGGCAGCGCCAGCAATTCGCAGAGCCGCACGAGGGCAGGGACGGTCGCGGGATTTCGTCCCGACTTCGCCACCAACACGAAGGGATTATCGGCTTTCACCAGCCGCTGCGCGATCTCGCGGATGCCGCCCGCGTCGGGCGCGGCGGGCCGCGCCACACCGAGCTGGTCCATGGTGGGAAACTTCGCGCCGTTGATCTTGTGCAGCGAGACTTCCCTCGGAAGCGTGAGATAGACCGGACCGCAGGGCTCGGTGCGCGCCACCTGCAGGGCGCGCGAGATCATCAGCCCCGCATTGTCCTGCATCTGCATGCGGTGGTCCCACTTGGTGTACTGCCGCACGATCGAGTTCTGATCGAAACTCTGCTGCAGCCAGATGTGCCCGCCGCCATCGCGCGCACCGAGGATGCTGCCGGGATAGCTGGTCGGCGAGCCGCCGCCGGTGATGACCACGGGAAGGCCCGAGTGAAACGCGGTGTGCACCGCGCCGCCGTAATGCTGCGTGCCGCAATCGACATGCGCGGCGGTCACCGCGGGCTTGCCGCTCACGGCCGCATAGCCGAGCGCCGCGTTCAGGCTGGCGTGCTCATGGGTGACGGTGATGAGCTTCGGCGCCTTGCGGCCCTGCGCATGGGCCTTGGCGACGGCCTCCTGGTAGAAACCGATCTCCGATCCCGACGTAAAGAAGATGTAGTCGACGCCGGCCTCGGCCATCGCGGCGATCATGGCGTCGCCGTTGTCGTCGGCCGGCACTTCGATCCAGGCGCGGCTGTCGTTGCGCAGATTTCCCGCGTGCTTGTTCATGTCATTTCACTCCCAGAACCGGAGTGTGCAGCTTTGGTGCCGGGGCGGACAAGCGGCATGTTTGCCCCGGACCGGGCAGGCCGCTACCATCGCATCAAAATAAATCTGGGAGGGAATGATGCGCTTCACGCTCGGACTCTGCGTCGCGGGTCTCATCGGGGTGCTGGCACAGCCGGCGCAAGCGCAATGGAGTCCGCAGCGCCAGATCACCATCGTGGTGCCGATCGGCGCGGGCGGCGGCGTCGACGCCACGGGACGGCTGCTCGCCGAAAAACTCACCGAACGGCTCAAGCAGCCGGTTGTGGTCGAGAACCGCACCGGCGCGGGCGGTCTTACTGGCACCGATACTGTCGCCAAGGCCGCGCCCGACGGTCACACCATCCTGCTGATGGAGACTTCGTCGGTGCTGCACAAGTGGCTGCACAAGGACGTGCCGTTCGACGTGGTCTCGGATTTCACGCCGATCGCCCGCGTCGCGGTCTCGCCGTTGGTGCTATTCGCGCAGCCTTCGTTCGGCCCGAGCAACGTGCGTGAATTGATTGCGCTGGCGAAGTCCGAGCCGGGGAAGCTGTCCACCGGGACGCCCGGCGTCGGCACGCCGCATCATCTCGCGCTGATGATGCTGAACGCGATGGCCAAGATCGACATTCTCAACGTGCCGTATCGCGCGGCCGCCGCCTCGCTCAACGATCTGCTCGCGGGGCAGATCCCGATGATCTGGGCGGCACCGACGGCGGCGATGCCGCATGTTGCGGCCGGCAAGCTCAAGGCATTGGGTGTCGCGTCGGGCCAGCGCGAGGCTTCGCTGCCGGATATTCCAACCGTCGCGGAAAACGGCGTGCCGGGCTTCGATCTGACGATCTGGTTCGGCGTCGCCGTGCCCTCGAAGACGCCGCCCGATGTGGTGGCGCGGCTGTCCAAGGAAATCGCCGAGATCGCAGCGCAGCCCGACGTGAAAGAGCGCATCCAGAAATTCGGGCTGACGCCGTCCTATGCGGACAGCGACGCGTTCCGCGCCCAGGTGCGCGACGATCACCTGCGCTTCGGCAAGATTATCCGCGAGGCCGGCATCAAGCCGAATTGACGAGAAACTTATGCACGAGTTTCGCAGATCGCTCGACAGCGAGATAATTCTCGCGCGCGTGCTCTGCCATCAGGCGCTCCTGCGGAATCATCTTCTCGCGCTTTAGCGCGCTCCGCTTCTCGTCGTTTGATCTTGCAGGAAGAGTCGCGGCGGCCTCAAGGTAGGGCTCAAGCCGAAAGGTTTGCAGCCATCGATCCGTGCTCGCGCGGGCGAACGCAACGCCCTTACCATATTGATCCAAAATCTCTTGCGCCAATCGTTCGGCCGACAGGGGGCGTTCGCAACATCGGCCGGTGAAACTGAAGCGATGCGCACGTTCGATATTCTCTGGATCGAGATATCCCGGTCCGCCGAAGTGGCCGTAAACATACACTGGCGTCCGCGACGCCAGCGCGTATTGCACGGTTTTGCCGATAGAAATGACCAGGTCGGTAGCGGCGATAATTTCAGGGCACACCAGGGTGCTTGTCGTTGCTGTTCCACCGAAAACCTGGACCTGGGCTGACCGCTTGAGTATCTCCAGCGCACCCAAAACATCAGGATCGAGATGGTTGCTGACCACGGTGATGCGCCGCGGCGTCGCTGGCTTGTCGAAATGGCTGCGGAAGAACGCGTTGGGGGCGGCGTTGTGAAACACCGTGATCGGCGTCGTGACCCCGACCGAGAGCAAGTGCTCGGCCGTCAGCGCCGAGTTGGCAAACACCGCATCCGCCAGTGCTCTTTCGTAGGCCCAGCCGCCGCTTTCCATGAACGACCGTCGTGAAAGTCGCCCAATGATGATGCGCGTGGTCTGAAGGTCTTCGGCTGTCTCGTCGTAGCCGAAGAGCGGAAGGACCTGATGTTGCGCGTAGACCAAATCGTACGTGAACGGTCGAATTTGCGACGAGTCATCCGTTGGCGTGATGCCCAGACGCTCGGCTGCAAGCTTAGCCATGGTGCGGCCCGCCGAGTTTGCAAAAAGGCAAATCTCATAGCCCAGCGCATGGAAGTGGGTCGCCCACTCCAAGGCGACCACTTCTGATCCCGCGATATCACGGAAATGGTTTGTTGCAATCAGCAGTCGCGGACGCCGGGACATGCCGAGTGCGTTATTGGAAGGTCGAGACAAGCGCAAGAGCGGACTGCGCTGGTATGCGCGAACCAATTTCCAGTTCCGATCGTTATGCGTGATGGTCGTGGATCGGCATCATGAGTCTGGTCAGAAAGCTTGGTGCGCGAGTGCTCGACGGCGCGGTCGTGGTCGCCGCGGTGGCGATCGCATGGAAGCTGCAGAAGCAGCCTGAGCCTGCTGTTGAAATCTATACCTCTGCCGGCACGGCAGGTCCTTCGGTGCCGACATTTGGCGCCGGTGGCTGGCCGAGGCAGGCTTCGTGGCATTGGTGGTGGGGCACGCTTGTCGACATCTACGAGGCCATGAGCAAGGATCGGCTGCTGGCCGTCGCGGCCGGCGTGGTGTTTTACGCGCTGCTGGCCATCGTGCCTGCGATCACGGCTTTTGTGTCGTTCTACGGCCTGTTCGCCCATCCTCGGACCGTGGAGGATCATCTCTCGCTGCTGGCGAACGTGATGCCCGCTGGCAGCATCGAGCTCCTGCAGGGACAGATCGCCCGGCTGTCCGCAGAGCCCAGCGGGCTGAGCGTTGGCTTCATCATCGGTACGCTCATCGCGCTGTGGAGCGCTAATGCCGGCGTCAAAGCGATGATCGATGCGCTCAACGTCATCGAAGGCCGCGAGGAGCAGCGCGGCATCGTGCGGTTCAATCTCACCTCGCTGGCGCTGACGCTGGGCATGCTCGCGTTTCTGCTGATTGCGATCGGCGCCGTGGTGGCATTTCCGCTGGTGATCTCGACGCTCGGTCTCAAGCCACTCACCGGCGTGGTGCCATGGCTCATTCGCTGGCCGGTCTTGTTTGTCGCGATGGCCATCATCCTGATGGTGTTCTATCGCTTCGGCCCGAACCGCACCGGGCCACGTCGAGCCTGGCTGACGGTCGCAGCGCTCGCCTGGCTCGCGGGCTCGGCGGTGCTGTCGTTCTATCTTTCGAATTTCGCCGATTACAACGCGGCCTATGGCTCACTGGGCGCCGCCATTGGCCTGATGATGTGGATGTGGCTCTCGACCATCTCTGTGCTGATCGGCGCGCAACTCGACACCGTGATCGAGCGGCGCCTCATGCTGCCGCGTCATTGAACGGCGTGCCGGTCCAGGTAACTGCGTGATGCCGCACGTCCGCTCTGCCGCTCCGAGATCGGGCGATCCCAGTCGTCGGCAGTCCGTTGTCCATTGGTTTCGGCCTGCGCTCGCGCCTTGGCTGAAGCCGCGTAGTCGATCTGTGCACCACCGTCGATGGCGGGCGTCGAGCTGCGGTAGGGCGACGGATCAGGCCGCGAGATCATCTCGTTGTATGACATCGGAACCCATCGCGCGACCGGGTCGGACGCGAGCTTCGTTCCATCGCCGGTCAGCGCCGGGCCACCGATCCAGATTCCCCCCAGAATGCCGATGCCGACCAAGGCGAGGCCAAGCATCGCGAGCTCGGCATATGGCTTCGGTCGCGTTTCCCGTTTGTAAAAGACTGGAGCGGGCATGCAGGCGTCTCCGGTCATGGTCATTGCCACCGTTTGTCGGCCTCTCTGTGAGGTTCCAAACCGACAACGTCGTTTGATATTGGGACGTTCCGTTCTCACACGTGGCGAAATCAGCCATTCCACAGCTGCGGGGCCGCGAAAAAAAGCCGCCGGGCGTGAAACCCGGCGGCGGATGAAAGAGTTTGGCGACGTTAAGCGTCAGATCTGCGAAGCGACCTGCTCGAGCCCCATGATGCGCGCAAGCTTGCGCACCTCGCTCTTCTGATCGTCCCGCAGCCTCATCAACAGCGGCATAGCCGCCCAGATGAGCTGCTGAACTTCCGCACTGTTGACGTCGATGTTCACGCGGCTGCCTTGCATCTGCTTGGTGTGACGAAGCTGCGTGCGTGCGACCTCGCGCAGTGCACTCTCTACCGCGGGCCAGTACTCGATCTGATCGGTGGTGAGACGGAGCCGCGTCTTGAGGCCGGCGATCGCGCCGTCGTCGAGCATGGTGCTCGGAGCGGGCGGTGTGGCCGCGGCCTGCCGTTTCGGCTTTTCCGGAGGAACCGGGAGCGCTGCGACCGCCTGCGGTTTCTTGGCCTCAGGCGCGGCCGCGACGGGCTCGGTGGTCGCCGGGGCGGACGCCGTGGTCTGCGGCTCGGGGATCGCGACCATCGGCTGCGCCGCGGTCACGGTGTTGTAGAGACCTTCGAGGTCGGAGCTCTGCGGCGCGGACGCCAGCATGAAGCTCGCCTGCTGATCGCCGGAGGTCAGTGCCACCGGCAGGAGGCTTGCCATGCGGTTGGCCTTGATGGCCCGGTTGGGCATCTGTGGCGCCGCATCGTCGACGGGGAGGGCGCTGCTGGAGCGCATGGCAAACGTGGTGATGCCGGCCAGGAGAACGGTGGCCGCGCCGAACACGGCGATCCCGGCAGTCAGGCGAACGGCGAGACGAGTCAACGGTCGTTTGGACAAGCGAACACTCCCCACACAACTGCACTAGGTAGAGCCCCTTTAGTCGCAAACTCCGCTTAACAGGGGCTTAACCTTAACGGGCGGCAAATGCTGTCCCCGCCGATCCCGTCAACGTGCGTGTGCCAGGAACGTCATTCGCTTGGCATTGTGGCCGATATTTGAGCGAGCCCGCTGGACCGTAAAACCTGCGGCTTCGAGCTTTGCCGTGATTTCGCCTTCTTCGTATCGCTCGAGCCCCAGCGATTTGCGGAGCTGCCAATAATTGGAGAAGCGGGTCCGGACGAGGCCCTTCAGGGCTTGCCAGTAGAAGCCCTCTTCGGAGCCGAAGCGCAGGAGCGCCATCGCGTCGGTCAGCGCCGAGACCTTGCGGGGAATCACGTCGCCCAGGACGAACAGCCCGCCGGGCTTGAGCAGCTTCCGAAACAGCCGGAACAGCGAGTCGAGCTCCTGCGGCGAGACATATTGCGCGACCGAGTGCATCACGATGGTGTCGACCGACTCGGCCGCCATGATCTTGATGTCATCGGGCTTGCGCACCACGATCTTGGGATTGCCGGCATAGCGGCCGGCGAGCATGCCGCGCACATTCGGCGCCGGCTCGCACAGGATCAACCGCCCAACTTTGTCGGCGACGAGGGATGCCGACAGCGCCTCGCCGCAGCCGTAGTCGAGCATCACGCCGTTGCCGCCCTCGGGCGCATAGCTGCGGATGTCCTCGGCGATGCGCCGGAAATGCGCAGCCTCGTGCCGCTCATCGACGTACAGCGGATTCTTGCTGTCCCAGAATTCGACCCAGTCGGACGACATGACTCAAGCCAGCCCGGTTAATTCCCCGAGAGGTGTGGCTAGCTCAGTTACCCCACAGCCGCAATAGCGGCCGTCTTTGCACCGAATGGGTTTCTCCGGTCAGGCCGCCTGCGCCTTGCGCGCCCGCATCAATTCGACGAAGCGGGTGAAGAGATAATGGCTGTCGCGAGGGCCAGGCGAGGCCTCCGGATGGTATTGCACCGAGAACACCGGCCGGTCTTTCAGCGCAATGCCGCAGTTCGAGCCGTCGAACAGCGACACATGTGTCTGCTCGACGTTCTTGGGCAGGCTATCTTTGTCCACGGCAAATCCGTGGTTCATGGACGTGATCTCGACCTTGCCCGTGGTCATGTCCTTCACGGGGTGGTTTGCGCCGTGATGGCCCTGATGCATCTTCATGGTGCGGCCGCCGAGCGCGATGCCGAGCATCTGATGGCCGAGGCAAATTCCAAACGTCGGCGTGCCGCTGTCGATCAGCTTCTTGATCACCGGGACCGCATACTCGCCGGTTGCCGCCGGATCGCCGGGGCCATTGGAGAGAAACACGCCGTCGGGCTTCAGCGCGAAAATATCATCGGCACTGGTCTTGGCCGGCACCACCGTCACCTTGCAGCCGGCATCGGCGAGGAGGCGGAGGATATTGCGCTTCACCCCGTAGTCGACCGCGACCACGTGGAATTCCGGGCTGGTCTGGCGGCCGTAGCCTTTGCCCCATTGCCAGGATGTCTCGTCCCAGGAGAAGCGCTGGGCGGAGGTCACCTTCGGCACGAGGTCCATGCCGACGAGGCCTGGCCACTCGCGGGCTTCCTTCTTGAGTTTATCGAGATCGAACTTGCCGGACGGCTCGTGGGCGATCACCGCGTTGGGCATGCCCTTTTCGCGGATCAGAGCCGTGAGCGCGCGGGTGTCGATGCCGCAGAGTGCGATGACGCCGCGCGCCTTCAGCCACTGGTCCAGATGTCGCGTGGCGCGGAAGTTCGACGGCTCGGTGATATCGGTGCGCAGGATGGCGCCGCAGGCGCCCGGCGTCGCCGCGAGGTTGACGGTTTCGATGTCCTCTTCGTTCGTGCCCACATTGCCGATGTGGGGGAACGTGAAGGTGATGATCTGTCCGGCGTAGGAGGGGTCCGTCAGGATCTCCTCGTAGCCGGTCATGGCGGTGTTGAAGCAGACCTCGCCGACCGCGTGTCCGGTCGCGCCGAGGCCAAAACCCTCCAGCACGGTGCCGTCGGCCAGCACCAGCAGGGCGGTGGGTTTCCGCTCGATCCAGCCTGAATCGTCTTGTTTGGGGCTCATATGGGGCCTAGATAGGCCTCCGGGCCGTCCCCGTCAAAGGTTCATGGCCCGCTGTGAACAGCCCCGGTGGAATGGCCGGTTTCGCTGGAAATTTTTGGGGGTCTGCCGTGCTGCGCGAAAGCATCAACAACGCCATGAAGGATGCGATGAAGGCCCGCGATGAGCGCCGGGTCGGCACGCTCCGGATGATGAACGCGGCGATCAAGAATGCCGATATCGAGGCGCGCGGGCAGGGCAAGGAGCCGCTCAACGAAGCCGACTTGATGTCGCTGTTCCAGAAGATGATCAAGCAGCGCCAGGAGTCCGCCGAGCTCTATGAGAAAGGCGGGCGGCCGGAGCTTGCCGCGCAGGAGAGCGGCGAGATTGAGATCATCTCGTCCTACCTGCCGCAGCAGATGTCTGACATCGAGGCCGGCGCCGCGATCTCGGCGGTGCTGCAGGAGATCAATGCCCAGACCATGAAGGACATGGGGCGGGCGATGACGGCGTTGCGCGAGCGCTTCGCGGGCAAAATGGATTTCGGCAAGGCCAGCGGCAAGATCAAGGAATTGCTCAGCAAGAAATAGATGACAGGGCATACGCGGTCATCACGATCGCGTCTGTGCCCGCGCCGTGGCCTTCGCCGCGGCGCTTTGTTTTTGCGCGATTGCATCGACGTCCTGCCCGACCGCTATGCGATGTCACGTCCGGCATTTTGCGAACTTGATAAAAAAGATCGCGTCGAAGCTGGCGTGATCGTCAAGAAGCGAACGTCGATCCGCAGTGACATCAGAAGTGAACAGAGCGCTCGGTTTTTGTCATCGTTCCATTCGACTGTCATCAAACTGTCATTTTGTGACAAAGGTCCGCTTAACTTCGATTTAGCCGCAACGCTGTAAGACCGCACCAACAGTAGGTTGGGTGCGGAGCATTATGGTCGCTGTTGCGAGTTCAAATCCTGGCACGCCGTCGGGATCTCCCGAGGCGGCGATCTTCCAGCGCAAGTGGCACACGGCGTCTACGCCGGCCGCACCGCTGCCGCCGTATGAAGATATCGTCCTCGGCGGCCTGGGCCGTCTCGGCGAGCATCTCGTCCTGGTCGAGCAGCAACGGCCGCAAGAGTCCAAGCCGCAAGAATCCAAACAAGCCTTCAAGGTGCTGCGTTGCGGGCGCGCCTTGTGGGATTGGATCGGTACGAACGCCGAGCAGAAGCTGGTCGATGAACTGCCGCAGGAGTTCGCGCATCCTCTGCAACTCGTGCTCGATCAAGCGCTGGCGAGCGGCGAACCGGTGACGCAGCATTCGCGCCGCGTGCGCGGCGGCATGATCGAGACCTTCGAATTCCTGGCGATGCCGATGTCCTGCCGCTGGGGCATCACGCTGATCGCCGCCCATGTCATCAAGGTCGGTACGCCGTTCAATCTGGTCGATACGATATTCCGCTCCACCGACGAAGGCATCCTTGCGCTCGCCGCCGTGCGCGACGCCGCAGGACACCCGTCCGACTTCCAGATCGTCGCCTTCAACGCCGGCGCCGCGCGTCTCGTCGGCCGCTCCGAAGAAGAGCTTCGTTGGTCGTATCTGTCGGGGCTCGGCGGCGGTCTCGACACGCCGGCGATGCGCCGGCATCTGACCACAGCGCTTGCCACCGGTCAGCATCAGCAGTTCGAGCTGTCGCTCAACGACCAAGAGGGGCATCAAGAGATTCACTTAAGCGTCGGCGTTGCTGCTGCCGGCGATCTGATCTCGGCGACCCTGACCGACGTCACCGGCATCAGGGAGCGCGAAGACTCCTTCCGGCTCCTGTTTGACGGCAATCCGATGCCGATGTGGCTCTACGATCCCGATACGCTTGCGATCAAGAGCGTGAACGACGCCGCGATCGCTCATTACGGCTACTCGCGCGAGCGTTTCGCGGGCATGACGCTGCTCGACGTCTGGCCGAAGGATGAGCACGATCTGCACCGTGCCGTGGCGCAAGCGGTCGGCACGGTCTACGCCTCCGATCACGCCTGGCGGCATATCAAGGCCGATGGCAGCGAAATCGAAGTGCTGACCTATGCACGCCGCGTGGTGTTCGGCGGCAAACCCGCGGTGCTGGTCGCGGTGGTTGACGTCACCGAGCGCAAGCAGGCGGAGGCGCGGATCGCCTACCTCGCCCAGCATGACGCGCTCACGGGCCTGCCCAACCGCGTTCTGTTTCACGCGCATCTCAAGGAGGCGCTGGACGTCTTGCAGCGCACCGGCCGTCCGCTGGCGGTGCATTGCATCGACCTCGATCACTTCAAGAGCGTCAACGATACGCTCGGCCATCCGGTCGGCGATGAGCTTCTGCGCGCGGTCTCCGAGCGGCTCAAGGGTCACCTGAACGAGACCTCGCTGGTCGCGCGCCTCGGCGGCGACGAGTTTGCCGTGATTCAGACCGACGTGACGCATCCCGACGAGGCGAGCGGTCTTGCCGGCAAGCTCATTTCGGCGGTCAGCTCGCACTACAACATCCACGGACACGAGGTGGTCATCGGCGCGAGCATCGGCATAGCGCTCGCCCCGGGCGACGGCAACGACTGCGACGCGCTTTTGCGCAACGCCGACATGGCGCTCTACCGCGCCAAGGCTGACGGCCGCGGCGCCGCGCATTTCTTCGAGCCGGAGATGGACCGCCGCATTCAGGCACGGCGCGTGCTGGAACTCGACCTGCGCAAGGCCTACGCCAACGGTGAGTTCGAGCTGTTCTATCAACCGCTGATGAATCTGGCCGAGAACCGCATCAGCGGATTCGAGGCGCTGCTGCGCTGGCGGCATCCCAAGCGCGGCATGGTGTCGCCCGCAGAGTTCATTCCGCTCGCTGAGGAGATCGGGTTGATCGGTCCTCTCGGCGAATGGGTGCTGCGTCAGGCCTGCACGGAAGCCGCGCGCTGGCCGGACGGTCTGCATGTCGCGGTCAACCTTTCCCCGGTGCAATTCCGCAGCAAGAGCGTGGTGCAGGCGGTGATGACTGCGATCGCCTATTCGCGGCTCGAGCCGCAGCGTCTTGAGCTCGAAATCACCGAGTCTGTGCTGCTCGCCGATACCGAAGCCAACCTTGCCACGCTGCACAAGCTCCGCGAGATCGGGGTCCGCATTTCGATGGACGACTTCGGCACCGGCTATTCGTCGCTGAGCTATCTGCGAAGCTTTCCGTTCGACAAGATCAAGATCGACCGTTCGTTCGTGAACGATCTGACGCAGCGGCCGGATTGCATGGCGATCATCCACGCCGTGGTGGGGCTCGGTGAAAGCCTTGGCATCTCCACCACAGCCGAAGGCGTCGAGACCAGGGAGCAGCTTGAGCGGCTCCGCGCCGAGGGCTGTACCGAGGCGCAGGGCTTCCTGTTCAGCGCGCCGTGCCCGGCGTCCGAGGTCGGTCGGCTGATCGAAATCAGCAATCCGCGCGCCAAGGTAGCCTGACGCGGCCGGCCGGCGCAAATCAGGCCCCTCTCAAGCGAAACTCAAGGAGCCCTCAAGGTCTCGCGGGCGCAGCTCGCCTATCTGTTCGGTCAATTCCACCGTTAAAGGGAGCGACCATGAACACCGCGACATTGACTGCCATTCCGTCCGCCGCTGCTGCGGCACCCGATCTCGTTGCCGTGAAGACGAAACAGCAGGGCGCCTGGTCGTCCGGCGATTACGCCATCGTCGGCGCCACGCTGCAGATCGTCGGCGAGGACCTCTGCGAAGCACTTGATCTTCGTTCCGGCCAGAGCGTGCTCGACGTTGCGGCCGGCAACGGCAACGCCACGCTTGCTGCCGCGCGGCGCTGGTGCGACGTCACCTCGACCGACTACGTGCCGGCGCTGCTGGAGCGCGGGCAGGCGCGGGCGCAGGCCGAGGGCTGGAAAATCGAGTTCAAGGAGGCCGATGCCGAGGCGCTGCCCTTCGGCAAGTCGAGCTTCGACGCCGTCGTGTCGACCTTCGGCGTGATGTTCACGCCGAACCAGGACAAGGCTGCGGCCGAGATGCTTCGCGTTTGCAAGTCCGGCGGCAAGATCGGGCTCGCCAACTGGACGCCCGATGGTTTCATCGGCCATGTGTTCAAGGCCATCGGCCGGCAGCTTCCGCCGCCCGCCGGCGTGAAGTCGCCGGCGCTGTGGGGCACGCAAACCCGCATCACCGAGCTGTTCGGTGCACAGGCTGCCTCGATCGACGCACGCAAGCGGGAGTTCATGTTCCGTTATCGCTCGCCGCAGCACTGGATGGATGTGTTCAAGACCTATTATGGGCCGCTGTTGAAGACCTTCGCGGCGCTCAAGCCCGACGCCCAGGAAGAGCTGCACGACGATCTGCTCGATCTGATCGAACGGCTCAACCGCGCCAAGGACGGCACCATGGTGGTGCCGAGCGAGTATCTTGAGGTCACGGTGGTCAAGCGCTGAGGCCCGGGGCGCCGCTCACACATACACTCAAAGCAAACCCGGCCGGGTGGTGCGCACCCGGCCGGGCCATGCGATCTGCGAATTGATAGCCTACCGGGCGCGATACGTCGTCAGCGGAGCGTTGAACGAGACCGTGGAGATGCGGTTCACCAGCTTCTCCTGCGGCGGTCCGGGAGGCAGCGGCTGCGGGTTGAGCGCAACGGCACCGCGGTTGACGAAGTTCAGCTTCTCCGAAGGCGGACCGGGAGGCAGGGGTTGCGGGTTCAGCATGCGATCGCTGCCATTGTTCTTGAACGCGATGGTCTTGAACTTCTCCTGCGGCGGTCCCGGAGGCAGCGGCTGCGGGTTGAGCGCCGCAAGGTTGCCGCGGTTCGCGAATGACGTGGTCAACGCCCGGTTGGTCTTGTACGCGATGAGCTTCTCTTGCGGAGGCCCGGGAGGCAGGGGCTGCGGATTGAGCGACGCGAGGTCGCGGCGGTTTGCGATCGCCGAGTTCAACGCGGGACTGGTCTTGTAGGTGGTGAACTTCTCCTGCGGCGGGCCGGGAGGCAGCGGCTGCGGATTGAGCATGCGGTCGGAGCCGTCATTTCGAAAAGCGACGGTCTTCGTCCAGGCGTTCTGATGTGAGACGCGCAAGCTCTTCGATTTGAGCTCGCTTGCGAACGTCCCGCTGGACGAGGTCGCCAAAATGGCCAGCGAAGCAATGACAGACAGAGAAGCAATCTTTTTCATCGTCGTAACTCCTGTCGCCGAGGTGTTATTCGATGGTTTTGACCATAGGCCCGCTCATGTCCGGCCGATGTGATGCCGAACACAACCGCGTCAGCGGGTGTGACGTTGCGCACACTGCATTGGTGGCGGTCGGCCGACTAAGGCCGTGGCGGTAAAAGAGCCTTGAGCAAGTCGCTTTCGCCGTGCTGGGCCTAGACCGCCTGCAGCAGCAGCTCCGTCAGCTCCTGCGGCTGGATCACCATCGCGTCGTGGCCTGACGTCATCTCGTGCGTCTTCCACGACGCATCGGCCTTGGTCTTGGCCAAGGCCGCGTCGAAGGCCGGGCTCGCGTAGCCCTTGGCGCGGATGTAGGTCTTCTTCGCGACCTTGTCGCGGCCGCCGGTGTAGACCGCCTTTTCGGTGTAGGTCGAGATCGGCTGCGGCGTGCATTTGCCGTCGACCCAGGCCCGGTCGGCTTCGGCCACTCCAAACGCCGCTGCGGGCGGCGCCTTCAGCGAGACGTCGCCGCGGTTGATGGCGTTCGCAATCGCATCGCGGAATGCCGGCGCCGCCTTCTCAGCAAGGCTGTCGCCATTCTCCGGCATGAACGCGTCGAGGAACACGATCGAGCTGATCTTGCCGTGAAGCTCTTCGGCGACGCCGCTGATGATGATGCCGGCGTAGGAATGCCCGACCAGCACAATGTCCGAAAGAATCTCCCACTTGATGAAGTTCTTGATGTCGGTGATGTGCGTGGTGAGATTGACGTCTTTGCTGATGAGGTGCGAACAGGCGCCGAGCCCGGTCATGGTCGGCGTGAAAACCTTGTGGCCCTTCTTCTCCAGAAGGTCCGAGACCCGCCGCCAGCACCAGCCGCCATGCCAGGCGCCATGCACCAGCACGAATGTCTTTCGTGCAGCCTGCGCTGCGACCGGAAGCGCCCCCGTTGCCACAAGCGCGCCGACCGTCATCGCACCCAATGCGCCGCGTCGCGTGGTTTCCATTCTGTCCGTCATCGTTGCTGCCTTCTATTTCACGAAGCGGGTGTCACGAGACCTGCAGGATGGTGTCCGCGAGCCATTGCGGCTGATCGACCATGATGTCGTGGCCGGTGTTCTCGTTGACGAAGGTCTTCCAGCTCGGGTCGGCCTTGCACTCGGCCAGCGCCTTGTCGAACGCGGCCTGCGGATATTTCGGGGCGCGGATGTAGGTCTTCTTCGCGACCTTGTCGCGCGCGCCGGTGAGCTTGATCGGTTGCGTGGCAACGCCGTTCGGCTGGTCGGTGAGCTTGGATTCGACCCAGGCCTGGTCCTTTTCATTGACGCCGAACGCCTTGGCCGGCGGGGCCTTGCGGCCCGGCTCGCCCTTGGCGATCGCTTCCTCCAGGGCCGTGCGGCTGAACCCGGAGGCGTAGTCCATGCCCTTCTGACCGTCAGACGGCTTGAAAGCGTCAACCCAGACGATGGCAGACACGCGGTCGCCGATCTGCTCGAGCGCGCCCGAGCCCGGCCACCCGCCATAGGAATGCACCGCAAGGCAAACGTCCTTGAGGTCTTCCCATTTGAACAGGTTGACGATGTCGGTGATGTGGGTGTCGAGGACCACATCCTTGCTGAGGAGATGCGAGCGGTCGGCAACACCGGTCAGCGTCGGCGTGTACACCTTGTGGCCCTTGCTCTCCAGGATGTCGGCGACGCGGCGCCAGCACCAGCCGCCATGCCAGGCGCCGTGCACAAGCACGAAGGTCTTGCGGGCCCCTGCTTGCGCCAAAGCCTCGCCGCCGCCCAGCGCGGCTGCACCTGCACCAGCTGCCGCCCCTGCGAGCGCCGTGCGCCGCGTGATGTTGTCGTTGTCGGTCATCGTGTCCTCCCATGCAGCCGCCGGCCGACCGCAGTGCTTCAAACACGGTCGCATCAGCAGCTTCGTTCGGTCTATGATGCCACAAAAATCCGGGAGGATGGAAAGTGGTGCTTCGGTTTTGCTTGGCTGTTCTATGTTTTGCGGCCTTGGTGGGCTCCGCGTGGGCAGACGATTATCCGACGCGTCCGGTGCGGATCGTGTTTCCGCTGGCGGCCGGCGGCGGGGGGGATGTTTTCAGCCGTGCGTTGGCGGACGAGCTGCAAAAGGCCTGGCATCAACCGGTGATCGTTGAGAACCGGCCCGGCGGCGGTCAGAACATCGGCGCGCGCGCCTGCGCCGAGGCCACGCCCGACGGCTACACGATCTGCGTGATGTCGAGCGAGCCCGCCGTCTACAACGAATTTCTCTACAAGAGCATTCCCTACAATCCGGAGAAGGACTTCCAGCCGATCGCAAACCTGTTCTTCAACACGCTGGCTGTGGTGGCCTCGCCCGAGCTCAAAGTAAAATCACTTGGTGAACTGCTCGCACTTGCCAAATCCAAGCCCGGGACCTTGAGCTACGCCACGTTCTCCTATCCGCTGACCTATTTCATGGAGAAGCTGAAGAAGACCGAAGGCATCGATATCGTGAAGGTGCCGTATCGCGGCGGCGGTGACGTGGTGAATGCTCTTCTTGGCGGCACGACGCAAGTCGCGCTGCTTGCACTCTCCAACATGGTGCCGCAACTGCAGGCCGGCCGCATCATTCCGCTCGCGGTGGTGGCCAATTCTCGCTCGCCGTTGTTCCCGGATGTGCCGACGTTGAAAGAAGCGCGCGGCGAGCACTATCCTCCGACCTGGTTTGGCCTGTTCACCCAAACCGGTGTGCCACGACCGATCGTCGATAAGATCGCGCGCGACGTTGATCGCATCATGGCCGAGCCCGGCTTCCGTCAGCGCATCTATATCGAGCGCGGTGTCGAGCCTGCGCTGGAGCGCACCGACGAATTCACCCGCTTCATCGCCGAGGAGCGCAAATTTGCCGCGCGGATCGTGAAGGAATCCGGCGAACAGCCGAAATAGTGGAAAAAGCGGGAGACAGCCATGAGCATCCGAAATTTGCGAACCGCGCTGCTGGCGCTTGCTTCATTTGTCTCAGCCACGCTTTTGGCGGCGCTTGCGGCCTCGCCAGCGCAGAGCCAGTCGCAATATCCCGATCAGGCCATCCGCTTCCTGATTCCCGCCGGCGCCGGAGGGCTTCCTGACACGGTGGCGCGCATCGTGGGCCGACGGCTGCAGGAGAAGGTCGGCCAATCGGTTGTGGTCGAGAACAGACCCGGCGGCAACGGCGCGGTCTCAGTCGCGGCGCTCATGAGCGCGCCAGCGGACGGCTACTCTTTCATCGTGCAGGACGGCTCGATCTACGCCATCAATCCGCACATCTACGCCAAGATGGCCTACAACATCGCGGACCTGACGCCGACCGTCATGATCGCGCGGGCGCCGCTGTTTCTCGCTGTGCACCGCAAGGTGCCGGTCAAGACGATGCAGGAACTCATCGCCTATGTGAAAGCCAATCCCGGCAAGCTCAACTACGGCTCCTCGGGTGTTGGTAGCACGCATCATCTGTCCATGGAGGCGCTGAAGGCCGACCTCGGCCTGGACATGACGCACGTGCCGTTCAAAGGCACGAGCGAATCCGTTCCCGCGCTGCTGGGCGGTCACGTTGATCTGGCGTTCTCGGCATATCCGTCGCTCAGCGGGGCGGTCGGCAGCAAGGACATCACGCTGCTGGCGACCAATGGAGCGAAGCGTTCGGCGATGGCGCCGGACGTGCCGCCGGTCGCCGACTTCATCCCGGGCTACGTTTTTGCGCCGACCATCGGCATCTTCGCGCGGACCGGCACGCCGTCTGCGATCCTGAACAGGATCGCAAGCGAGGTCAGCGAAATCGTCAAAGAACCGGAGATCATCAAACAGTTTGCGGCCGCTGGTATCGAGCCTCAAGGCAGTACTCCGGAGGAATATGCTGCCGAGCTGAAGAAGGAAGACGAGCGCGTCGCGCGGACCGTGAAGGCCGCGGGAATCAAGCCGCAATAGCGAAGGACCTGCACGTGGCTGAGTGGAACGTCGAGCGGCACATTCATTCGGCGGGTCAGAAAGGCTGGCCCGACCGCATCCACGCGGTGCTGAAGCGTCACGCGGTGAAGCAGGTCGGCTACGTGCCGGACACCGGCCACGCGCGGCTGATGGAGCTTTGCATCAACGACAACGAAATGACCGACGTGCTCCTGAGCTCCGAGGCCGAGGGGCCGGGCTTGGTGCTCGGTGCGGCGCTGGGTGGCGAGCGCGCGGCGCTGCTGATGCAGTCGAGCGGGGTCGGAAACTGCATCAACACGTTCTCGATCCTGAAGAACTGCGCGATCCCGTTTGTGCTGCTGGTGTGCATGCGCGGCGAGTTCAACGACTTCAATCCGTGGCAGGTGCCGATGGGCTCGATCACCGAGCCGACACTCAAGCTCTGCGGCTTTCAGGTCTACCGCGTCGACCAGGAGGATGACGTCGAGCCGGTGACCGATGCGGCCTGCCGCATGGCCTTCGGCGGCGGCAACTTCCAGACCGCGGTGCTGCTCTCGCAGTGCATGACCGATCGCAACAAGCCGAAAGGTCATTGAGATGGATCGCCGCAAGCTCGTCGCGCGCCTTCTCGAAGATCGCGGCGACCTGATGGTCGTCACCGGCATCGGCTCCTCCACCTACGACGTCGCCGCCTGCGGCGACCACGCGCTAAATTTCTATATCTGGAGCGGGCTTGGCTGCACGCCCATGGTCGGGCTGGGCCTGGCGCTCGCGCAACCCACGCGCCGTGTCGCGGTGATCACCGGCGACGGCGATATCCTGATGGCGCTCGGTAGCCTCGCCACCATCGGTGTCAGGCAGCCGAAGAATCTGTCGATCGTCTGCCTCGACAACGGCCATCACAGCGCGAGCGGCATGCAGCCGAGCGCGACGAGCTCTGGAATCGACCTCGGCGACGCGGCGAGGGCATGCAGGCTGAAGGTCGTAGCGGTCGATGATCTTTCGCGCGCCGACGAGTTGCGGAAGGTGCTGCACACGGGCGAGGGGCCGCTGTTCGTCCACGCCCGCGTCGACGCCGATGACCAGAAGCGCATCATCCCGAGCCGCGACGGGCTCGCGATCAAGCACCGCTTCATGCAGGCGGCCGGGACGTTTGTTTAGTGCTCAGCTCTCGTGTCCCGGGCGCAGCGCAGCACGGAGCGAAGCGGAGTGGTGCGCTGCAGACCCGGGACCCCGGTTTCTTTCTTTCCGCTGACAGCAACCGGGGTCCCGGATCAGCATTGCATCGCTTCGCTTTGCTCGCGCTGCAATGCATCCGGGACACGTGGGGAGAGGGCGCAGCCTCATTTCGAAGCTAGATGCTACTCCGCCTTCGCCCCGGAAAACTCGATCACCTTGGCCCAGCGCGCGATCTCGCCCGCGAGATAGCGCCCGTAGTCTTCCGGTGTGCCGGTGAACACCTCGGCACCCAATTCAGCGAGCCGCGCCTTCACCTTCGGATCGGCCAGCGCCGCGTTGATCTCGCGATTGAGCTTCTCGACGATTTCGCGCGGGGTGCCCTTCGGTGCCGAAATCCCGTGGAACGAATCCGCCTCGTAGCCCGGCACGAACTCGTTCATGGCGGGCACATCGGGCAGCGACTCGGAGCGCTTCTTCGAGCTCACTGCCAGCGCCCGGATTTTGCCGGCACGGATGTTGCCGATCGCGGCCGGCAGCGTGTCGAACAACACCTGGATGCGGCCGCCGAGGAGGTCCGCAGTCGCTGGTGCCACGCCGCGATAGGGGATGTGCTCCATCTGCACGCCGGTCATCATCTTGAACAACTCGCCCGCCACATGCGGCGACGAGCCGATGCCGCCCGAGCCCATGCTGATCTTGCCGGGATTGGCTTTCGCGTAGGCGATGAACTCCGGTACGGTCTTCGCCGGCACGTCGACATTGATATCCATCACGTTCGGCACCACGTCGATGCTCGCGACCGGGACGAGGTCCTTGAGCTGGTCGTAAGTGAGCTTCTTGTAGAGCGTCGGATTGATCGCGTTCGACACGCTCTCGGCCATCAGCGTGTAGCCGTCGGGCTCGGCACGCGCGACGGTGTCGGTGCCGAGATTGCTGCCGGCGCCGGGCTTGTTGTCGACCACGAAGCTCTGGCCCATGCGCTCGGTCAGCGCCTGGCCGATGATGCGTGCGACGATGTCGGCCGAGCCGCCCGGCGGAAAGCCGACGACGAGGCGCACCGGCCGTGTTGGATAGTCGAGCGCGCACGATGGTGAGGCGAGCGCGCAGACGATGGCGACTGCCGCAAACGACAGCGCCAGATATTTTGTGATTTTCATTTTTGTTTCCTCCCGAGGGAGGAACGCTACACCAGCGCTGCCGCTCCGCGAAATGCGGCTATTCGGCTTTGATGTTCGCCGCCTTGACGATCGGCCACCATTTCTCGATGTCGGCCTTCAGCAGCGCACCGAGCGCCTCGGGTGTCTGCTGCTCGCGCGGCGGGACCTCCTGACCGGCGGCAGCAAGCCGCGAGCGCACCGAAGGGTCGGCCAGCGCCGCCACCGCTGCTGCATTGAGCTTGGCGACGATCGCCTTCGGCGTGCCCTTCGGCGCGAACAGCGCATTCCAGGTCGACACTTGGAAGCCGGGGAGACCCGCTTCCGCCGTGGTCGGCACGTCCGGCAGCGCCGGCAGCCGCGTCGGCGCCGCAACCGCATAGGCCTTGATGGTGCCGGCGCGCACCTGTGGCGTCGCCGTGGTCGGATCGCTCACCACGATGTCGATCTGGCCTGCGACCAGGTCCTGCACCGCGAGCGAGTTGCCGCGGTAGGAGATGAACGGTCCTTTGACGCCAGTCATGCTCTGCAGCAGTACTCCGCCCACATGCGGCGGACTGCCGGCGCCGGCGGTGCCGAAACTCGTCTTGTCGCCGTTGGCCTTCATCCAGGCGATCAGACCTTTCAGGTCGTCGGCCGGCATGGTCTTGCGCGCCACCACGATCTGCGGCGCGAGCGCGAGCAACGCGATCGGCTCGAAGTCGGTCTTGAGGTCATACGGCAGCGAATAGATCGCGCCGTTGACCACGTGTGCGCTCCAGTTGCCGACCTCGATGGTGTAGCCGTCGGGCGGCGAGCGGACCAGCCGGCCAAGCCCGAGGCTGCCGCCCGCGCCGCCGACATTCTCGGCGACAATGGTCTGGTCAAGTTCGGCGCGCATCCGCTCGGTGACGATGCGGCCGACCGTGTCGGTCGGCCCGCCGGCCGCGTAGGGCACGATGATGGTGATCGGCTTCGCCGGATAGTCCTGCGCCTGCGCGGCGCCTGCCAGCGCCAACATCGGTGCCGCGAGACCGGCTACGGTGACGAACGCGAACCGGCGGTAAAACTGCATAGTCGCCCCTCTTTGATGCTTCAAAAGTTCATCGGATCACCGGCAGCAGGATGCAGGAAGCGTGCCCGGCATCATGATGGAACGTGTCGGTGCCCATCTGGGTCGGATGGTAGGGGTGCGAAAACACGCCGTCGGTCGCGGGCGAGTCGCTCGGCGCGATCTCGAGCCGGATGCGGTGACCCTTCTTGAACACGTAGGACACCGGCAGCACCTCGATGTCGAATTCGTAGATTTCGCCGGGCTTGAGCGGCTGCGGGTTGGTGTGGGTGTAGAACGGCCGCGTCGGCGTCGAGCGCTGTGTGTCCTTTTCGCGGTGCGAGGCCTTGAGCCAGCCTTTCGACACCGGCACATAGCCCGGCTGCGCGCCGCTCTTTCGCGCGGTGTCGTCCTGCGGCTGCTGATCGGTCAGCTTGACGATGAACTGGGTGTCGATCGCGGTCGATGAGGCAAAAAGCTTCAGCACGATCGGCCCGGTGACGTCGAGATCGGCATCGAGCGGCGCCGACGTGAACGTCAGCACGCGCCGCACCGGATCGACGCGGCCGTCCGGTCCCATGATGGCGACGCCGTTGACCCACTCCCAGTCCGGGTAGGTATAGCTCGTGGTGGCCTCGTTCGCCGCAGGCTTGTCGGCGGAAAGCCCGCCGTCGTTCATTGACGTGACGCTGCCGGACGGTCCCTTGCGCAGATAGTAAGGCACATAGGTCGCCCGCTTCGGCGGCCATTCTTCCTCGGCACGCCAGACATTGGCGCCGCGCACGAAGATCTTCACAGGCTCGGCTTCCATGAAGCCGTTGTTCTTGCCCTTCAGATGAAGATCGTAGAACGGCAGCAGCTCCTTCTCGTGGAATTCGACCTGGTCGAACATCTTGTGGGCTTCGAAGGTATTGCGCGCGCCGGTGACGACGAGCTTCTTCGGCGACTTCAGCTCTTCGTAGCCGAGGATGTTGCCGCGCAGATGCAGGCCCATCTTGCCCCAGTGGCCGACCGACAGCACGGGGCATTTGATCTTGTCGAGCCGCCAATAGGGCGAGCGCTCGCGCCAGAAATCGTCGTCGAGCTCATGGTTGATGATCTCGCCGACCAGATCGAACTTCATCGGCGGGCGGCCGTGCTTGCCGGCAGGCCGGTGTTGATTGTCGGCGCGCAGCGTCGTGTACCAGACCGAACGATAAGAGCAGTAGATGCCGCCGTGGTAGTTCGAGCCGCGATACTGATCGACCAGGCCGTCATAGGGCACGATGCAGGCGAGGCCGGGCGGGTTGTAGGTCGCCATCAGCCACTGCGCCATCGCGTAGTAGGACTGGCCGATACCGCCGACGCGGCCGGAACACCACGGCTGCTTGATGATCCAGGCGATGAGCTCGAGATAGTCCTTCTGCTCCTCGAGGCCCATGAAGCTGAACTCGCCCTCGGACTGGCCGGAGCCGCGGACGTCGGCATGGACGTAGGAATAGCCCTGGCTCACGTACCATTCGACCGGACCGGTTTCGCGCCAGAGAAACAGCGGATAGGCCGGCACTTCGTCCATCTCGTATTGATAGGGCGAAGCGGCGAACAGCGTGGGGAATTGGCCGGGCGCGTCGGGCCGGTAGACGCACAGCGAGATCTTGATGCCGTCTCGCATGGTGACGGTGATGCCCTTCTCAACCTTCATCTTGTAGTCCGCCACGCTGTTCTCCTTGGTCGTCGGCCGCCAGATGCGATTGTCGGGAGCTTCCGCCGATTATGATACGGGGCGATTGCAGGATGCATCTGCATTCTGCGCAGATGTCGAAATGGCGCCGCCGGCCACAGTGCCGCAGTGCCGGGACGCGGCTTGCCGCCTCTGCAGCGCTGCGGCATTGTGGCCGCATAACAAGAAGAAGGCCCGGGAGGAGATTGCCGTGATGCGTCGCTGGCTCAGCGCTGTTGTTCTGCTTGCGCTTGGTGCGCCACTTTCGCCGGTGCGTGCGCAGGACGTTCCGAAGGACTATCCGAACAAGCCCGTGCGGGTGATTGCGTCCTCCAGCGCCGGCGGTATCAGCGACATCTTCATCCGCGTGCTCGGCGACGAGTTGCAGAAGAAATGGGGCCAGCCGCTGGTGGTCGACAACCGCCCGGGCGGCGCGTTCAACATCGGCGCGCGCGCTTGCGCGGATGCGCCACCCGATGGCTACACAATCTGCATCCTTCCGTCGGACATCCTTCAGTACAACCGCTTCCTGTTCAAGAACCTGTCCTACGACATGTTCAAGGACCTTGAGCCGGTCACGCTGTTGTTCTTCCTCACCCAGGTCATGGCGGTGTCGGCTGATCTCCACGTCTCGACCTTCGACGAACTTGCGGCACTGTCCAAGGCCAAGCCCGGCACGCTGAGCTATTCGGCGCCGGCTGTGCCGCATCAGATCTTTCTCGAGGACTGGAAAGCCCGCACCGGGGCCGACATCGTGCGCATACCGTTTCGCGGCGGAGGCGAAGCGGTCAACGGCATGCTTACCGGAACGACGCCAGTGGCCTTCTTCGGGATTGGCAATCTGATCGCTTATCTGCGGGCTGGCACCATCAAGGGCATCGCCGTCGATGCCAGCAAGCGTTCGCCGCTGTTCCCGGATATTCCGACGCTGAAGGAGGTCATCGCCGCGGAGGAGGTGACGCAAGCCGACTTCGCGATCTGGGCGCCGAAGGGTACGCCCAAGGCGCTGATTAAGAAAGTTCGTGACGATATGGCAGCGATCGGAAACGAGCCGTCGTTCCGCGACAAGTACCTGGTGCAACGCGGTCTCGATCCGCAATTCAGCACGCCGGAATACTTTGCCGATTATCTGCAAAAGTCGCGCGCAATCGCCGAAGTCGCCGCCAAGAAGGGCAACCTTCAGCCGCAATAAGACGACGTTTGAACTTCTGGAATGGGAGATCTGATCATGAGATTGTCCGCTTGGCCGCTCGCCGCATTGCTCGCGTTCGGGGCTGTTTTGCCGGCTGCTGCCGACGACTGGCCGAACCGCCCCGTGAAGGCGATCACCACCACCAGCGCCGGCGGTTTGAGCGACATCTTCATGCGCGCGCTCGGCGAGGAGCTGCGCCAGAAGTGGGGCCAGCCGCTGATCATCGAGAACCGGCCCGGTGGCGCGATGAATGTGGGCACGCGCGCCTGTGCGGACGCGACACCGGATGGCTATACGATCTGTATCACCAACGCGGACGCCATCCTCTACAACCAGTTCCTCTATAAGAAGCTGCCGTTCGATCCCGAGACCAGCGTCACGCCGATCACCAACGCGTTCCACCTCATTCACATGCTGGTGGTGAACTCCAGCCTTGGCGTCAAGAACATCGACGAGCTTTGCGCGCTGTCGAAGGCCAAGCCCGGCACGCTCAACTATCTCGCGCCCGGTGCACCGATGGTGCTCTACATGGAAACGCTAAAGAAGGAGAAGGGCTGCGATTGGGTGCGCGTGCCGTTCCGTGGCGGCGGCGAAGCGGTCAACGCGATCCTCAGCGGCACCACGCCGATCGGATTGTTCGGCGAGGGCAACGTCGTCGGCAACATCCGTGGCGGCCAGATGACGCCGCTGGTCATGCTCAACAATATCAAGTCGCCGAACTTCCCCGACGTGCCCTTGCTCACCGACGTGGGCTACAACGGCCCGCCGTCACGGAGCTGGTACGGCATCTTCGCGCCGGCCGGCACGCCGAAGGCGGTGATCGACCGGGTGTCGAAGGACATCGGCGAGGTGATCAATAAGCCCGAGTTCAGCGAGCGGCATCTGAAGGCGCGGAGTCTCGTGCCTGCCGCCAACACGCCGGAGCAGTTCGCCGAGGACATCAAGCGCGAGCGCGTGGTGGCCGAGAAGGTGGTGAAGGACGCGGGGTTTGAGCCGCAGTAGTTGCTGCTTGGCGCGGAGTTCGCTCCGCCCTCATCCTGCGGAGGCGCGAAGCGCCGTCTCGAAGGATGGGGCGGCCTCGTGCTTCGAGACGCGCAGCTTCGCTGCGCTCCTCAGCATGAGGCCGGGAGAGAGTCGCGGCGCGGCCATGGAAACGCGCGACGCGTCACGCCACTTCCAGCAAAATCTCCGCGAGCCGCTCCGGCATATCGACCATCACGTCATGGCCGCAGGGCACATCGTAGGTGCGCCAGCTCTTGTCCGCTTTCACCCGGTTGAGCGCCTTGTCGAAGCCCGGATTTGGATAGGCGCCGGCGCGGATGTAGCTCTTCTTGGCAATTTTTTCTCGCGCGCCGCTCAGCTTCAGCTTCTCCGTCATGGTGCCGATCGGTTGCGGTCCGGTAAGCGAATCCACCCAGGCCTGGTCTTTCTCGTTCACCAGAAACGCCGCGGCGGGACGCCCCGGCACGCTGATGTCGCCGCGCGCGGTCGCAGCCGTCAATGAATCCCGCACCACCGGGTTGGTGAGCTCGAACATGCTGTCGCCATTCTCCGGCACGAAGGCGTCGAGAAACGCGATCGAGCCAATTCTGTCGGCCATCTGCTCGGCCACCAGGGAGATCACCATGCCGCCGTACGAGTGGCCGCACAGCACCACGTCCGACAACCGCTCCCACTTCATCAGGTTCACCACATCGGTCGCATGCGTGCTGACGTCGATGCCTGCGCGCATCAGATGGCTGCGCTCGCCGAGCCCCGTCAGCGTCGGCGTGAACACCTTGTGACCCTTGGCTTCGAGCAGGTCAGAGACCCGCCGCCAGCACCAGCCGCCATGCCAGGCGCCGTGAACGAGGACGAATGTTGTCATGTCGTTACAGCCCTTTCAGATCAGCGTCGAGTTGGGAGAGGTCGAGACCTTCGAGCGTCGTATTCCATGGCGGCACCAGCATCTCTTCGGAAATGTAGGCGATCGCCTCATCGCAGTAGCGTCTGTAGAACCGCGGCGTCATACGTTGGAGCCTTCCCCAGGTCACGACGACGAAATTGCCTTTGGCGTCGCGTCCCACGCCTGAAACGTAGTGACCCCCGGTACGGTGTCGCCCACGCACCACGTCCCAAGGCTTGCCGGCGACGAACTGCTTCATTGCCGACTCCGGCAGGCGGAGCCCAATGCCGACGGCGCTGAACAGGTAGAGCGCGATCGCGAGCAGGTCGTCATCGCCGGGCTTCAACGCCAGATAAGCGCGGAGCTTGTGCCGTTTGCCCCTGGCATCCAGCACGCCGGTTTTGCGGCGGTACGACGCCGCGTGCTGGATGTCCGTGCCGCGATCGGTGCCCGGATCCTTGGGATTGAAGCCGGTGACGGCGGCATAGTCCTTCAGCACATTCTTATCGCTGAACTTCACCGTGCGGTGCGCCTCTTTGTTCCAGAGCATCGTCTCGTGCGCGGCTCCGGCCCAGACGCAGTCGTGATACCGCTCGTTGGAAAACAAGCCCCAGTTCTTGCTGCCGATCAGCCCCTGATGGCCGAACTCCTTGGGCGGCATCGGCACCTGGTGCTTCACCAGATAGGTCTTGAGCTTGAATTTCACCGCGCCGCGACGGGCCGGCTTTTTACCCAGCTTGAAGCGATGATATCCCTGGAAAGCGCCTGGTGGTGGCTTGGCCATGACGTCGAAATCCCTAAATCATGCGCAGGCCGACTGTAAAATCGCGGCGCCCCAACAATGCAAATCTAGCGGGTTGCGCGCGTCCTGAAATGTGTCGATCACCACCAAACGGCGATGGCTTTGCGTTCATCCATGCCAAGGTGGCTGTGGATAACTAGGAAAATCGGGGCATTTCGGCTGCAAGCCTCCGCAGGCCTTCCGTTCCGGAAAGGGCGGGCCCATTGACGGCGTATGATGATCCAAGCGATTCGGCCCGACCCCAACGCTCAGTCGTAAAACATGCGCTTTTCGCCCCAGTTCCTCGATGAGCTGCGCGCCCGCCTTCCGGTATCGGAGGTGGTGGGCCGTCGCGTGAAGCTCATCAAGGCCGGGCGCGAGTGGAAGGGGCTGTCCCCGTTCAACAAGGAGAAGACGCCGTCGTTCTTCGTCAACGACCAGAAGCAGGCGTGGTTTGATTTTTCCTCGGGCAAGAACGGCTCGATCTTTGACTTCATCATGATCACCGACGGCGTGGGTTTCCCCGAAGCGGTCGAGCGGCTTGCTGCCATGGCCGGCGTGCCGTTGCCGATGGTCTCCGAGGAAGAGGAGGCGCGCGAAGAGAAGCGCAAGACCCTCCACGACGTGATGGAGCTTGCGGCGAAGTTCTTCGAGGCGCAGCTGGCCTCCCGCGTGGGCGCCAAGGCCCGCGGTTATCTAGCGGACCGCGCGCTCGCCTCGACGACGCAGCTCAAGTTCCGCATGGGCTATGCGCCCGGCGAGCGCTATGCGCTGAAGGAGCATCTCGGCAAGGAAGGCGTACCGGTGCCCGACATGATCGAAGCCGGGCTTCTGATCGCGGGCGACGACATCCCGGTTCCCTACGACCGCTTTCGCGACCGGGTGATGTTCCCGATCCAGGACTTCCGCGGCCGCATTATCGCCTTCGGCGGCCGGGCGCTCGCGGCCGATGCCCAGGCCAAATATCTGAACTCGCCTGAGACGCCGCTCTTCCACAAAGGCTCGAACCTCTACAACGGCTTTGCCGCGCGTAGCGCGGTGCATGACGGTGCGGTGCTGATTGTCGTCGAGGGCTATGTCGACGTCATCGCCATGGTGACGGCGGGCTATCCGGCCGCAGTGGCACCGCTTGGCACCGCGCTGACCGAGGAGCAACTCGGCATCCTCTGGAAGATGGCCGACGAACCCATCCTCTGTTTCGACGGCGACAAGGCCGGCCAGCGCGCGGCCTATCGCGCGGCCGATCTCGCGCTTCCCCGGCTGCGACCGGGCAAAAGCCTGCGCTTTGCATTGCTGCCTGAAGGCCAAGACCCCGACGATCTGTTCCGCTCCGGCGGCAAAGAGGCGATCGCCGATGTGCTCGACGGCGCGCGGCCGCTTGCCGCGATGCTGTGGGCGCGTGAGGTCGAAGCCTCCTCGCTCGACACGCCGGAACGGCGTGCAGCGCTTGAAGCGAAGATCAAAACCCTGGTCCAAGGCATCGCCGACGAGTCGGTGCGCAAATATTACGGGCAGGATTTCGAAGGGCGGCTGCGCAATCTCATGCAGCCCAATGCAAACCGCGACGGCGCGGGGCCGCGCCGCTCAGGCAACGTCTGGCCCGGCCGCTTCGGCGACAACGCGCGCGGCGGCTCTCAAGGCTGGCAGCGGAACCGGGGACCGGGCGGCCGGTTGCCCCCGGGGCGGGAGCCTCTGGCGCAGCCGAGCGCCAAGCTCTCCAGCAGCTCGATCGTTCGGGGGCACCGAACCGCGCTGCCGCCGCGGGAGGCGCTGATACTCATGGCCGTGATCAATCATCCGTGGCTTCTGGAGCAGAATGCCGAGAAGCTTTCCGCCCTCGAATTCCTCAACGCGGACGCCGACCAGCTCCGTCGCGTGATTCTCGATGCCGCAACGGGCGAAGAGCAGCTTGAGTCGGAGGCCATCCGGGCTGCAGTGGTCGGCCGGGGGCTTTCCGGGGTGTTGGCTCGGGTTGAGGGCGCAATAACGCACCCCTCGGACTGGCCTGCGAGAACCGGCGCCAGTCCTGAGGATGTGGGCCCATGGTGGACTCATGTTGTCGCCTTGCATCACAAGCAGCGCACGTTAAATAGAGAGCTCCAAGACGCCCGGCGCGCGCTGGGCGAGGAACTGACCGACGCCAATCTGGCCAGGCTTCGTGATGTGCAAGGCGAGTTGTCCGCCCTCGATGGGAACGAAGCCCAGATCGAGGGTTTTGGCTTGTTTTCGGGACGGCCCGCACGAAGTGTATGAGGGTATGCGTTGCGTCTGTGCAACTGATGGATGCAACAACGAGAGGGAATAGAGATCAGGACACCGGCGTTTGCAGGGTTAAGCCGGGCTTAAGGGAGCCCGGCGACATTGGGCATCCCGATTCGGGGCGATTTTGCCGGAAAATCGCTCCCGCCGAACCGCCCAGCCCGCCCGCACCGGAAACCGACTCTCGTCCCTATAGGTAGGAGGGCCCTCGATGAGCAAGGGTCAGGCAGCGACCAAGCATAAGGCCACGGCCTCCCGGCCGGGGACTGCGCGCGCGTCGGCTGCAACGAAGAAGCCTGTGGCCGAGCCGAAGAAGGCCACCGGTTCGAAAGTTGAAACCAAGGGCACCGCCAAGCTGGCGCCCAAAGTCGAGCCCAGGATTGAGGGCAAGACCGCGCCCAAGGTCACGTCAAAGATTGCTCCCAAAATCGATTCCAAAGCTGAGCAGAAGACCGAGCCAAAAACAGAGCTCAAGAAAGTAAGTGAGGAGAAGGGAATGGCATCCAAGGTTGCCGTCGCGACCAAAGCCAAGGCCAAGGAGCAGGAGGCCGCTCCTGCCGACAAAGAGACGCCGGAGACCCCCGACAGCCCGTTGCCGTTGCTCGACCTGTCGGACGCGGCCGTCAAGAAGATGATCAAGCTCGCCAAGAAGCGAGGCTACGTCACCCACGATCAGCTCAATGCGGTGCTGCCGTCGGAGGAGGTGTCCTCCGACCAGATCGAAGACGTCTACGCGATGCTCAACGAGATGGGCATCAACGTCGTCGACAACGAGGACAATGCCGACGACGAGGAGAAGGAAGAAGCCGCCGAGGACGATGACGACAGCGACGGCGAATTGGTCGAGGCCAAGCCGAAGGCGCTGACCACCGCGTCCGGCAAGGAGCCCTCGGAGCGCACTGACGATCCGGTGCGCATGTATCTGCGCGAGATGGGCTCGGTGGAGCTTCTGTCGCGCGAGGGCGAGATCGCGATCGCCAAGCGCATCGAGGCCGGCCGCGAGGCGATGATCGCGGGCCTCTGCGAGAGTCCGCTGACCTTCCAGGCCGTCATCATCTGGCGTGACGAATTGAACACCGGCAAGGTGTTCCTGCGCGACATCATCGACCTCGAAGCGACCTATGCCGGGCCCGAGGCCAAGAACGGCATGGGCAATGGTGCGGCGCCCGGTGCCGAGGGCGAGGCGACCGCAGAGGTTGCGGCTCCTGCATTGGCGCCGGTTGCGCCCGCGCCGCCTCAGGCCGCTGGTTTCAAGCCTGCCGCGCCGAAATCCGCCGATGGCGAAGAGGGCGGCGAAGGTGGCGAGACGCCGCCGGGCGAGGGCGATTTCGACGACGACGACATGGAGAACTCCCTGTCGCTCGCCGCGATCGAGGCCGAGCTCAAGCCCAAGGTGGTCGAGACCTTCGACAAGATCGCCGACAGCTTCAAGCGGCTGCGCCGTCTGCAGGATCAGGACATCCAGCTGCAGCTCAAGAGCGACGCGCTGTCGCCTGCTCAGGAGCGCAAGTACAAGAAGCTCAAGGAAGAGATCATCGCTGAGGTGAAATCTCTCCGCCTCAACCAGGGCCGTATCGACGCGCTGGTCGAGCAGCTTTACGACATCAACAAGCGCCTGGTCGGCTATGAAGGCCGGCTGATGCGTCTGTCGGAGAGCTATGGCGTTTCCCGCGAGGACTTCCTGCGCAACTACCAGGGCTCCGAGCTCGATCCTCGCTGGCTCAACCGCGTCTCCAAGCTCTCCGCCAAGGGCTGGAAGAACCTGGTCGCTGCCGAGAAGGACAAGGTCAAGGACATCCGCGGCCAGATCCATGAGCTCGCCGGCCAGACCGGCGTGGAGATCGGCGAATTCCGCAAGATCGTGCATATGGTGCAGAAGGGCGAGCGCGAAGCCCGCCAGGCGAAGAAGGAGATGGTGGAGGCGAACCTCCGCCTCGTGATCTCGATCGCCAAGAAGTACACCAACCGCGGCCTGCAGTTCCTCGATCTGATCCAGGAAGGCAACATCGGCCTGATGAAGGCGGTCGACAAGTTCGAGTATCGCCGCGGCTACAAGTTCTCGACCTACGCCACCTGGTGGATTCGTCAGGCGATCACCCGCAGCATTGCCGACCAGGCGCGCACCATCCGCATCCCGGTGCACATGATCGAGACGATCAACAAGATCGTGCGCACCAGCCGCCAGATGCTGAACGAGATCGGCCGCGAGCCCACCCCGGAGGAGCTTGCCGAGAAGCTCGGCATGCCGCTCGAGAAGGTGCGGAAGGTTCTCAAGATCGCGAAAGAGCCGTTGTCGCTCGAAACGCCGATTGGCGACGAGGAAGACTCGCACCTCGGCGACTTCATCGAGGATAAGAACGCGATCCTGCCGATCGACGCGGCGATCCAGTCGAACCTGCGCGAAACGACCACGCGTGTGCTGGCCTCGCTCACCCCGCGTGAGGAGCGCGTGCTGCGCATGCGGTTCGGCATCGGCATGAACACCGACCACACGCTCGAAGAGGTCGGCCAGCAGTTCTCGGTAACCCGCGAGCGCATCCGCCAGATCGAAGCCAAGGCGCTGCGCAAGCTGAAGCATCCGTCGCGAAGCCGGAAGCTCAGAAGCTTCCTGGACAACTGATCTCAGCCGCAGCCTTCAGGCGCACAAAAAACAGAACGGCGGGCCGAAAGCCCGCCGTTCTTGTTTGTGACAGGTTTGTTACTTCTCGCCGGAGCGCTTGATCGTCTTGATCTTGAGCGGTGGGCGGCCGGACTTCTCGGCGATGTCGCGGTCCTGCTCCTCGATCACGGCGCGCGCCGGCTCGTCTTCGTCGAGGCCGCCAAGCATGGCCGCGGGAACGCGACGGTTGGAGCGCTGCGAGCCGTCCTCGTAGATCACATCGAACAGCACGAATTCGCCGCCGGTTCGCGTTCCAGGTTTCCGCGCCATGTTGTTTCCGCCTTCTTTTTGGATCGCGCCGCCCCGTCCGCGCGAGGCTCTTTGCACCAAAAGGCGGAAAAGCGCAATGCGGCCGGATCCCGGCAATCGCTGGGATTTCGGCTCAGGCGGCGTCCTCACGTGCAACGCGCGGCATGCGTTCGGTCCGACGCTCGAAGAGCAGCACCGTGAGCGCCGCAAGCTCCAGCGCGGCGGCGACCCAGGCGAGCTTGCCGGTGCCAAATCGCAGCACCAGAGAGCCCACGAAAGAGCCAAGCGCCACGCCAAAGTAGAAGGTCGAAGCGTTGAGCGAGAGTGTCACCATCGCGAGTTCGGGCGCGATCCGAACGAGATTCGCCATCATCGCCGCATAGACGCACCAGGCGACCAGTCCCCACGCGCCGATGCTGGCGACGATCACTGGCGCGGCTTGCGGCGTCGGCAGCGCGTTTGCCGCCAGGGCAATCACGACAAACACCGCGACCAGCAAAGACAGGCCGATGCGAGCGGTGCGCAGCGGACCAAAGCGGTCGGAACTCGTGCCGCCCAGCGCGTTGCCGAGAGCCGCCGCAACGCCGAACAGGAACAGTGTCGCGCTGATGCCGCGCGGATCGAGTCCCGCAGCTTGTCCGAGGAGCAACGCGAGATAGGTGAACACCGTAAAGACGCCCGTGGCGAAGAGGAGCGTCACCGAAAGTCCGTGCAAAATCTCCGGCCGCCGTGCTGCGGCGAGCCGCTGGCCGATCGTGGTCACCGGCCGTGGCAGGTCGCGGGGCAGTCCGATCAGAAGGCCCACGATAGCGATCGCGCCAAGGACGGCCACCAGCGCGAAGGTCATCCGCCAGTTCGACATGGCCCCGATGAGTGCGCCGATCGGCGCGCCAAGCGCGACCGCCACAGCCATACCGCCGATCACGACGGAGATGGCACGGCCGCGCTGTTCGGGCTTCACCAAAACGGTTGCAACCGCGCTCGCGGTCGGCACGTAGAGCCCCGACACCAGGGCCATCAGTACGCGGGCGATGAGCAACTGTTTGAAACCCTGCGCGTTGGCTGCGCCGATATTGGCGAGCGTGAACACGCCGAGACACGAGATCAGCAGCCATTTGCGGTCGACGGAGCCCGCCACCACCGCCAGCACCGGCGAGCCGAACGCATAAGCGAGCGCGAACACGGTGACCAGCGCGCCTGCGGTCGCCACCTGAATCGAAAGGTCTGCGGCGATCGGCGGCAACAACGCCGCGATCACCCAGGTTTCGGTGCCGATCGCAAAGGTGCCGAGCGCGAGCCAAGCCAAACGGGCAAACATGGAATGCCTCTCTGTTCAATGAATGTTGAACTAGATAGGCAGGACTTGACCCGTCCGGCCAATTCAATGTTCAAATCTCATTGAACATTGAAATTCATGAATGGTGGTGCTAGGCGAGGGCATGCCCGGGCTCAGTCATCCCGACAAAGCCAAGATTGCACTGCCTGCGGTGCTCGATGCGCTGAGCGATCCGACACGGCTTGCCATCGTGGCGCAGCTTGCCGAAAGCGCGGAGCCCGAGGCGCGCTGCCAGTCTTTCCTGGCGCTCGGCAGCAAGACCAACCTGGCCTATCACTTCGCCAAGCTCAGGACCTCGGGCGTCGTCTCCGTGCGGCAGCAAGGCACCGCGCGTTACCTCTCATTGCGCCGCAAGGACCTCGACACCCGCTTTCCGGGGCTTCTGGACAGCATCCTTGCGGCGGCGCGCCCGCCCACGCGCGCCGCCGCGCGCCGCAGGGATCGGGCATGACCGACCCCCGCCTCGTGGTCTGGTACAACACCCGTTGTCCGGTCTGCGATGCCGGCATTTCCCGCCAGCGCAACAAGCTCATCGACGCTGTCCGCGCGGGCCGCATCGCCTTTCGCGACATCAACCAGGAGCCCGATGCACTGGCAGGCTTCGGCGCCTCGCTCGATGACATCCGCCGCCGGCTGCATGCGACCGACGAGAGCGGCCGTCTGATCGTCGGCGCCGACGTTGCGATCGCCATCTGGCGCGTCAAGCCAGGCGAAGCCTGGCTTGCAAGGTTCTTTGGCAACCGGGCGGTCCTGCCTTTGACGCGTTTCTTCTACGACCGTTTTGCCGACGGGTTGTTTTCCTGGAACAAGCGCAAGGGCCATTGGTAGCGGCGCGTAGCGCCCGAAAGGCCGCTTCGCATTGCCGCGCTGGCATGCGATCATTGGCAGGGAAAACGAGGAATCCGGCATGATGCGGCGGCTGCTTGCAGTTCTGTTTCTGATGCTTCTCGCAACTCCCCTGCACGCCGCGCAATGCGGCGGCGACTTCGGCTCGTTCCTCGCCACGATGGCCCGCGAGGCGCAGGGCAAGGGTGTCTCGCGCGGCGTGGTCGATCAGGCCTTTGCCGGAGTCTCGCAGGATCAAGGCGTGCTGTCCTTCGATCGCCGCCAGCGCGGCACCTTCCGCAAGAGCTTCGAAGAGTATGCCGCGACCCGCGTCACCGGCGGCCGCATCAGTGGCGGCAAGGCACGTCTGCAGCGCAACGCCGCGCTGTTGCAACGTGTCGAGCAGCGTTTCGGCGTGCCGGGCAATCTTCTGGTCGCGATCTGGGGGCTCGAAACCGATTTCGGCACCGGCGACATGGGCAAGCTGCCGGTGATCCGCGTGGTCGCGACTCTCGCGCACGATTGCCGCCGCACCGATCTCTTCCAAGGCGAATTGCTCGCAGCGCTCGCCATCTTGCAGCGCGGCGACCTGCCGCTGCGCGATCTGATCGGCGCCTATGCGGGCGAGATCGGCCAGACCCAGTTCTTGCCGTCCTCCTATATCAAGTACGGCGTCGACTTCGACGGCAACGGCCACGTCGATCTGCGCCACAGCGTACCGGACGTGCTCGCCTCGACAGCGAACCTGCTCAAGACCAACGGCTGGCAGCCCGGCGGCGACTATCACCAGGGCTCTCGAAATTTCGAAGTGATGCGCGAGTGGAACCGCGCCGAGGTCTATCGCAAGACGATCGGGTTGTTCGCGGACCGGCTGCGCTGAGAGCGCGGCTAACCGTCAGCTGCTGATGACGCCGGGCGATCGGGTGCGCGGTTCGTGACGGTGGCCAGATGGTCCCATGTATCCTTGAGGATCATCCCGGCCGCCATCGCCAACACGAACACGATCACGCTCGGCATCAGTGTTGCGAGATTCACCAATGCCGGACCCGGACAAAGCCCGACAAGGCCCCAGCCAGCTCCGAACAGGATGGATCCGACAACCAGGGACCGATCGATCCCGGATCGCGTGGGCCATAGTGATTGAACAGCCAGAAGCGGCCGTTGCTGCCGTCGCGCCAATCCAAATCCCACAGCCGACACCACGAGCGCCGCGACCATCACGAAGGCCAAGGTCGGGTCCCAGTGGCCGAAGAGGTCGAGAAACCCGAGAACCTTCGCGGGTTGGGTCATGCCGGAGACGACCAGGCCGGTGCCGAAGATCAATCCGCAGATGAGGCTTGCAAATGCCGTCATGGTCAGCCTCCAAAGCCGTGGCGCATGACCGCGACAACCACGACGGCAGTGGACATGAAGATTGCCGTTGCCGCGATTGAGCGCGCCGAGAAGCGCGCGATCCCGCAAACGCCATGGCCCGAGGTGCAGCCGCCACCCAGCCTCGCGCCAAAGCCGACCAGCAGTCCGGCGGCGATGACCATGAGGTAGCCGTCCGGCATCTGCGGCTCAGGCATCGGATGGCCCAATAGCCCGCTGACGGTTGGCGCCAGAACAAGGCCTGCGACGAACGCCAATCGCCAGAGCTTGTCGCCGGGAACCAGTGTGAGGCCACCGCCCAGAATACCGCTGATACCAGCGATACGGCCGATGAGCATCATGAGCATCGCTGAGGCGAGCCCAACCAGCGCACCGCCCGCAAGGGCTGAGATCGGATCGAAGGATGCCATGTTCCGCACCAGGAAGTTGCGAGACGAATATCAGATGCGCGCGTCTCGGCCAAATTAAGCCCCATCCAGCGAAAAACTTTACAGCAGATGGAGGGCCTCAATACAATTCGATCGGAGCGCGGTTGCGAAGCGCTGTCGACCGAGGTCGACGAGGACGTTACCGTTGTCGGGGGGTGAATGAATTTTTCCAAGGCACACTTCATCGGGATTGCCGGCAAGGGCATGAGCGCCACCGCGCTGCTCTTGAAGCAGATGGGCGTGGAGATCAGCGGCTCCGACGAGGGTTTCTATCCGCCGGTCAGCGACTATCTCGAAAGCGCCAAGGTTCCTTTCGCGAAAGGCTATCGCAAGGAGAACATCCCCGCCGACGCCGACGTCATCGTCATCGGCAAGAACGCCAAGTTGGTCCCTGAGACCAACGAGGAGGTGCGCGCCGCCTTTGCGAGCGGCAAGCTGGTGCGCTCATTCGCCGATATCGTGCATGAACTGACGGTGGCTTCCGAAAACATCGTGGTTGCGGGCTCGTATGGAAAATCGACATGCACCGCGCTGCTCGCTTGGTGTTTACGGGCAGCTAAGAAAGATCCGAGTTACTTCATCGGTGAGGTCACCAACGGCTTCGAGAGCTACGCGCAGCGGGGCAAAGGCCCGGTGTTCGTCCTCGAAGGGGACGAATATCCGTCGTCGAACTGGGACAACACGTCGAAGTTTCTTCGTTACAACGCCAAGAACGTTCTGCTCACGTCGGCGACGCACGACCACATCAACGTGTTTCCCACCCATGCGGATTTTCTGAAGCCGTTCCGCGCGCTGCTGGATGGTCTGCCGCCCGACGGCGTGCTGGTCGCTTGCAGCAGCGAGCCTCACGCCCGTGCGCTCGTTCAGGCAACCGGCCGGCGCGCCGTGTACTACGCGTTGGACGACCGGGCCAATTGGCACGCGGACAAGATCGTGCACGGCGCCCGAACCGATTTCGATCTGATGCAGGGCAACGAAAAGGTGGTACGTCTTGCGACCCATCACCTCGGCAACCACAACATCGAGAACATCGTCGGCGTCAGCGCCATGCTGCTGGAAAAGGGGCTGTTGTCGCCCGACGAGTTGCGCGCCGGGATGGCGTCGTTCATGGGCGTCAAGCGCCGCATGGAGTTGCTCTCGATGGCATCGACCGTGCCGGTGTACGAGGGCTTCGGCTCTTCGTACGAGAAAGCCAGGAGCGCGATCGCAGCGATCAAGCTGCATTTCCCCGACCGGCGTCTGGTGGTGGTTTTCGAGCCCCACACCTTCACCTGGCGCAATCGAGAGGCGATCGCCGCCTATGACGACGTGTTCGACGGTGCGTCCAAGATCTTCATCTACGAGCCGGCATCGCAGGGTGCGGGCACGCACGCCCAGCTCACCCAGGCGGAAATCGTCGGCCGGGTGCGAAGCGCCGGGTATGATGCAGAGCCGTTCGTCGAGCCGAAGGAAGCGCTAGAGCGGCTCGACGGCATGCTGAAGCCCGACGACGTGGTGCTCCTGCTCACCTCCGGCGAGCTCGGCGGCCTGATCAAGACCATCCCGAGGCTCGTGGACCAGAAGTATCCTGGCAAGCACGCAGTGGCTGTCTAAAAAAGCCCTTCGGCGCTACTTCGCGTCTGCGACCAACACCGGCTTGTCGCGATAAAGCGCCGGGAACATGCGCTTGAGGTTCTCCACCTTCGGCGCGTCGTTGAAGGCGATGTACGGATTGCCGGGATTGTTGAACGCGTAATCCTGATGATAGGCCTCGGCCGGGTAGAATGTGGCCTTCATGGTGCCGGTCTTGGTTACGATCGGCCGCGGAAACGCCTTGGCGGCGTCAAGTTGCGCCACATAGGCCTTGGCGATTTTCGCCTGCTCTTCGGTCTGCGGGAAAATCTCGGTGCGGTATTGCGGGCCGCTGTCCGGCCCCTGGCGGTTGAGTTCGGTCGGGTTGTGCGCCACCGAGAAGAACACCTGCAGGATCTGGCCGTAGGAGATCTGCTTGGGATCGAATGTCACCTGCACGCTCTCGGCGTGGCCGGTGCGGCCGTTCGACACCGTGTGATAGTCGGCGTCCTTCTTGTCGCCGCCCGCATAGCCTGACACGGCTTTCGTCACGCCCTTGGTGTGCTGATAGACCGCCTGGATACCCCAGAAGCAGCCGCCCGCCAGCACTGCGGTCTGCAGGCCTTCGGCGGGTGTCGCGTCGACCTTCGGAGCGTCGATCTGCACGGCGCTTTCGGAATGGGCGCGAACGAGGGGGAGGGCTGCGATGGCCGCAAGAGCCGCAAAGGCGGTGCCGACCAGAGTCGGAAGGCGCATGGGTGTCTCCTTGGTTTGTTGTCAGGAGTCTATCGTCGGCACGGCCCTTCGCCCAAACACGTTTTCACACGCTTCCGTGAAGCCGTAAGATGCGGCGACAACTGGAGAGCCCGATTCCCATGGCAGACAGCGACACCACGACGCGCGGCATGCTCACAGTCCGCATCAGCGCGATGCCGGCCGACACCAATGCCAATGGCGATATCTTCGGCGGTTGGGTTCTGTCGCGCATGGACCAGGCCGGCGGCATTGCCGGTGTCGAGCGCGCCCGCGGCCGTGTCGTCACGGTGGCGCTCGATGCCATGCAGTTCATCCGTCCGGTGCGGGTCGGCGACGTGCTCGAGGTCTACACCGAGGTGGAGAGCGTGGGCCGCACCTCGATGAAGATCCATGTCGAGGCCTGGGCGCGGCGCTTTCAGACCCATCTTCAGGAGAAGGTCACCGACGCGACCTTCACGTTTGTTGCCATCGACGACGCTGGCCGCCCACGGCCGATCCCGAAGGATGTGTAGCTTTGGCTTGCTCGACTTTCTCTCCACCGCATCCTGAGGAACACGAGCGAAGCGAGTGCGTCTCGAAGGACGAGCTGGCCCCGTCGGGGACGGCCCCATCCTTCGAGACGCCACGCTTCGCGTGGCTCCTCAGGATGAGGCCGGGAGAGGAGCGTGTCTGCGGCTACTCCAGCCCCGCCACGATCCGTACGTCGCGCTCGGCGCCATCGCCGAGCGCCTTGAGCGCGGCCTGGTAGCCGTCGCTCTCGTAGGCGGCCTTGGCCTGCTCGACGCTCGGAAACTCCGAGATCACGATGCGGTCCTTCAGTCCCGCCTCGTAGGCGCTCGATGCGGTGGCGCGTGCCAGATACTTGCCGCCGAACGGGGCGGTGGCCTTCGGCGCGAGCTCCGCATAGGCCGCAAGCTTCGCCGGGTCCTTGATCTTGCGATAGATCGTCACCCAATAGCCCTTGGGCATGGTGGCCGGCTCCCGCTACTCGAGCCCTTCGACGATGCGCAGGTCGCGCTCGGCGCAACCGTCGAACGCCTTGAGGGCGGCGCCATATTCCGGGCTGTCGTGGGCCTCGATGGCCTTGGCGACGCTTTCGAACTCCACGATCACGATGCGCTGCTTGATGCCGGCCTCGTAGGCCGCCGCGGCATCGCCGCGAGCGACATAGCGCGCGCCGTATTTCGCGAACGCCGGGCCCGCGAGCTTGGCATAAGCCGCAAGCTTGTCCGGGTTGTTGATCGAACGATACGCCGAAACGAGATAGCCCTTCTTCGCCATTTTCAACTCTCCACTCGAGTTCGTCATTAAGGGGCGGGAACAGTAGCGCAAGCCGCGCCGGAAAACAGCCAGTCTCTGATGTGAACTGGTGTCACTCCGGACGGAAGCCGAACGTGCGCTCGAAGCGCTTGGCATAGACCGGCCACACGTCGGGATTGACGATGCGCGGCGGGCGCTTGCCGTCGAGGGCATCGATCAGCTGGGTGGCCGCGAACTTGCCCATGTTGGCGCGCGCTTCCTTGGTCACGCCCGCGGTGTGGGGGCTCGCGATCACGTTGTCGAACTGCAGCAGCGGATGGTCGGGCTGCGGCGGCTCCTTCGACCAGACGTCGAGGCCCGCGCCCGCGATCTGCTTGGCGCGCAGCGCTTCTTCCAGCGCCTTTTCGTCGTGGATGAAGCCGCGCGCCGTGGTGATGAAGAAGGCGTGCTTCTGCATCAGTCCGAACTCGCGCGTGCTGATCATGTTGCGCGAGACGTCGTCGAGCGGGCAATTGACCGAGACGAAATCGGAACGGCGGAGCAATTCGTCGAGCGTCACCTTGGTGGCGCCACGCTCGGCGATGGTCTTCTCGTCGAGATAGGGATCGCAGGCGATCACGTTCATGTCGAACAGCGTCTTGCAGAGCCGCGCCACGCGGCGCCCGACATTGCCGAGCCCGATAATGCCGATGGTGCGGTTGTTGATGTCCGATCCCATGAAGGCGTTGCGGTCGTGCATCGTGCCCTTGCGCAGCGTGTGGTCGGTCTGGGCGATCTGCTTCGACAGCATCAGCACCATGGCGAGTACATGCGCCGCGACCGCGTCCGCATTACCGCCGGTCTGATTGACCACCAGCACACCCGCGTCGGTGCAGTCCTTGACGTTGACGGTGTCGTAGCCGGCGCCGCCGGTCGACACGATGAGGAGGTTCGGCGAGCGCGCGAGCAGCTCCTTCGTGGCGTGATACTTGATCGGCAATTCGTCGCGCGCAGAACTCACCTGATACGCATGCGCCGCGGCCATGATCGGATTGGCGACCGCGTCAGACGAGTCGTTTTCCAGCTTGTCGAGCCTGATCTCCGGCCGCTGCGCAATCAGATCGAGATAGATCGGGTGGTTGACGAAACGAACATAGAACACGCGCTTGACGTTCTCTTTGGCGCTCTCGGCCATTGTTTCCACCCCAAAATACCGCCCGGAACTGCGCAGAATTCTTGCCATTGCATTGCGGGTCCGTCCAGCGGTTCCCTGCCGTACCGGCGTCGCCCCATTTTTGCCCCAGGTTATCCAGAGCCCCAAGGCGATTTCGCAACGATGTTCCACGTAAGCCCGCATAGAACATGGCTTTTCCTTGAAAGGGGGAGGTGTTGCAGGTATCAAAACGCAGATGACAAGAACGCTTCCAAAGTGGGCCTTGCTTGCGTCGGGCACCTGCGCGTTTGTCGCGTTGGCCGGTGGCGCGATCGCCGGTCAACATGATGCGCTGGTCACCAAGCACGCTTCGGCGAATGGCGTGCCGGAATCTCTGGTGCGCCGTGTCATCTACATCGAAAGCAAGGGCAACCCGCGCGTCATCAGCAAAGGCAATTTCGGCCTGATGCAGATCCGCCTCGGCACTGCGCGGTCACTGGGCTACACAGGCAGCGCCGAAGGGCTGCTCGATGCCGACACCAACATGACCTACGCGGTGAGGTATCTTGCCAGCGCCTATCGCGCGGCAGGATGCATCGAGCAGCGCGCCATCGCCTATTATCAGCGCGGCTTTTACAAGAAGCCGATGTCGAGCTGCGGGCCGCGTGCGGTGCCAGCCGTCGTGCAGGTTGCGACAAAGGAGCGGGCACCAGCGGCCGAAGACAGGGCCCAGCAACTCGCTGCTGCCGAGCGGATCTCCGCTCCATTCGACGCTCTGCGACCGAAGATCGTACAGGTGCAGACCATCGTGCGGCCGAAGGCCTTCAACGTGCAGGCTCAGAGCGTACAAGCGCCGCCGAGCGCGCCGCAACCAAACGCGCGACCGAGCGCGCCCGTTCAAAGCGCTTCGTTGCAGCTCGCCGCGGCTCCTGCTGCGCCAGCCGCCGAGCCTCAACCGATCTACACGCCGACGCTGCCATTGCCGCGACCGGCGCAGCGACCTGAGGCGGCTCCGCCTCAGACCGTCGCCAAGGCGGCTGACGTGGAGCAAGCTTGGCCGCCGGCGCTGACACCGGAGCAGCCCGCGATGGTGATGTTGCCAATGCCGAAACCGCGGCCCGCCCAGGCGCCGAAGGTTCTGGCAAAGCTCGACGTGGCCGGTCGGGACACGACCAAACAGGACGCTGTCGCGTCTGACCTTGCGGCGGCGACGGAGCAGGCATCTTCGGATGCGACCCAGCCGGCGACTTCGATGCTGCCGATGCCCAAGCCGCGACCTGCCCAAGCGCCGAAGAGGTTGGTCAACCTTGAGGTGACCGGGCAAGGCACTGCGACCAGGCAAGACGCTGCGGCGTCCGAGGGCGGCGCGATGCCGGAGCAAGCTCGGGCGGAGTTGAGCCGGCCCGCCGAGCCACCGGCAATGCAGCAAGTGGCGAAGCTCGATCCGCAAGCGGTGCCGCTACCGCAGCGGAGACCGGCGATCGAAGAGAAATCGGAGCATCAAGGCAAGTCCGCGCGTCGCGCTTCCCACCGGCACGTGCACCACGGCAGTCGGCAGCCCGAGACTGAGACACCGGCGCTTGTCACGTTCTTCAAGAAGTTGACCACGCCGCCCGAGCCGGCGCGACGCCAAAGCTGGTAGGGGCGACGGTCGGCGGCTCAGCCGACCTTTTCGTATGATTTGAGAGCGCCGCGCAGGAGCTCGCGGGCTGGCTCCGTGCCGTCCAGCGGCCGCAACGTGCGGCGCTTGATTTTCCAGCCCGACGCGGTGCGTACGAGCTCCCAGCGGTTGGCGCCGACGCGGTGGATCCGAAAGCCGCGTGTCGTGCCGTGGTTCGGCACCTCGTGTGGCTCGGCATTCGGATGCGGCGTGATGATCTGCAGATAGGATGTCACCGTGGCGGCGTCGCCATCGATGTCGATGCGCGGCAGGCCGCAGAAATGCGCGAGCCCGCCGGCGATCGCGGCTTGATGGCCCGGCGTCTTGACCATTGCGGCGACCTCGTCGTTGCCGCTTGCGGCCTTGCCGCCGCCGAGATCGATCACGCCGTCGTCGGTGTAGACTTGCCGGGTGAAGTAGTCGGCGCCGCTGTCCGCACTCGGCGGATGGCTCGCGATCAGATTGAGGATGTCGAGCCGGTCTTCGATCGCGCGGAGGCGCTCCTCGATGGTGCGGCTTGTGCGCTCACTCGTGCGCTCACTTGTGCGCTCACTTGTGCGCTCACTTGGCATCACGCTCTCCCGGATGTTGGTCCGGGCAAAGGCTCGTGCCTTTACACCACCACTGTCAACCGCTGTGCGGCGCGCGTCACGCCGGTGTAGAGCCAGCGCTGGCGGCTTTCACCGAACGCCATCGACTCGTCGAACAGCACCACGTCGTCCCACTGCGAGCCTTGCGATTTGTGCACGGTCAGCACGTAGCCGTAATCGAACTCGTCGTAGTATTTGCGCATCATCCATTCGACAGCTTCGATGCCGCCGGTGAAGCATTCCGGCCGCACCGAGACCTTGATGCCCTTGCCGGCGTAGCCGTCGTCCGGCTGGATGCGCATGCTGATGAAGTCGCGCCGGGTCGTGGGCTTTTCCTTCACCGACCATAGTCCGCCGTTGAACAGACCCTTGCGCTTGTTGTTGCGCAGGCACACGAGCTTGTCGCCGGTCAAAGGCATCTCGCCGTCGAAGCCGCGGCGCAGCCGCATCCGTGCGTTATAGGCACGCCGCGTGGCGTTTCGCCCGACCAGCACCTGATCGGCATCGAGCACGCGCGAAGGATCGAGCGATTGCTTGCTCACCACCTCGGTCTCGCCGTAGCTGCCGGGCTCGAGCTCACGGCCTTCGCGGATGTCCATCGACAGCCGCACAATCGGATTGTCCGCGGCCTGGCGATGCACTTCGGTCAGCATCGCGTCCGGCTCGGCATCGGTGAAGAAACCGCCGCCTTGGATCGGCGGCAATTGCGCTGGATCGCCGAGCACCAGGAGCGGCACGCCGAACGAAATCAGATCGCGCCCGAGCTCGGCGTCGACCATCGAGCATTCGTCGATCACGATCAGCGAGGCCTTGGAGGCCGGTGCGTCGTCCCACAGGTCGAAGCTCGGCACCTCTTCGCCGCTCTCGCGTGTCTTATAAATCAGGCTGTGAATGGTCGAGGCGCGTTCGCAGCCCTTGCTGCGCATCACGAGCGCGGCCTTGCCGGTGAAGGCCGCGAACAGCACCTTGCCATCGACGCTCTCGGCGATGTGGCGCGCGAGCGTCGTCTTGCCGGTTCCGGCATAGCCGAACAGCCGGAAGGTTTGCGGCGTGCTGCCCTTGCCGGGCCGCGCTTTCAACCAATCGGCGACCGCAGTCAACGCGGCGTCCTGATGCGGAGTGAATACAGTCATGACCTGCCGCGTCGAAAAACGTGCGCAATATATGTCAAGAACAAATAGGGAACAAGAGGATTCTGCGCACCGGTGGCGGCCGCCGGATCAGGCGAGGTCCGAGTCGGAGCCCGATGTGAGCTTCTTCAGCGCGCGCTTGAGTGCCGCCACCTCGGCTTCGAGCTTTGTCACGCGGTCGGCGAGGTCGCTCGCGGCGGCCGTTGCGGGCTCCGGGTGGATCGCCTGCGGAAAGGCGACGCCGACCTCATGACCGACCCGCCAAATCACCTGCGCGCGGAGCGTCTGCTCCTTCTGGGGAATGTACAGGTCGAGCACGTCCGGAGTGGTCACCGCGTCGGAGAAGATCAGCCGCGCGCCGAACGGCGAGATGTCGCGGATCAGGCAGTCGGCCACGCTGCGGCGATTGTTGAAATAGATCATGCCGCGCAGAAAGCTTTTCTGGCGCGGGGTGCGCCGGCGCTCGGAGGGGCGGGCTTCGGCGGGATTGGCCATGGACTGCATGCTAACGGAGTTCCGCTAAGGATTTGTTTAACGTAGCGCCGGGAAAGGTGATGAGAATCTGGGAAAAATCCGCGGCGAGCGATTCACCACGCGACGGTGCGCATGGTGAACCAATCGTGTCCAGCCGTAAAGCGAAAGTGTCAGACCGGTGGATTCTGCCGATAGTATGCGGCGTCGTCCGCGCTCTGCTTGAAGTCCGCATGTCCGCGCCATTCGATATGGCGCGACAGCATGTCCGAGCCATAGCGCACTCGGAACAGTAGTGTGCGCTCCGGACCGTTGATGTATTCATGCACTTCGCCCGGCGGATGCACCACGAAGGAGCCTGGCACCACGTCGATGGTTTCCTTCGGTGTTCGCATCCTGCCGCCGCCTGAGAAGCAGAAATAGATTTCGGTCGCGTGCGGATGGCAGTGGTTCGGGCTGATCTGTCCGGGCTCCCAGCAGGCAACGGTGTAATCGCCATCCTCGACCTCGCCGAGAATCTTCTCGACGTGCTTTTTGGGATCCCACTCCTGCTCCTTGGTCAGGCTGAATGCATGCATATGACGGATTCTCCCTGGAACCTTATTGCGGCTGATAGCCGGCGGCCTTGACGATCTTGGCGTTGAGCTCGATCTGCTTCTGAACGAAACCTTCGAACTCGGCGGTCGCCATCGGCATCGGGCTGCCACCGAGCGCGAGCAGTTTGTCGGCAACGTCTTTCATGTTCAAGGCCAGGGCGATATGGCGGTTGAGCTGCTCGACGATCGGCCTCGGTGTTTTGGCCGGTGCAAAGGCGCCGACCCAGAACTGGTATTCGGCGTCGGCAAGGCCGAGTTCGCGCAGCGTTGCGACCTCCGGCAGAGACGGCAGGCGCTTCGGCGAGCTCACCGCGAGCGAATTGATCTGGCCCTGACGCGTGAGCGGAACCGCGTTCGCGGCCGGCGTGGGGTACATATCAAGGCGGCCTGCGATCATTTCGGTCATCGCCTCGGGCGTGCCGCGGAACGGCACGTGCGTGGTCGGATATCCAGCGGTGAGCCGCAGCAATTCCATGAACAGATGGCCTGACGAGCCGGCGCCGGCGGTGCCGTAGAGAATACTCCCGCCGGGCTTCTTGGCGGTTTCGATCAGCTCTTTCAGGCTTTTGAACTTGGTGTTGGTGCCGACCAGGAACGGAATATCGGCAATGGCGCCGATCGGCGCGAAGTCGTCGGCGACGCTGTAAGGCAGCTTCGCGTAGGTCGAGGCCACCACCACGTGAGAGGTCGAATTGACCAGGATGGTGTAACCGTCCGGATCCGACTTGGCTGCAAGATAGGAGCCGAGCGAGGTCCCGGCGCCACCCTTGTTCTCGACCACGAAAGTCTGGCCGAGCTGCCGGCTGACCTGATCGAATACGGTGCGGGCCGCGATATCGGTGCTGCTGCCGGCTGTGAACGGCACGATCACCTTGATCGGCTGCCGCGACGGCCAGTCCTGCGCATGAGCGGCGAGGGGACATGACAAAGTGAGCAGCAGGGCCAATGGCCCGAAAATCCTGCGAAGCATCCGTCCCTCTGTCGCCGCCGTGTTGTTTTGCCGTCATCATAGAGAGAAGCTTTATGGCGGGTCCAGCACGATCCCGCCGTGACAGGCGGTCGCGCCCTTGATACCAAACGGGCTTGAATCCGAAGGGGAGTGGAATGTTCAAGAAGCCGAATTGCCCGGTCATCGCCGTCGAAGAGCATTATTGGGACGCTGAACTGTCCAAAACCTATGTCGGTCTCGAATCCGGCCGGCCCGGTCCGCAGATGGACCGGCTGTTCGATCTCGGTGCGCTCCGCATCAAGGAGATGGACGAGGTCGGCATCGACATGCAGGTGATCTCGCATGGCGCGCCCTCGGCGCAGAAGCTGCCGGCCGAAGGCGCGGCCCACTTGGTGCGTGGCGTCAACGACCGCCTTGCAGCCGCTTGCGCCGCGAACCCGAAGCGCTTCGCCGCCTTCGCGGCGCTGCCGTCGAACGATCCCAAAGCCGCGGCCGACGAACTCGAGCGCACCGTGACCAAGCTCGGCTTCAAGGGCGCGATGATGCACGGGCTCTCGAACGGCACCTTCCTCGACGACAAGCGCTTCTGGCCGATCTACGAGCGAGCCGAGGCGCTCGACGTGCCGATTTATTTCCATCCGGCGACGCCGGATCCGCGAGTCGGCGACGTCTACTATGCCGACTACGCCAAGGATTTCCCGATGGTGGTGCGCGCGGCCTGGGGCTACACGGTCGAGACCGCGACTACAGCGATCCGCATGGTGCTGTCGGGCGTGTTCGAAAAGCATCCGAAGCTGAAGGTCATCCTCGGCCATCTCGGAGAGACGCTGCCCTTCCTGGTGTGGCGCGTCGACCACGCCATCGCGCGGCCGGGCGCCGCCAAGACCATCAGCTTCCGCGACATCTTCTGCGGCAACTTCTACGTCACGACGAGCGGCAACTTCTCGACGCCGGCGCTGATGTGCTGCGTGCAGGAAATGGGCGTCGACCGCATCCTGTTCGCGGTCGACTGGCCGTTCGTGGTCAATCCGCCCGGCGTGAAGTGGATGGAAGGCGTGCCGCTCTGCGACGAGGACAAGGCGAAAATCCTCAGCGGCAACACCAAGCGGCTGTTGCGGATGTGAGCGCCGGTGGCCGCGCCGAGCGGACTGCCGTTTCCTTGCATTTTGCGTTAATCGCGAACTGCTATATTTTCTCCAATCGCTGCTTCGCGATCTGGGCCTGTAGCTCAATGGTTAGAGCCGACCGCTCATAACGGTCTGGTTGCAGGTTCGAGTCCTGCCGGGCCCACCATGTTTTCATTAGCGTTTCTGACTTTTGCGCTGATCGGAATTTTTGCCGACCACAGATTCGACCACAGAAACGTTTTTCTTGGCTGACCTGCCGCCAAATGCATTGGCTGCTTCCCGCAAATAATCGGGATGATGGTGGCCGTAAGTGTTGAGCAGCACCTCGACCGACATGCCGAGATAGCCGGCAGCGGTCCACACCGGCACGCCAGCCTGCATCAGCCACGTCGCCGCCGTGTGTCGCAACGTGTGTGGCGTGACGTTGCCGCCTTGCTTCGAAAGTCCTGCCAGTCTGGTGGCCGTGTTCAACGCCGTCTTGACCGACTTGACCGGCTTGCCGCGCCATTCGACGAAATAATTCGACGCAATACCCAAGCGGACCCATCGCCGCATATGCGCGAGCAGCCGAGGCGGGATGGGTGCCGGCGGTTGTCGCTTGTTCGTTTCGCGCCGGCCTTGGGCCAAGCGATAGAAGATGCCGCCATCGAGGTCGATAAACGAGCGGCCAATCCCGCGGATTGGCGATGCGGTCGCGATCGCGCCGGCGCGGGTGCCGGTGTACAAGCCAACCAGCAAGAACCGCGCGAGATGGCGGAGAGGCCGCTTGTCGGTCTGGATCTTCTGGCCCTTGAGGGGGCCGCGATGGCAGGTCTGAGTCTCGCGGTACCGCCAGCAGGTCCAGATCAGCTTGGCCGCCTCGGATCGCGTCAGCCAGCGCTCGCGCGGCGCGCCTTTCGGCGGCAGCCAGACGTTGACGATCTCGCGGTGCAGGTTTTCGGCAGCATGGTGCCCAATCGCGGCCCGCAGATCTTCCAGGTCTCGCCGGGCGCCGCCAGCGCAGACAATCCGCTCTTGGCCATCAGCAGACTTGATCCACTTGGCGCCGCGCTTTTTCGCGTACTCTTTGCAGGTGGCGGTCGACACCTCGGAAAGCATCAGGCCGCCCCAGAACGAGTTCAGCCTGAGGATGCGGCCCTCGAACTTGCTGCGACTCGCTTGCTCGTCGCCCTTGTCGTCTACGTAGATCGTGAGAACATCGGCGACGTCGATGACCTCAATGGTCTTGGCTTTCCGCTCAGGCCGGTACTTGGTCGCAATGTGGTCCGCTAAGGCTTGCTGAGCCGCTTCGGGCGGTCCTTTGTCAGTCGGGCTTGCAACGCATCCCGTGGCGAAATCGCGGTCGCCGTCGCGGATAATCCAGACGGCCTTGCGGCCGATTTCGGGTCGAGCGGCACGTTTGTAAAGTCTTGGTCCTTTGCTTGGACGCGGCATAACTGCCTCATGCGCTCAATCGCGATCAGTGTTGTGTAGTCTTTTCCGGCAATTCGCTCGATCGTTAACCGGCCTCGCGAGGCCTCTCGGCGCAAGCCTGATTCTGACATCGAACCGTCCGGGAATGCAATTTTGGCTGCGGTTCGAAGCCGGAGTGGATCATCGGGTCGAATTGCGCCCGTCGAAAATTTCGCCAGCATGCGTTACCGTCGTTGCAAATATCCTTTGTCGGCAAACATGTGAACTCCGAATTTGAGCGGTAAAAGAGAGGCAAATACCCGCCTAATGGCGAATGGGATTCTGGGGTTGAGGCCACCACTGAAGGCTGGAGGATAGGGATGACTACAAGAAACATAACGAAGTCCAAGGCAGACCTACTACTCAAGGGGATCAGAGCCGCGAACAAACGAGCTAGCCAGCGATCAGTTGTCCCGAAGGGGACGAGGAGACTTAGTAATGAGTGGGATCGGATGATTTCTTCAGCAGTAAAAAGGGCCTTCAAAATGTCGGGCCTCAATCCAAGCCGGGAAGACGACTGTCATGAGCTGTTAGGTTATCTTGCTGCGCTGATTTATGCGGGCGCCGGCCGTGGTCATCCGATTGAATGGACGCCCAGCAAGCTCCGGCGGATAGCTCGCGAGGTTGCGGCTATGCAAGGAAATTCGACATCGGGCCGATTGTCCGAGCGAGCATGTTGCGAACAGTTGATCAAAATTCCCCGCTATAAGAAATACACCGCGCGAACATTATTGAGGGTTCTTCAACGCGCGAAGGCGATTGATTCGAAACGCAAGCAGGTCGAGGCTTGAGTGTCTCTAAGTTTTCAACGGCCATTTTCGCCGCGGGCGTCGACTCACCGTCGATGGTCGGACTTGAGGGGCGCAGCTCCCAGAGCGGAAATTCAGACTCCTTTTAGCGCCTTTCGCTTGCTGGTTTCTTGATTGTGGTTCCTACGGATTCAGCCGTCAGGACCCGTGAAGTTCTCGCGGACTTCACGGATAGCCCCAACCAAATGAAAGGTAGTTGAAATGGAGAAAGAAAAATCTGGACCGAAAGGAGGGTCGTCGAAACTCAAAGCCAGGCTTGCCAAAATTCGGCGGGCGGCGCCCTCGCACTTCCTCAACGCACAGTACAGGTGGTTCCGCCGGAGCTATCGCCTATGCTGTTCGCTGACCAGGCACGAGCGGAAAGAACTCCGACAACTTCACAAGGCAAACGGCGGCGTCGTGCCCCGGAAGAGCGACAAGGTCATGCGGATGATAATCGATTTGACGGCCCGTGAGCATGTCAAACCGAAGATGAAGCTTCGATATGCGACTCGTTTGGCGGAAGCCCGACAAGCTAAGGTCTTGCCGAAAAATTTGCGCGATTGGATTGAAAGTCACGGCGGTATCAATGGTACTGCGAAATAGAACCGCCATTTGACCTGTCCCGGGGGCGTGCCCCCCGGGACGCATGTTTACGTTCGTTGGAGGCTGCTCATGTTGTGCTTTCTCTGAAAGCACACTTCACAACGTAAATCACGTGCTCATGGCACTTAACTAGCCAATCTACTGCCATTATCGACCAAAATTCAGATCACTGTACATATGTAAATGATCTCACCGTCATCAGTACGAGTGAGAAATCATGTCTTGGAAATCAGTACCTGGCTTGCGTAGACAGGAACGCGAAGCCCTCAGTAATGTACGTTATGCCTTCAGGGTCGCCGGAAATCTGCATCTGCTGACCCGGGGAGATGAGCGCAAGATTGGTCGCGGTCCGGCGATCGATCTTAATGCCGCGAACCCTTCTTCCAGAGTTCTCCTGGGGAACGCTGTCTGGAGGGAGCTAGGCTCTCACTTTCATCTTTCCGAATCTCAGCTGATCCCTGCGAGGCCGCTATTCTCCGTCACGACGGTCGATATCGCTTGCATGACTGCTGTCGATGCCACTCAAGTGAATGTCGACGCTTTCATAAGGCATCTGCGTCATGGCCTCCGAGGGCTGTCTTACGTGGGAATGGTAGACCCCGCTCTTTATGCAGACATCAGACCAGGCACTGAGTTTTTAGAGAGAACTGGGGTCAACTGGCATCTGCACTTGTTCGCCTGGGGGGAAGATCGAACGGAGATGGGTCTCAGAGCAGGGGAGATGAATGCCCGCAGTGACAACTATCGCCCTCTCATTCCGCGCCCTCAAGCCTCATGTTCTCAGATGAAGTGTCCGAGAAATTTTTTACGAAAAGAGCGGTGCGGCTTGAACGGCTAGAGATGCGCAGGAGCTCTTACGTGGAGAACCTCCGTAGCTGGAAAAACAGTTCCGGTGCACAGGCGCTCGCGGACGCGATAGCTGGTTGTGCACGTAACCGGCGTTGCAGAAGCATTGCTTGGCGTCATGAACGCCAGCTCGGAATTGCGGCTCAGAGTTTGGCGAAGCTGGTCGTTCAGGGAACGGATTTGATCGGTCTTGGTATTCATCGGTGTCTCCATGATTGGGAATCAAGGCAGCCGCGCTCGCTCCGCCGAGACGCGGCTGTAGAATCAGAGGTGAGATCGGAGATTGGGTTGCCCGCCGGCTAGGAGCACGAGCGGGTCAGGAATGTGTCTCGATGCAGTGGGCGACGATTAACGTGAGGCGCCGGATCGAGACCTTCAGGTTGGCCATCAAGCCTTGAACGATGGCGACGTATTCAGCAGCGCGACGGCATCAGCATGGACCGTAAACGGCTTCCATTTTGGGTAGTCGCGCCACCGGACAGTCAGCATGTCGTCTTTGCGCTCGATCACGATGCACTCCCACCATCCGTCCCGAAGCGTCTCTTGCACTAGGACCAGTTGATCTTTGCCGATGTCCGTCCAAGTCTTTGGCAAGCCCTCAGACCCGACCGAATTGCCTTCCTTGCCGGCTTCGTTCAGCGGGATCTTGGTGAAGCCATTAGGAGCCGCTGAGCCTTTGGCCGCACTCGATGTGGCTGTTCCGCCGGCAAGGGCTAGTATCTGGTCGTACAGCGCTTGCTTTACGTTCGGCACCAGGCCCGCGCCGGTTGAGTTGATACGGCCGACAGGTAGCCGTCCCGCGACTTGAGCAAACTCTTCGGTGGTCACTTTCAGCACGTTCAGTTTGAGCTGCTGAGCCGCCTTGATGGCGAGGTCGCACAGGCGTTCGGGAAAGCGTCCAGCCTGTGGCTTGTTGTTGGCATCGAGGCCGTACAGCACGACCGGAACGGCGACGGTGACTTTCGACTTGGCTTTGGCAGATTGATTCATGGTGGGTCTCCGGAATCAAAAAGGAGGCCGCAAGGCCTCCTTGCATGGTTGATGTGCGGCGCGGATTAAGGTGGCTACGCTTAGAAGGTCGAAGCTGATCTTCGAGACGTGGCCGATCCGGCCGGCAGCAGTCACAACATAAGCTGCATTTTTATCATAACACACCTATAAGTTGTAGTCAAGCCGCTAAAATCGCGTGTTTTTGCTGTGTTTTATGCAGCGTTACGCGATCGCAGCGGCTGCGCAGCTGACAATAGACGTTGTCGCAAGGGGCAAGGTCGTGAATTCGATTGCCATTGCAGGCATCGAGACCGCCTTCGCTGCAGTACCGCCAGATCGCGAGCTGCACAAACCGAGGGAATGCTGTTGGGAACGTCGGGTTGAATGCCCGAGCGTCGATTCGCTGTGCCATGCGCTCGATCAGCTCAGCGCAGCCGTTGGGTCGATAGCACGCCGCGCCATACGGGTGATCTGCGCCGAACCGAGCCAGAATCCCGGTTCGATGCAGCCAATTATGGACGAGGGTGTCGACGACGATAAAGCTTGCGCCGACCTCGAGCCAATACCGGCGGCGGCGGCCGGCGCCCAGCAACAATGATGACAGGGCCATCGTGGTGACTTTGTCCGAAATTCCATACACACCCCGCAGTGGGTCAACGAGTGCGGCGCGCATCGCTGTCAACCGCTCGTGCTCCGGGAGACCCGCGCAATCAGCCAGCTGACGTTCGATCCATCCCACGAAATCACCGCCAGCGACATCGCGCATGAACAGAAACAGGCTGTAGGCGGTTTGGTTGAGACGCCCGTTTCGTAGTTCATGTCTTGGCAAAGGACAGCCAGCTATATGGCTTGGCTCAGAGCAGGTCGCTGAGCCCTTCTCATACCGACAGTCGTCGAACAGCCAAAAGCCACCGAGCTTGGGGCAGTCTGGCCTGGGTCGCAGGGCGCGGGCGGCATCTGTCCAGGTGACGTTGCCGTGTGCGCGCAAGTACTGCTTGGCAACACGATCGGCGATGCCTTGAAAGCTCAACACGTCCATGAGCCAGTCGTACAAGGCAGGAGTGTCGTGGCGCCGCACTGCTCCAGTGACGCCCCGGCGAGACAGCTGGGCTCGGCCTTCGTCGACGAAACCGAATGGCCCGGCCAATCTGCAAGCACACTGCACCAGCGGCAGCGCGTGGCTCATTGGGTCGTCGACCTTAAGGATTGAGCGTTTTGTCAAATCAAAGACACCAGTTTGCGTTGGGCATCGGAATCGCCGTCGATGTACCGTTGGGTTGTTTGGATCGACCGATGGCCGGCGAGCAGCTGCACGTCGCGTAGCGATCCGCCTGCCTTGTGCACCATTCTTGCCGCACGCGTGATGAACGTGCGCCGTCCAGAATGAGATGAGCAGCCTTTCAAACTGAGCTGCGCGTAAGCCCGATGAAACCAGACAACGACGCTGAGAGCAGTCATTGGACCGCCGCGCTCTGATCGTACAACATGCGCTGAATCGGCGGACCAGCGCCGCCAGTCGATGAGTGCTGCTCGAAGGGTAGGGTGGATGGGAATTCGCCGTCCGCTACGCTTTTTTGCGATGCTGTCGTGAAGCTCGATGACAGTGCCGACGCGCCCTTGGGCATCGGCAACCATGTCCCAAGTTAGGGCCGCGATCTCTGCGGCACGCAAGCCTGCCTTGGCCGATAACAGCACGATGACGCGATTGCGAAGCGGATTACGGGTCTGGTCGGCGAGGCGTAGGAGTTGTTCAACTTCTGAATCTGAAAGTATCTTGGCTTGCTTGCCTGCCATGACCGTATTCGATTGACGATGAATCGAATCATACGATCAGTTGATTCAGCGCCGCCAGCGCTATTTCGAAGTGAGTCGAAATCCAACTGACAAGCTTTTCAACAAAATCAGTCGATGACCATTCAATAATGAGCGAAAAGTTCGTAAGCAAGACATCGGGTTCGCGGCTTAGTCGGCAACTTGTGCCGCCACGCCATCGCTTCGCTTAAATCCGAGACGGATTCAACCTATTCTATTCGGCTGCTTCTCTCGGTCCATCAAGCATCAGAAGGTCGAGGCCCTCGATTTCCTGGATCGACCGACCGGCGATGCCTTGCAAATCGCCAAACATCCCGGCGGTCGACTCGATCGCGCCGCGAATTTGTTCTTCTCGCCTAGCCCACATTTTGGTCGTAGCTCGACGCTCACGGTTGAGATCGTCTTGCATTTCAGTGAACCGCTCGACGATGGCTTCGATGCGGTGACGGAAGCGTGGACCAGACAGATACTGATACATTTGCTCCATCTTCGACTGTTGGCCGTGGCTCGCCAAGCGGGCGCCGTGAAGCTCGATCAAAGTTTGCCGCAATGCCATGGCGAGGGGCAGAGCACAGCGCATTTCTGTTACCCAAACGCCGTCGATTAGATCGAACGATTTGATGTCTTTCGGAAGCGCGTTGGACACGATCAGCGCCATTTCCGCTTTGGCCGCACGCTGATCATCGCGCAGCTTGGAAAGCCATCCGTCGCTCCAGTTCTTGGTTCGCTTGCTCTCCCAGAGGATGGTGCCGCAAGGTTGGTTCTGCGGTCCAATCACACGATGCAAGAGATCGCCTCCAAACTCGCCTTTGGGCACTGGCTCGATCGCATCTCGCGGGAATTTCGATCGCAAAGTCGTCTCAAGCTCAAGTTCCAGGACCTCGCCCTGCAGCTGTTGAGATCCCTGCTCGGCCTTGCGCTTTAGCTCTTCGATCTGCCGCTGCATCGAAGAGATTTGCTCTTCTTTCTCGGCGACGCGCAACTTGTAGCCTTCCTCGGCAGCTTGGCGCGCCTTATCCCGAACGCTGCCAAGCGACTCCGAAACCCGCTTCTCGATGGTCAAATCCATCTCGCGCTTTGCGTCGTCGAGCTCGCGTTGCTTTTTGATGAGTTCCACTTGAGCCCTTTGGGCCTCCGCGAGCTTTTCATCGCGCTGTTGGAGGACTTGCTTGAGATCGGCGAGCTCCTTGCCTTTCTGCTCAAGATCCGTAGCGGCAAGCATTTTCGCCTTTTTCGCTTCCTCGGCTGCGATCGTTGCGCGTTCTGCGGAAATTCTCTCTGCAACCGTCTGGGCGATAACTCCCTTTTCTTTCTCCAGGGCGGCTTGCTGGTCACGCACCGACTGCTCACGCTTGGCGATCTCGCCATCCTTGTCAGCTAGACGTTGCTCATATTGCCGGCGAGTTGCGGCGATGAGCGGTGCCGCCAACTGCTCGGTCAGCTTGATCTCGGTTTTGCAGTTCGGGCACGCAATCAAGTCAGTCATTGTCACTCTCCCCGCAGGATCAATGGCGTCGATCCGCTGGTGTCTGAAACATGGAACCATAGCATTTGTTCATGATATGTTCTAGTAGTTTTTTGGGGCCCTGGGGAAAAGTCGCGACTGAGAGATTCCTAAACCAGCTGAGGCATGAAGGAGCGGCCGATTATCTCTGCCTCATGTGGGAAGATGTCGAACGCCGGGAGTTTTGCCTTCATGCGCGGCGCCAAGCCATCGACGCGACACGGTCGCGCGAGCACTTCCGGCAAAACCGGCAGTCTTTCCAAAGCTGAGTTTGCTCGCCGACGCAGGCATCAGCAGTCGCAAAAAAAACTATCCGGTCGTTGACTGATAAGAAAATGGCGAAAAGCTTATCAGTTACTGAGATTTCAGCGACCGGGCACAGACTGCTACCGACCACCCGATTCGTGTTTTCGCTAGCGCCTGAATTTCGGGGTCCAACTCTCTATCAAGGCGTCCTCATCGTCGTCCGCCTCTTCGGCTTCTGCGCGCATGCTCAAGCTTGCGCAGGTGAGAATCGTGAGCGTTCGGCCGTACTGACCAAGGCCGACCACTTCCTCCGTGACGCGATAGACGCGTTCACCGCCTATCCAATCATTTAGCTTTCCTTCGCCTGAATCGCGCTGGCCGGTGCTCACGTTGTCGGGCGTTGCATTGAATCGTGCCGTCGCTGTTCCAGCCGGAACAGGTGTGCCTTTGCGAAGCCAGCTCAGGCCTTTTGCCTGCTTGAGGCCGTCCGACATGAAGCACCAGTCAATTGCGTCACCGGTGCTGCAAATGACGGCGACGCCATCAGCCGTCAGAGCGCAGTACCGGATACCAGTCGCGGTCAAAGACGTTTCGCATGCCTTGCATAGAGCCTCCACGCACGCGAGGCCAGGGTCATGATTGGCAATGGCTTTCTTGAACGGAAGCTCGGGCATGAGCAGCGCGGCTGAAAAAAAATCGGCCTCTTGCTCGAACGGATCGTTCGATTGGAAACCGGCGCGAGATTGATGAACGCCGGTTGTAAGCAGCGCTTCCGGGTGGCCCTCGATGCAGTAATGGCCCAGCTCGTGTCCGATGCTGAATCGCTGAAAGCCCCGGCTCGGAATGTGTTTGGCGTATAAAATTCCGAATTCGTCGCCAGCCTTGATGAGCATGCCGGAAACACCGGCAACAGTGTTTGGCTTGGCTTGAACCGTGATTCCTTTGCTCGCCGCGATAGCCTCAGGGTCGACCCAGAGGCCTTCGATTTTCATCTGGCGCAATACCGAGTTGGCAGTGGCCTCCGCGATATTGCGCCGTGCGAGACGCGTCTTGCTCGTCATTTGTCTTCTTTGGGCGTCCCTCGTTTTTTGATGAGCAAGTCGACGAATTCCTTCGCCAGCTCCAAATCGTTGGACGACAGCTTGTGCAGATCGCGATGCAGCCGCCCCACTGTTTCTGCAGACGCATCGGGAGTGTCGGAACGCCCAAGCAGATAGTCGGTCGTCACATCCAACGCTCCCGCCAGCGCTTTCAGGTTGTCGAACGATGGCTTTCGCGGCCCGGACTCGAAGTGGGAGACGGAGGCGGGGGGCAAGCCCGCCTTGGCGGCCAATTGGGCTTGGCTAAGTTTGCGTAGGTCACGGGCCTGTTTGAGACGTTTCTGAAATATATCAATAGGTTGGTCAGTTATCATGGTGCTTTCGACATGTGGAACTTGACGTTATCACCATGGCGAGTCATCATGGTGTTCGTAACAAGTTTGCCATGGCGGAATCGCAGGGCGCAAGCCCGAATTGAAGGGAGCTGGAAATGCCGAAGAATGACCGGTTTGTCGTCAAGCACGGTGGCGACTGGGCGGTGAAGCGGGCCGGTGCCGACCGTCCCGAAAGCGTCCATCACAAGCAGAGCCGCGCCGAGCAGCAGGCGAAAGTGACGGTGCGCGACCTGGGCGGCGGCGAGGTCCGAATTCAAGGTCGCGACGGCAAGTGGCGCGACTCGGATACCGTTGCGCCGGGCCGCGACCCGTATCCGCCCCGCGACAAGAAACACTAAGGCCTCACGCAGGGACAGGAGAGTTCGTTGAATTATTCAGACCGCTATCTGAACACCATCGCGCAGATGTCGCCGCTCGACGTTATGCTGGGGGCCATGGTCTACAACTATGACGGCAAAGTCTTCGCGTCCGACGAAGCGCGGATGCTGGCCGAAATGGGCGACGACACTTTCGAACTTGGGCATGTTAACTCCGACACATATCAGTCCCTGGCCCTGTCGAACAAACTCGTTGGCCTTGTCGGGCACTCGCTGACGCAATGCGCGCCGATGTGTTCTGACTGTGCTTTTGAATCCCATTGTGGGGCTGATCCGGTTTATCATCACGCGACGCAGCAAGACACGCTGGGTATGAAGACACTCTCTGACTTTTGTGCGCGGCAAAAAGGCGTCATGCATTTGCTGCTGGACATCCTGGAGAACAGCCCAGAAGACGCTCGTATCCTTCGCCGATGGGGCGCGGCATGACGTTGCCGCTATACGGATTGGCGGTGGGCGCAAAAGGCTTTGCGCGATCTCCTGAAACCAAAGTCATGAGATTGCGCTCTTCGTTCAGTTGCAACGATCCTGGCCCGTCCGATGCCGCGCTGATTTTTACAACACAAGAGTTGCAAGCAGCGGTTGAAAATGGCTTCGCAACGGGTATCGTTGTCGGGGATGGTGTGCCAGACAATCAGTGGCGCGACTGTGCGATCTCGGAGGCGCTCAGTCTCAATGCTGGGTTCGCATATCTATCGGCTGGCGACGTTGTCGCGTTTCATCCCATCACCAATCGATTCCGTTCTTTGTATCGGCGCGGTTCCAAGCACAACTTCATGCTGGTGACGGAGCGCTGCAATCACTACTGCTTAATGTGTTCCCAACCGCCGAAAGACATTGATGACCGGTGGATTCTCGACGAAATTAAAAGGTGCATCCCCTTACTGGCCAAAGAGACAGTCTCGCTTGGGTTCACGGGCGGCGAGCCCCTTCTCAGTTGGAACGAATTCATCGAAATATTGACGCTGTGCCGCGAGAACCTTCCGTCAACGGCAATTCACGTTTTGAGCAACGGCAGGGCCTTTTCTGATCCGCAAATCACGGACGCTTGGGCCGCCGTCCGACATCATGATTTGATGGTTGGCATCCCCGTCTATTCGGCGATCGATCACATCCACGACTACGTTGTCCAAGCGCAAGGCGCGTTTCACGAAACTTTGCTCGGTATCATGCGCCTTAAAGATCGGGGCCAGCGCGTCGAGGTTCGCGTCGTACTTCACGCCATCACAGCGCCGCGCATACTGGAGACTTGCAAGTGGATGGCTCGAAATCTGCCGTTTGTGGACCATGTTGCACTGATGGGGCTGGAGAATACAGGCTTCGCGATTGCCAATGACAAACTGCTTTGGATCGATCCTGCCGATTACGCTTCGGAGCTTGCCGCCGGAGTAGAAGTGTTGGCGGCAGCGGGCACTCCGGTGTCAATCTACAATTTGCCCCGGTGCGTTCTGCCGCGTTCGGTTTGGCCCTTAGCCGTACAGTCCATATCTGATTGGAAGAATGGATATGCGGAGGAATGTTCTTGGTGCTTCGAGAAGGCTGATTGCAGCGGGTTCTTCACTTCTGGCCGAACGAAATTTAGCCGGGCATTAAAGGCGATCAATGCGGCAAATTAGTCAGCCGTATTGCCGCGGTCGAGGCCATGCGCGAACCTGTACGCTTTACAGCGCTCGGCCGGACTCCCCTGCGGTGTTGAGCAAGAAGGCCGATCTTGAGCATTGCAGCCAGGCCGGTGCGATGGCTTTGGCAAAACGGTTACAAGCGTACTGGCGGGATCGGGGCTATCCCGCGGTGCCACGAACAGCCGATGCTCATAGCGCTCCTTTAAAGCGACCGTAAATATACCGCAGTGAAGAAAGACACTTTCTTACAGCGCCAGTTTATGCGATTCCGAGATCGTGGCCGGTAGCTCATCCGCATCACGTTTAGCTTGCCGCGAGTCGGCGTCGAATTTCTCAATTGCACACGGGACGTCGGGCGATGCAGGGCGTCAATTTGGTGACAGGTTCCCGTGGAGTTGGCCAGTGATCGCGGTGTAATCGCCCGTCTTCTCGATACGACGGAGAATCGGGGCGAGGGCAGGCAGCTTGCGGTGCGCTTGGGTGAGCGCTTCGTGGGTGCGCTTATCGACAAAGGTGATGTCCGCGTAAGCCGCGAGGGTGGCAAGATAACGGTCGTTCAAATCACTTCCGTTCCATCTTTTGGTGTCCGGCCTAAACTGCTCGATGGCATTGCCGATGACCGTTGAAGGAAGCCGTTCCATCGAAACCCGAGCCTTCAGCTCCGGCCAGGGCAAGCCGACCGAGCGATTAACGATCTCAAGGTGTCTGCGAAACTGCGCCAGCCGCCCGACGTCGTCGACCGTCGTATCGTCGTCGATCTCCGTTTCATCGACGCCCTGCGCCTTAAGAAGCGCAAGCCCAAACTGGCGAGCATTGACCGGATTTCCGCCCATCCGGCGAACGTCCATTATGAAGCCGGCCGCCGCCAAGTCCGGGTTTTGGATGCGAGCGTCACCGCGGCTGCCGATGTCTCGGCTCAAATCATCGAACAGCCGTTGCATGCGCTCCTGAATCTCACCGGGATTGCAGATTGTCCCGTCCAGCATCTCACGTACACGAACCCCTTCCATGCCGGTGAAGTTGGAGCGGGATATCGCAACGGTTTCGCGCGCCTTCTTGGCCTGCCGCTGAAACTCCGGCTTCAGAATAGACCACGTCTCGATGATCGGGCGAATGGTCGCTTCGCCGCTCTCCAGCCGGATCATGCTCGCCGCGGCAAGATCTCGAACACCCACGAGGCTTGCTGCAGATTCGTCGAACGCTGCTTTCACTTCGCGCGCCTGAAGGTCGATCACCGATCCCGGGGAGGCCTCGTCGACATGGGAGCGCAAGAGCCCGACCATCGGCAGCGATCGAATAAACGCCATGCACGCCGAGATCTTTTCCTCGTTTCCATGGCCGAGAAGCTCCTGCAGGTGATGCCATGTGAGCAGCAAGACGCACCCTGAAGCATCGAACGCAGCCTGAAACGTGGCGGCGCGGTCATGCCGGGTGCTGTTTCGCGCTGACCAGTCGTCGGCGAGATCGGCAAGGTGCGATGAGTCTAGTGCGACGTATCGCGGATGCAATATGGCTGGGTTGGACAGGCTCACCAGTCCATATTTGGTAGCAGGCTCTGCTTTCGTCAACGAGTGGATGGGGCATCCCGCCCCGCCTTCGACTGCGCAGGACCGCTCCGCGCTCTTCGAGCGCCGCGCCACGGCTTCCCACGGTGTCGGCGACGGCCAAGGGGGAAGGCCTCGTCCGGCCCGAGGCTGCATGATGGCGGATGCAGCCTCAGCGGCGGGATCACGGCGCCACCGGCGATCTCTATGCCGCTGCACGACTGATAAGAAATCACGTCAAACCTTATCAGTCGCGAGACTGATCGGCGATCATTGCGATGCTGGACTGGGCCGACTCCCGCCGCCATTCCGAGTTACGCCGGAACGATCGCCACCGCCTCGACCTCGTACAAAGCGCCGGGTCGCACCAGCGCGCCAACTTGAAGTGTCGTACTCGCCGGTTGCGGATGGCCGTGCGAGGAGCGCGTCCGCAACGGCTACCGACGCTTTGTTGCGCCGTGGCGTCGCGGGCCGACAACGCGTCTTTGCGACGCAACGTAAGGTGAAGTGAAGAGCCGAGCGGCCCACCGTCCTGCTTGTCGTGGTGCACGAATAAGCGCAAGCTGGAAGTGTCTGGGGAATACGTGGGCCGCCGTATCTCAGTTTCAAGCAGACGATAGGCGTACAAAGCCACGACTCCCTTCGAACCGCCATGGAGGAAGCCCGTGCCCGCCAATTTCATCGTCAATGGAAAGCCAGCGTCAACCGACGCGCCACCGGCAACGCCTTTGTTGTGGGTGATCCGCGAAGACCTCAAGCTCACCGGTACCAAATTCGGATGCGGGACCGGCTTGTGCGGCGCGTGCATGGTCCATATCGACGGCAAGCGCGCGTATGCCTGCCAGACTCAAGTGTCCGAAATCGCCGGAAAATCAATCACGACCATCGAGGGGCTGTCGCCTGATGCCAGCCATCCTATTCAGAAAGCCTGGCTTGCCGAGCGCGTTCCGCAGTGCGGCTACTGCCAGTCCGGCCAGATCATGAGCGCGGCCGACCTGCTCAAACAGAATCCCAAGCCCACCCGCGAGCAGATCGTCGAGCACATGAGCACGAACATCTGCCGCTGTGGCACTTACCAGCGCATCGTGCGTGCGGTCGAACGCGCTGCGCGGGAGGCCTGAGCCATGACGAAGCACATCAAGAACCTGAACACCCAACCGTCACGCCGCCAGATCATGATTGGCGCTGCCGGTCTCACGTTCGCAATAGCGATCGGCGCCAGCAACGAGACGAAAGCCGCCGCGCTCGCGGGGGCACGGACCGGCAGGGCGCTGAGCCCCTGGGTGAGCATCGCCGAAGACGGCACGATCACCCTTATGTCGCCTGCGACCGAGATGGGGCAGGGTTCAATGACGTCATTGCCGTTGATCATCGCCGAGGAGCTCGACGCCGATTGGCAAAAAGTGCGCGTCGTGCCGGCGCCTCCAAACGCGGCGATCTATGGTAATCCCGGTTTTGGTTACGCGATGATGTACACCGCCGGCAGCAATGCGGTGACCTCCTATTTCCGGCCGCTGCGCACATTCGGCGCCCAGGTCCGCCGCGTGTTGCTCGACAACGCCGCCAGGAAATGGGGCGTCCCGGTGACCGAGCTGACCACCGAGCCGAGCGTGGTGGTGCACGCGAAGTCGGGACGTCGCCTCACTTATGGTGAGATCGCCGGCTTCGCCGAGATTCCCGCCGCACCGCCGCAGATCAAGTCCGAGGAGTTGAAGCAGCCGGGGCAGTTCAGGCTGATCGGCAAAGACGTGATGCGTGTCGAGCTGCCGAGCAAGGTCAACGGCAGCGCGACTTATGGCATCGACGTGCAGGTGCCGGGGATGCTGTATGGCGCGGTGCTGCGCGCTCCGGTCGAAGGGTCGGTCCCGCACAAGATCGATGACGGCAAGGCGAAAGCCTTAGCTGGAGTCACGGGCATCGTGCGACTGCCGCACGGCGTAGGCGTAGTCGCCGAAACGCCTTGGGCGGCTTTTGCGGCACGTCAGGAACTTTCGCGCTCGGTGACTTGGACCCGGACCGGCACGGCGTGGGGCTTTGATAGCGATCAAGGAATTGAACAGTTTGCCGCGCAGGCGAAAAACCTGCAGGGGCGCGCGTCCGAATGGAGCCGCCAGGGCGATGCGCGCGACGCGTTCGGCAAGGTGGCGAGCATTATGGAAGCGGAGTACCGCTGCGACTACGCTTATCATGCGCAAATGGAGCCGCTGAACGCGGTCGCCGCCGTGGCGCCCGGTGGCGATGCCGTCGAAATCTGGGCCGGCACCCAGAGCCAGACCACGGCTGCAGAGACGCCGGCCAAGTTCCTCGGCATCCCGCTCGACAAGGTGAAGCTGCACGATCTGTTGATGGGCGGCGGCTTCGGCCGGCGCGGCAATCGCGATGTCGACTTCATCATGGACGCCGTCATGTTGTCGAAGGACGTCGGGCGACCTGTCAAAGTGATTTGGACGCGCGAGGACGACGTTCACAATGGCCGCTTCCGTCCGATCTCGGCGCATTATCTGCGTGCCGGCCTCGATGCCTCAAGCAAAATCACCGCTTGGCATCATCGGATCGCCGTGGACCGGGTTGGGCCCTACTACGATCCGGGGCTCTATGAGAGGAACGGTGGCCGGGACGTGGTCGCGATGTTGGGCGGCGAGCCCCGTGGGTATGATGTCCCGCACCAATTGGTCGAGCAGGTCTATCGCGACACCGGCGTGCGGACCAATCCGCTCCGTGGCATAAGCTTCCTGGCCAACAAGTTCGCGGTTGAGGCATTCATCGACGAGATCGCGGGCAAGCGCGGCGTCGATCCGCTCGCATTCCGGCTTGAGCTGCTCAAGAGCACGCCACGCGCCGTGAAGACGGTCGAGCGCGTGGCGCAGATGGCGGAGTGGGGACGCAAGCGCGATGGCCGAGCACTCGGCCTTGCCTATATCGACTACACAGGAAGCCAAGTCGCCGGCGTCGCTGAAGTGTCGGTCGATCGCGCCACCGGGAAGATCAAGCTGCACAATTTCTGGTGCACGATCGACTGCGGCCTTGCGGTGCAACCCGACAATGTCGTGGCACAGACCGAAAGCAGCATCGTCTATGGCATCGGGGTTGCTCTGACCGAGCGCATCTCGATCAAGGACGGCGTCGTGGAACAGTCGAATTTCTACGACTACTACCCGCCGCGCATGAGCGACGTGCCACCGATGCACATCGAGGTGATACAAACCGATAATCACCCCACGGGCGCCGGCCAGATGGCGACGCCGCTGGTCGCACCCGCAATTGCAAACGCGGTGGCGGCACTGACTGGCGCGCGGTTACGTCACACGCCGTTCGTGCAGGATCGGGTGAAGAAGGCGCTGGGTTAAGCGGCTCAGCCGATATCCGTGCAGGCTGCGTGCTTAGCGCGCTCAGCCTGCACGGATTGATGTCGACCGGTCCATGTCTGACTGATAAGGAAATTGGCCAAACCTTATAAGTTCGAACACGAGCAGCCGCATTGACTTCCAGGTCAATCAGCCGAAAGCGTCCTATCGTCGCGGGTGCTTGTCAGAAGCCATGCAACCGCGCCGGATTGTCGACCAAAATCTTCCGCCGAGCGCTTCGGTCGGGTGTGACGAGATAAAGGAATTCCAAGAGCTCTGCGTCGTTCGGCATCGGTTTGCCGTACATCACGTGCGGCCAGTCTGTGCTCCAAATGGCGCGGTCGGGTGCTACGTCGATGAAGCTTTTGGCGATCGGAGCGACATCGTCCCAGATCTTGGACTGGGAGGTGACGCGATCGGCGTTGGAAATCATGACCCACCAGTTTTCGCGCTTCAACATGTCGCGAAGCAGGCGCATGATCGGATGATCCACGCCGCCTTTGACGTCTGGATGGCCCATATGGTCGATCACCATTGGAATCTTCGGCTTGGACAGAAGATCCTTCAATTCCCCCCATTCCTCGCCGACCGCATGCACCCTTGCATGCCATCCAAGTTCACTAATGCGGGCGACCGAACGCTCGAATGTCGCTGACGACGGTACCATCTTGAGCTGCTTCCAAAAGTTGAAGCGCGCTCCGCGAACGCCGGCTTCGTGCATCTCCCGCAGTTGGCGATCGGTGGTGTTGTCGTCCATGATCACGATGCCGCGATATTGGGGCCGGTCCTTGAGCGCATCGATGAGGATGCGATTGTCGGTGCCGTACGTAGTCGCTTGAACGAAGACCCCACGCTCCAACCCCAGTGCTCGATGCATCCGCTCGACAGCGTCGGCGTTGGCGTCCGCATCTGGCACATAGGCAGCGCCGCTGCGCGTTGGATACAGATCGACCGGGCCGAAAACGTGTGCCTGGCAGTCGCAGCTCCCGGGTGGCGGTGGTTCCTCGGGCCTGCGAGTGTCGCTACGGTGCTTTGTAAATTGGGTCATTGCGATACTCGGCTTCCGGATTCATTTCCAACTGCGTGCGAGTTCGCGCACTTTTGCTTCGTCGAACTTGTTGATCTCATCGAGAAGATCATTGGTGGCGATATCCTGCGCCTGCACTGGTCGCGAGATGACGCCTTCCTCCGTAAACAGCCCGATGTATGTCCGCACGCCGTCCATGTCGGTAAACCCGTAACGCTTGTCCGAGTGTCTCTCGATGCTGTACTGAGAGAGCAGCGCGTTCATCTCGATCATGCCGCGCTTGATCGCTTCTTCATCGGTGCCCGCGGGCTTGGAAGCCGGGTTGTATTTCCAATGCATCCTGAGCGCGGCCTCTGGATTCTCGAGCAGAAAGACAGTGGCTTTGGCATGAGCGCGTCCGAATCTAATGAGACTATCTCGCTTTTCCGCCAGCGTTTTGTCCGATGCGAAATAGCCGCCATTGCCGATTTCGGCGACCGTTGGATGATAAAGAAAACGGAGCGCCATGCCGGCCTTCATCATGCTTCCGTAAGCCGACGTCCACATTGACAGCGCCTGGACCTGGCCGCTGCGCAGAGCTGCGACAGCGCCATCACCAAATCCGACGGGCCTGAACATATCGGCTTCGATAGGGACGTTGCTCTTGCGTAGAGCAGAACGAGCGACAACCAACGATGCGCTACCCATGTTGGTAACGCCGATCTTTTTGCCCTTTAGGTCCGCGATAGATTGGATCGAACTGTCTGCGGGCACAGCGATGTGGTAGATGAGCCGCGTATACTCCGCGAAAAAGAGTTTGCCGCGGATTCCCTTGTCGTAGCCCTCGATCAGTGGCTCCAGGGTAACTTCGCCAATGTCGGCGCCCCCGGAAGCTGTGATCTGGGTGGCTTGCGGTCCGCCGGTGCTAAACCTCACCTCGACTTCGAGACCTTCTCCTTTGAGGAAGCCGGCCTTGTCCGCGATCAGGTTCATGATGTTGGTCAAGTCTGGCGCGGGGAAGCCTGCTTGCTCAATCAATTTCACTTGCGCAGAGGCCGCGCCGCTCAGCATTATCCCGGCGCAGACCATCGCGCCGAAGCCACCAATCCTTCGCACATCTATCCGCATTGCTATCCCCTCGTTTCAGCGCCTCACTATCGGGTTTCGTCGACCGCCAAAGTTCGATGTGACCAGAACGCATATCGGCGAGCGATGAATCGCAAGATGACATCAAGAACGATGCCGATGACCGACAAATAGAACAGCACGGAGAAGACCCCCGGCACATCGATCGATGCCTGCCGTTGAATGATGAGGCTGCCGAGGCCCTGGGACGAGCCGATAAATTCGCCCACAATGGCGCCGATCACCGCGAAGATGACCGCGGTCTCAAGTCCGGCGAATAGATATGGCAGCATGCTCGGCAGCCGCACTTTGAAGAACGTTTGTAGGTGGCCAGCCTTGAGTGCACGCATCAGCAGAAGCATACGCGGCTCAACCGTTTTGAGTCCTACGACAACGTTCACCAGGATCGGAAAGAATGCGATCAAGCCCGCCGTCAAAGCTTTCGATTGAATGCCATAGCCGACCCATATGATCATCAAGGGTGCGAGCGCGACCTTTGGAATTGTCTGCACGGCCAAAATGTAAGGATAAACGATACGCTCAAACCCAGGGATAAGGCCGACCGCACAACCCAGACCAATGCCAAGGGCTGCGGCAAGAACAAATCCGAGCAGCGTCTCCGCCACAGTCACCCCAATATGGACGAAGATCAATCCCGAGGCCGCGTCATTGATGATGCGATCGGCGATCTCGAACGGTGTCGGCAGAATAAATTGGGGTACCTCGAGCAGGCGCAGACTGGCTTCCCAAGCTAAAACGAAAATGAGCAGACCGACGAGTTGTCCAAGCCGATTGCGGAGCATCGCGACCACGCGGCGGGTAAGCGATGCTCTCGTAATCTCGACGGCGGCTGTCCCCGGGTCACTCACGTCGGATCGCTCCTGGCATTTAGTAGGCGTCGTAGACGCGCGACGTGATCACTGAAGTGGCCCGAGGCGATCATGTCGATGCCGCGCGGACGTGGGGTATCGATCGTGACCACATCTTTGAGCGTCGCCGGCCTTCCGGTCATCACCATGACTCGATCGGAAAGAAACGCGGCTTCGGTGATCGAGTGCGTCACGAAAACGACGGTTGCACCGGTGGCCAGGCTGATTTTCTGCAATTCTAGATTCATCTGCTCGCGAGTCATCGCGTCGAGTGCCCCGAACGGCTCATCCATCAACAGAAGCGACGGGGATAGCATGAGCGCGCGCGCGATCGAGACGCGTTGCTGCATGCCGCCGGAGAGTTCATAGGGATATTTCCGTTCGAAACCCTGCAAGCCTACCAGGGCGATCAACTGTCGGGCCTTCGCCGAGCGTTCCTCGCGATCCAGGCGGGCGATCTCGCCGGGAAGTTCGACGTTGGCCTGCACGTCGCGCCACGGGAAAAGCACCGGATCTTGAAACACGATGCCGAAATCGGTCTCGCTAGTGGAGTCCGGCTCGCGGAAAATCATCTGTCCGCTGGTAGGGGCGATTAGACCGGCGATTATTAAGAGCAGGGTGCTTTTGCCGCATCCCGAGGGGCCAAGTATCGAAGCGAATTCGCCTTTGCTTAGCGAAAAAGAGATATCTTTGATTGCTTCGACTGGCTGTTTGTCCCTCGCCGGATACGTCTTAGAAATTGATTCAACGCGGAGGAATGCAGAATCTGTATCGATCGTCCTCCCGGCTTCGCTTCCTCGATCCTCCCGATAACCTGGGCCTTCGTTCATTTGCGCGTGCCATACGCCGGAGTGACCACAGGCGCTCGACCTTGTCTTTCAAACGGTATGACTCAAACCGCGACGGGTCAACGCTGCGCTGCGCGAAAAGAATCGTTTCCAAGCGTGTTTGGCTCGCGCTTCTTTGCACAGCCAGCGCCTTGAAACCGCGTAACGCTGAGCAACAATCGCCCTTTATCCCGCTGGGATGCAGGCGTTGACCAATGAAACGTTTCCCGCCGCGGGGTCAGACGGTTCTCACCCTAATTTCTCGCGCTGGTATGATTTCGTATGAAAATATTGAGTTCGCGACTGATAAGGAAACTCGCGATTTCTTATCAGTTGCTGTTCGGCTCTTTGTTCGCCTCGGTTCCTCTGAGCGTTCGGTATCGCGATTACATTCGGGGGGCGTCCGGCTATCTCAAAACCGCACCACGATGCGAATTGCTTTTCGTTAGATAGCAAGGGATCCGACTTGCTAGTTGGCCGAGATTTCGGCGGTTTTGGCGACGCTTTTCCACCACGCACGCTCGTCGGTCATCAGTCTCTGCAATTTGTCTGGTCTGCCATTGTTGACGGTTACGCCGATCTGATCGAGCCGGTTGAGCATGTTCGGGCGCCTCAGCGTCTCGCTAATAGCGTCGAAAGGCGCGATCGCAATGGTCGCGGTGTGCCCGGGGGCGCCACCACGCCGTACCATGTCATGACCCGAAAGCTCGGCAGGTCCCCGCGCCCCTGGCAGGACGTCCGGCAGCCCCGGGTTTGGCGTCTAGCTGCTGAGCGCGATGGCGCACAGCTTACCGGACCTGCAGCCGACAACTCGGCGAACAGTATGTCGACCTGCCCCCAAAAAGGTCCGTCATGGCACAGGGCCGGTGCCATTGTAGGAGACGTGCGCGAGTTCAATGCCAGCCGCAAGGCTTTGAGATCCGTTCTGAAACAATGAGCCAGTTAGCGCGTTGGCCTCATTCACAGAGGATACCTGAACATGGTCATCAAAGAACATATGGAAGTGATCGGAGCGGACGGTGTCCATGTAGGCACGGTCGATAAAATCGAAGTTGGGCGCATCAAACTGACGAAGAAAGACAGCGGGGAAGGCGCACACAAAGGCCATCATCACTTCATCAAGCGGAGCTTGGTGGCTGATGTCGAAGGCAACAAAGTACGCCTCTCTGCCAACGCCGACGTTGCAGTCACGATGGAAGAAGAAACAGGGCGCGGCTGAGCACGGGTCAGGGAGTTTGGCCCTTGGCTGTAGTGGACACGCGACGAAGTGATGCCTGAAAACGAAATAGAGAGGCCTGGCCGAAACCGGCGAGGCCTCTCTCCGAAAACAAGCCTCGGGGGACGCGCATGCTTGCTGGTAACCACTTCAAGCAAGCTGCCGTTCCCCGGAACATCGAAGCTCGCGCCGGATTGACTCGGATGGCGAAAGAAACCGGAATTGTCCAAGACGAACGTGGCCAAGACCAATCCAAGGACAAGAAGCGTGCTCAGCAGTCAGGCTTGAAAGAGCAACAGGAAGCTGCCCAGCAACAGCCGGAGTCGCCAGGTGAGCCCGCGGGTGGGGAGTAAGCAGGCCTAACCCTGTTGCGACTAATCGCCGGTTCGCATAGGGCGATGGATGCTGACTTCGAAGAACACATCATAAGAATGTCGAGCCGGCGCGGCGGATTGCAGGGTCTGTTCTTGAAGAGAATATGCCCAGCGTTCCCGTAATTTTGGCGGCGGCACGGCAAATTTAAAAAAGGGCGGTCACGTGCTGCTGGAGCGCTGTGAAGATTTGCGGCGTTTGCATCATCGGATGATCGTAAAATAGAGACACCAACACGACTAAGAAAACTGACGAAAGGCCGAGAGCGACGCTCGCGGAACTCTTCATCGCGCTCAAATTCGCTTTTCGTTGATCAGCGATAGTGTTGTCATTCGTATTCACAGCCAAGGGTTCGCCTTTGTCTTGTTGCATGTCAGAAAAGAAACGCCAGACTGTGAGACGCCAAGAGCGGCTGCAAATAACCCAGTCAATCGAGTTTTGACTGAACCGAGTTGGAAATTAGCTCGCCGGCACGCTCCTTGGCCTTTTCGTCGAAGAACGTCTCGTCGAGGTTCCGAGGAGCCGGAGTGTCGTGAACAACCATGGGCGGCTTTGGTCGCTGCCCAAGTAGTTTTGCGATGATGCCCATGTAAGTTAAGTCGGTTGCTGCAGATTTGTTCCGGGAGCAGGCGACGCTCGCGTAATACATCGAGCGGCGCTGGATAAGGCGAACCCGATCGCGATGTTCCCGCCGAACTTGAAGCATGCGCTTTTTTTCGGGATGAGTATTTGTCCGGATGGTGCCGAGCTCATACCAATCTAGTTGAGGGCATGGCCGAGAAACCAAACTGCCCTTCCTGCGGGACCGAGATGGAGCAGGTGGTGGACAAAACCACACCGCTAGGCGTGAACAAAATGCAATACCGTTGCCCGCATTGTCGAACCCACGTTGATCGTGTGTATAAGTCGCCGCCCATAGTGCCGAACTGAACGGAAATTTCTTGGCAGCGTTGTCATATTAGGAGGCGCCAGTGCACAGGGAACAGAATCATGTTGTCGAGTCCGCCGCCGAAGCGCGGGCGGGGTTTCTAGATAGGCCCGTTTTCGCTGTCCTAGCTGTGAGTTGTGTGCTGGTCGTCGTCGGATTCATTCTGACGTACATCGGGTTTTTCAAATTCTGAAATGCGGCCCGGAGGTCACCCGCGATGACGATGTGGCCAATCATCTAAAATTCGTCGAAACAAGCTTGGATGGGCACGACGACCTGGTCGGATGCGGACTTACCGCGGCAGACATTCAGATGAGCTTCGTCTGCGAGCTTGCAGGCGCCCGGTTTGACATTGCTTGATACCCGAACATTGCGGCCTGGGTGAAACGCTTTCAGGCACGGCCTGTGCCTATCGCGCTGCGCCGGGGCGTACAGCTTCGCGGAATAACAAATTAGATACCGTCCGTCAGTCGGGCCGCATCGCCGTATCGGCGCGAACATCTTTTACGGTCGAGGGCGGTACAGCTGGGCCACTTCTGCCCCAGGCATTGCGGATGTAGGTCGCGACCGCCGCGACCTGTGCATCGTCGAGTTGGGTGCCGTAGGACGGCATGCCCGGCGCTGTTGGCTCGCGCTTCGTTCCAATGCTTCGAGCGCCACGCAGAATGATACGGACGGCGGTCGTGGGATCGCTCGGGCCGCTCACGCCGGAATCAACCAACGACGGGAAGAGCTTCGGAACACCTTTTCCATCAAGTCCATGGCAGGCCGAGCACTGGTCTCGGTAGATTGCGTCGCCAGCCACCATCGCGGGATCGGTCGCCGCGATGGGCTTTGCGGCCTCTGCTTTGCCTCCGACCGACTGCAGGTAGGTCGCGATCGCGTGAAGATCGCCCTCTTGCATCTTCGAGCTCGAGAGTTCGACCTCTTCGGCCATCGGGCCCGTCGCCGCCGTGATCCGGTTGTGTCCGGAGCTTAAGTAAACGACAAGATCGTCAGTCGACCATTTGGCCAGGCCGCCATTCGGATCGTTGGTGATATTGGGTGCGAACCAGCCTTGGAGCTGCGAACCTTGCAGATGTTGCGACGTCTTGTCGCCGCCCAGGAACGACTTTGGCGTGTGGCAGGCGCCGCAGTGACCAGGCCCTTCGACAAGGAATGCGCCGCGGTTCCACTCGGGCGACTTCTCCGGATTGGGCTTGAACTCGCCTTCTTTGAAATACAGGGCGTTCCACACGCCCATCGCCGCGCGAATGTTGAACGGGAAGGGCAGCGTGTTGCTCTCAACCTTGTTCCGAACGGGCTCGACCGTTTTCAAATATGCGAAGATATCGTCGACATCCCGGCGCGACATTTTTGTGTAAGCATTGTAGGGCATCGCCGGATAAAGATGCGAACCGGTGCGGCCACGCCCCTTGCGAAGCGCGTTGTCGAAGGCGTCGGCCGTCCATACGCCGATGCCGGTTTCGGGATCCGGTGTGATATTCGGAGCAACGATGTTGCCGAACGGTGTTTCGATCGGTCGTCCACCGGCGAACGGTTTCTTGCTCTCGGGCACCGTGTGACAACTGGCGCAATCCGAGGCGACAGCAAGATAACGGCCGCGCTCGATCTGCGAGAACTCCTGTGGATCGTTGGCTAGGGAGCGGCCGCTCCCCGCGACGACGAGAACGGTAAGCGAAGCGCCGAGCAAGCGGGCGGCGCGCCTGAATGATCGCGATTCAGACATGGATCAGCGGCCCGGTGTTTTTAAGATATCGATTGCGGATTGCCGATGCTGCCCAGAAGGCGAGGGCGGCAACGGTGCCCGTCGGATTGTATCCAGCGTTTTGGGGAAACGCGCTCGCGCCCAGCACGAACAGATTTGAGACGTCCCAGTGCTGCAGGTACTTGTTCACGGCGCTCGTCGTTGGATCCGTGCCCATGATCGCCCCGCCGTTCAGGTGAGTCGTCTGATACGTCGTCATGTCGTAAGGGGCAGTGCGATACGAAGGCGCGACGGCCTTCGCTCCCATCGCCTTGATGATCTCGGCGAACTTGTCGGTCAGAAACTTGTTTTGCTTCACCTCGTTGTCGTGCAAATCGATCGTCATGCGCATCAAGGGGCGGTCGAAGCGATCCTTGTAGGTTGGGTCAAGATCGAGATAGACGTCCCGGTACGCGTAGAAACTGCCATGCACCCCGGTGCCAGGCTTCACGGTGCTCAAGTAATTCTCCTTTACGGCCTTCTTCCACGCCGCGCCCCATTTCGGCGTGCCGGGCGGCACGAGCGTGGACTCGATCGGACGCGCGCCCGTCTGGACGTGACCCACATAGCCGCCGCCGACGAAACCATGGGGACCGTGATCGAAATTGTCGCCGTTAAACTCATCGACGCACATGCCGATCGAGCCCGAAGCGACGAATGGATTGAAGTTGTACTTGGTGTGATCGAAGAAGCCGTTCACGCTCGATATCGTTTGATGCGTGAAGTTGCGGCCTATGACGCCAGTATTTTTCTCCGGGTCGTACGGCTGACCGATCCCCGAATGCAGCAGTAGCTGCACATTGAAAAGCGAATAGGCGGAGAGAATGACGAGATCGGCGGGCTGTTCCCATTCCTCGCCACTCGTATCGACGAAGGTTACGCCGGTAGCGTGCTTGCCGGAGCGATCGGTGTTAATGCGAACGACTTCGGAATTGTCGCGCGCGGTGAAGTTGGATTTGCGCACAAGCGCAGGGAGAAGCGTGGTCTGAGGGCTTGCCTTCGAATAATTGGCGCAGCCGAACCACTCACAATGACCGCAATAGGTGCAAGGGCCCATCTGGAGGCCGAGTGTATTCGTATAAGCCTGCGAAAGATTACCCGACGGTTGCGGGAATGGCTTGTAGCCGAGCTCACGCGCAGCTTTCGCAAAGAGCTGGTAACCCCAAGGCTGTTTTTGGGCGGGCGTCGGATAGGGGCGGGAGCGCGGCCCTTCAAACGGGTTGCCGCCTTCCTGGATTTGCCCTTTTAAATTTCCGGCGGTGCCCGACGTGCCGCAGAGATATTCGAACGCGTCGTAGTGCGTCTCGAGTTCGTCGTAGGTGACACCCCAATCCTGGATCGTCATGTCCTCAGGCAAAAAAGACGCCCCATAACGCTGGGTGAGGTGCGTCTTGAGCACGAAATCAGACGGCAGAAATCGCCACGTCTCTGCGTTCCAATGCACACCGCCGCCGCCCACGCCGTTCGGCGGCATGAAGGCGCCCCAGCTTCGAATGGGAAGCGCCGTTTGCCCGATCTTGTTGCGGAAGCTGAAGGTCAATTGATCCGGCCGCAGGAAAAGTTCGTGGCGAACTCGGTAGCGCAACTCGTCCTGCATGTAGGTCGGCGGAAAGTCAGTCGGCGCGTCGCGCCAGGGACCGCGTTCGATCGCGACGACGTCGAGACCTTCATCGGTCAATTCGTGCGCCATGATCGAGCCGGTCCAGCCCAATCCGATAATGACGACATCTTTTTTCGGGAGGCGTTTTGTCATGGCTATCGGGTCCGTGGCGTCCACTCGGCGCGGCCTGCGATGCTCACTGGCAGCAAGGGGAAGCGCTCGTTCGGTCGGTCGACCCAGTCGAGGTAATTGTAGCGAGCGCCGGGGTAACCGATCATCTTCCAGGCAACCATGTCGCGGTTGCCGCCATAGATCGGATCGGCAAAGAAGCCCATCTGCACGTCCTTGACTGCCTGCTCCATGAACGCTTTGCCGTCAGCGCCCACTAGCGTGAGCGACCCGCTCTCGAGGCCTTTGAGGATATCGTCCTTGTCGGCATCCGGGAGATCGGCGAAGACTTTGCCGCCAAACTTCAAACTGACGGCATGATCGAGTGCGCCGAGCCAACTGCGATATTGCTCGGCGGGGCCGTCTTTCGATTGCGCGCCCTGGTTTTTTGCGCCGGGTTGAAACGGTGGGCGGACGTAGAGGCCGTCCTGCTTTCCGTAGGGGCCCGCGAGCTGTCGGTCGATGAATACGGCGCAACCGGAATCCTTGCCTCCAGGCGTGTCAGGATCGGGCGGTATGATCCGATCGGCGACCGCCTCCATCGCCCTGGCTTCGGCGCCGGTGAAGAACTGCCAGGGGCCGGGGCGCGCCGCCGTCGGCGGAGCGCCGGCATTCGGCTCCCAGGGCAGTCGATCCAGGATCTGGGTCGCGCCCGCACGCGACATTCCGAGAAGTAGACACGCGGTACCGGTCAGAAGCTCACGGCGGCGGAGCGCGGAGCCTTGGCTTGTCGCCTGGCCCATGCCTTGGTCCTCCACATCAATCGATTGCAGAACGCGACAATCTTCTGTCTTGCGGTCGTACAATCAATGCTCAGTGCTACGCCCCGCCCGCAGCATTCAAGGTACGCATCGAAGAGTCAAATAACGGCGCGGACTGAAAATGATCGCCGAATTGAACCACTTTGGAGTCTCAGCGTTATCCCAAATCCGCCTGCTGTAATTTCAACCGGATGCTGGTCCAAAGATATAGCGACGCGACGCTGCGATAGGGGCGCCATAGCAGGGCACGCTCCTTCACCTGGTTTGGCGTGGCTATGCTCCTCATTCGTGCGATTAGCTGCACGCCCCGGCGGATGCCAAGGTCGCTCGCCGGCATGACGTCCTCCCGTCCCAGATTGAAGATCAGAAAGACGTTCACCGTCCACGGGCCAACGCCGGGAATGCTTGTCAGAGCGGCGACTACCTCATCGTCCGGCAAGGTTGGGAGCGCCTTCGCTCGCTTGCGGTTTGCAAGGAACCATGCCGCGAGATTTGCGATCGCGCGTGCTTTCGATTTGGCGAGCCCGGCAGCGGCGATTGAAGCCTCACTCATCGCTCCGATCTTGCCCGGGCTAAAAGGCTTTCCGACCTCCGCTTTGAGGCGCGCGTAGATCGAGGCCGCCGCTTTGGCGGAGACGCTCTGGTAGACGACCGCGCGCACTAGCGCTTCGAAGGGCGGTGTGGGCGAGGGGGCAACGTGCCGCGGTCCACTGCGCTCAATGATGACTTTGATTAGGCGTCCCAAGGCCGGATCGGCTTTGGCGAGCGCCCGTTCAATACGAGGGAGAGTTTTGGGGGCGGGCATCAGTGGCAACGGTTGGTTGAGAGTCTCCAATGTTAATCGAGACTGCGCAACAAATTCCTTGCCCCGTGGACTCGGTGCATGTCATGGAAATGATAACCAGCGGTCATGGGAGTGGCGCCGCGGCATGGAATGCCGTGATGCCGGGCGCTGAAGAGTCCTGTTGGTCGTAGCGTCACATCCATGTCATGACTGGCGTCGTCGTTGTATGCGTGACGATTTTCTTAAACCACGCGACAAGCCGCTTATCAACGATGTAGGGGAGCTTGCGTGGGTTGGGAGTGGCGCGGGTGTCAAGCACGCCGTCTATGTAGAAAAATAGAAGTCTCATAGGCCACTCTTCACGCGAAAACGAGGGATGCACCTTCGAATCCGCTGCGGCGGCAGCTAAGACGCCATTCAACCGCGGGCACGGCATGAAAGGCGCCATTAGAGGCAGCTCGGCGGCGGGCTTAGCGCTGCTAGGGCTGCCCCGTGCCTCCGGCGGCTCCATTGGTTTGCTGCCGTGCCGCGTTGTTCACGACAATGCCGAGACCTTCCAAAGCCGTGTTACCAGTTGCCGGCAGAACGCCTCATCACGCAAATCGCCGGGGATTGCGGCTCCTGCCCGACCCTCGACTTTGATAAAGGCGTGACCCGCAGGAGAAGTTTCAACGCGCCAAGCGTGATTTACGACAGCGAAGCGATTAGGCTTGGCCGAACGATACCTTTCCTGACCCTCCGCGAGCCCAAGTCAGGGATAGTGCCGAGGAACCTTCCGTTTTGCCGACATCGCGAAGGGCGACAACTGACATGATATTCCGCGCGCTAGCCCTTGTTGCCGTTGCTTCACTGTGCGGCTGCCGCGAGGGCGTTCTCGATCCCAAAGGACCTATTTCCGAAGCCGAACGCCAGATTTTGTTCAACTCGCTTGGCATCATGCTGGCGATCGTTATCCCGACGATCCTCGCGACGCTCGGCGTGGCCTACTGGTTTCGTTCGTCCAACGAGCGGGCACGCCAGCAGCGAGACGCGGGCGTCCTCGGGCACCGGTATGCTCGTGCCGTTCACGTTCAAAGCCATTGCAATCTCCAGAGAAGCTGCCGGATGGACATGCGCCGACCGGAGGGCGTCTGCCAACCGTGCTTTTGCCGGACGTTAAAGCCCGTCGCTAAGCGCGGTTCCCTCTGCTTCGCCTAAACATGGGCTATCCTTACCGACCGCCCTCGAGGCCGGGAACAACTCGGAATTCGCAGGAAACATTTAAGAAACGAGCTCAGCTGCGGGGAAGCAGCTATCTGCGGCCACCTGAGATGGCCTGAAAGACGAGTGCGATGCGTTCGCCACGCATGCTTGATCTGACTCGGCCTGACCGTTCGAGCGCTGCCAGACCATGAAGGGTGGCCCAAAACGCCTCTGTCACGTCGGCCACATTGGCGCAAAAAGCAAAAAGGTGGTACGACGTCCGCCAGTGCTTCGAAGGCAGAGCGTAGCTCCTGTCTCGTTCTGGCTTCGGCGAACCGTGAGTTTACCGGCAAGACGAACATGGCCTCGTAGACCGAAGGATGACGTAGTGCTGAAGGCGACGTAGGCCATCGCTACGTTTTTGAGGGCGTCTCGTCGTCCTGACGACCCGCTTGCCGCTGTACGAAGAACCACCGTGAACTCCCGGAAGCCCTCGCGGGCGACGGCTCCCACGATCGCATCTGTGTCCTTCTTGGTTTAAGCGGCTTTTGAAGCGCGTACCCTTCCACCGAGCCAAGAGATCGCGGTCGCTCCCGACGAGCCCGCCCTGGGATAACGAACCAGCCCGCACGCCTTGGCGTCCAGGCTGTTGGTCGTGCCTAGTGGAGGTCGTCACTTCTCACGTCCGTGCTGCGGTTTAGTAGATTTCGCGTCAACAGGAGAAGCTGTGTCGTCCTTGCTTAGTTTGGCATTTCCAATTTTCTTGCCGGACATATTGCCAGGATTGAAATGAAACTTGCCCGGCGGCATTTCGCCTGGTCGTGTCGTCTTCGGGTCTTTGTTGTTGCTCATCTGAAGATCCTTTGAAAGTAGGGGCTTACGGTGGCAGAGAACGTCGCCAAGCTGGCACTTCGCGCCAGACGGCGCCGAGCGGCGTACGATCAAATAAAAAGACCCCGCCGGTTAAGACAGGGCCTCTCTCCGAGCAGGCGGGGGCTGGGGGGCTGAGTGCCCGCTCGTGTCTAGTCAAGTCGTCAGTCTCGGCGGTGTTCCCTGCCAGTGTAGAATCCGTTGGGCCGACAGAAACCACCGTTTCCGGAGATAGCCGCTCGACACTGCTGGTAGGTCCGGAAGTAACAGTTCGACCCGTTCCTGCCGGCGTAGTCCGCGCACCATTTGTAGGAATCGGCGTGGGCAGCGGTGGCCATGAGGATGAAACCGAAGGTTAGAGCGATTTTCTTCATCTGGTTGTCCTTTCGAAGAAACAGTCACCTCTGAGTGAGTTAGTTGCGTGCGCCCGCGTCTGATGGGGCTGCGGTCTGGCCTGACGAGCTCGATTGCGCTGTGGTTCGAACCGACGCTTGGATGAGGATACGCTATCTTGAGGACTTGCATCACGTCAGATAGGCACGACGCGCTGCTCAATTCACCGCGGGGCGTTTGAATTTGATTAGCTATCGATGGTGTAAAGCGACGCTATGCCGAGCCAAGAGAGCCGACCGCAACCAACTACGGCGACCACTAAGGTTTGCTTGCGTCGCTGAATAGTTGCGCTGTTTGTAAAGCCCAAGTAGGCCGTATGACCCGTTCTTTGATGCCCAAAGCAAGACTAAATGCAGTCCCACCGTGCGCTAAGCGACTCAATTCACTCAATTAGTCGGTCTGCTGACGCATCTGACATAGACGCCTCATGCCCCAGTAATACGTTCTCAAGAACTGGGAGTTTGGTCATGTCGCTGCGTCCAGAGTGCTGTGATGTCCCGATGTGGATGGTCAAAGCAGAGCTGGGGGACTTCGCCGACCATCAGATTTTTGAGTGCAAGGTGTGCGACTCGGTTCTCAACCGGACCGTCCCGCACTCAACAGAGATTACCCACGGCAGTAAGATCATATCAGTTTTGGAGCAATGAGGCTGATACATAGCTGGGTGAACTGGCCGAGAAGGCGTTCAACCTTCGCAAGCTCGCTTTGAGGATTCGGCGTGCCGAAGCCAGCATCACTTCCGTTTCAAGTAAGGGGCGCGATACCCTCCTGCGCTCGAAGCCGCCGTGCCCAATCACGGCGGCTTCACTTTTGAACTTTACATGTCACAGGCGCGTTAGTGAGAATGCACAAAAAAGATCATCACGTCGTCGAATCAGCAGTCGAAGCCCGAGCGGGATTCTTGGACAGGCCCGTTCTCGTCGTTCTTGTGGTGGGCACAGTGCTTTCTGTTGCAGCTATTATCATCGCATACACGGGCGTCATTTCTCTTTAAATGAAGCGGCCCGGAGTTACCCGGGCCGTCTCCTTACAAATTGCGCATCATCTTTTTCTTGATCATCTTCTTGTGCATCATTTTCTCATGACGCGTCATCTTGTGCCTGATCCCCATGCCGGTGGTCTGGTTGTTTTCCATGCCGCCGTTCATGTTCGATCTCATGTTGGAGTTATCCATGTTCTGGCCGAACGCCGCAGTCGATAGAACGCTGAGTGCAGCTATGATCGGTAGTAGACGCATTTGATGCTCCTTGATCCCCTTTGGAGATACGAAACAGCATGCGCTTTGGTTGCGTGTTGAAATTATTTGGTTACAAGGAGAGTCCGGTAGCACGCATAAAAAGTCCCGGCGCATGGCAGGGGGAAGTGGTACTGGTCAGCACGCGGTGTCGAGCTTCTGGTTCGACACTCCGCTGCCAAATAATTCTGACGTAAATCAAACAAGGTGATAGATCGTTTTTCGAATAGTGACGCGTCCCACGCGATTGTGAGGAACGCGCTCACATCGATGGCGTTGGTCTGGTAATTCCCGACAGGGCCAAGATGCCTAAAACTCCGGGAGCGAACGAGTCCGGGGTCTAGTGCTCCGGCTTTTTCGTGCGTGCTAACCGCTCTGCCCGGAGCCTTTTGATATTGGATCTCGCGGCGGCTTCGGCGGCGCGGTATTCCTGCGTGGCTTTAGGTGCATCCTCTGCACGCTCTTTTTTCATGCGTGCAAGTCGGACGAGGCGCTCTTCTACTTCATTAGCGGTTGGCGGCAGTCTTTCCGGCTTCACTGTGCGCTTATCAATGACAACCATAGTTCTCCTTGAAGGAAAAAGCCCCGCCGAAGCGGGGCCTTCTGCTTACTTCTGATTCTGCTGACCGGGGTTTTGATTCCCGCCCTGCTGTCCACCCTGGCCGGGCTTCTGAGTCTGCTGGCCCGGATTTTCCTTTTGGCCACCTTGCTGACCGCCCTGGTTCGGGTTCTGGGTCTGCTGCTTGTTATCCTGATCTTGGTTGCTCATGCGCATTTCCTTTCGATGTGAGCACCGGAGGTGGCGACTGAAATTCGCGATTGCGAGTCCCACAGCTAAAGAAACGCGATGCAGCATGGCTTTTGACGTAACGGCTTGCGTTGCTGGTAAGCTCATGTTTGGCATCCCTCGCAATGCTGGCCTTTGAATCGAGCCAAGTGTTCACTCGACGACTCTCTTTGATAATTGGGCGCGCAGAAGCTGGCTTCGGCTAGCAGAACGCTCCATTTCATCAACGCTCCTTCATGACAGAGCCGGCAGCGCCATTCTCATGGCGCGGCGGCCCCGACCTGCAGGCTCAGGTTCGTGGGATTGCTGCCACCGTTGAACGGTCCAGATGTTTTAGTGTGAAGCGGCGTTGCGCCACTAAATCGTATACGGCAACATCAAACGCTTGTTTGGGAGGCAACGCTGCTCAAGACTCTATGCTTCATCATCTGCGCCGCTCACGCGCAACCGTCGCCGTTGCTGAATGATGGGCTAACGGAGGCGGCGGTGAATGACGTTGCTACGCTGGAGGAAGAAGAACTACTCGCCCTGTCAAAACCTCTCGCGGAATGTTCTCTGAGGACAAAGGAGACCGAGAGTCCTGAGGTCAAATGCGAGCTGGCAACAGCGTTTTATGAGAAGCAGTATGGCAAGGACCGACCGCTGGACACGGTGTTGAATGCTTCTGCAGATCTGCTGGTGACGTTTAACAACAATGGGATGAACACCACGCCGGGGACGCTTCGGGCTCTCTTCGTGCTGGACAAGACAAACGCTGCACTGGTGGCAGCCGTGCGCTCGAATTTGGAGATGCGCAAAAAATAGTTGATGTTCTTCATGGATTCGGTGCCGGCACGCTCTGGTCTCATGGGCCTCGTTGTAACTATCTTGCGCGCCAGCACGTGAAGGCATCATGATGTGAGATCGATCTACCTTACGTCGTCATATCGGCAAGCGTTTCGGTGCGTCGACTTCATCCCCATGTGAAGGTGACCTGCGGTGAATTGTCCCCCAGCGGGCCGCGTGGTTAGATCGCGTCCTGGGGGGGTAAGGGAAGTCAATGGACTGGGACTACGCGAACACGCCTCTGCTGGCGAAGGTTCTGGAGAAGGCTGTTGCCTCACTCCCAGAGAACGATCGGACGCCTAAAAACGCCGGGGTGATGCGGTACGCGGTTCGTGATGGGATCATCGAGGGCGAGCGAGATGAACAGAAGCTCGTAGACGCGGCCCTCAAGTCAGTCTCGTGAACAATGGCGGGAACGTGTCCTGATCTGCCTTGGAGGGTAGGTAGTGATGCGGAGGGTAGTTCCCTAAACCACCTTACGCTCAGGGAATGACGGACAAGGCGAATTGCCCGATTTGCGAGACAGAGATGGTTCTAAAAGAAGATCGGTAAATAAAGTTGGGCATCAACCGGATGATCTATCGGTGTCCGACCTGCCGGATCGATATCGACCGGATCAAGGCACCAGATGCGAAACGATTATCCGATGGCACATTTACTCGTCTGATTAACGCTTTTGATAGAGACGCCCGTGACCCGGCAGTAGGTTTCGCAACGGGGCTATGGGGACGCGTTCAGAGAGTTTTGATGTCCCGATGTGGATGTTCAAAACCGTGCTGGGGGATCACGCGGGCCACCAGGTTTTTGAGTGCAAGGTGTGCGACTCGGTTCGCAACCGAACGGTGCCGCACTCGATAGAGGACACGAATGGCAGCAAGGTCGTATCAAGTCTGGGATGATAAAGCCGACTTGGCGCTGCGTGAGCTTGCGGAGAGGGGATTCAACGTTCGCAAGCTTGCTTTAAGGCTCCGCCGCTCAGAACCCAGCATCAAAAAGCGCGTTCACCTGCTCTGTCTTCAGTTGAAGCCGGCGCCCCGCTATCACTTTCGGTTTCGCTAAGCTGGAAGGCGGGCGTTGACCAACAACGTCAGCAATGTGTTTCCACCGCCCTGGGGTTGGTCCGTCACCCAGATCTTGAGAGTTTTCCCTGACCAGATCGCGGTGTTCTCCAACTCCTTGAGAGCATCGCCGGCGGCTTGGAGAGCTTCCGCTTTGACCATATCGAAATCAGTGAACTCCATGCCTTCTTCATCAAAGGCGAGCTCACCGTCGTCAATGTTGAAATAGTAACGCACGTGACGCTCTCCGGTTGGGCGAGAGTCATCTCTCTCAGCCACCGGAATGCCTGGCGTCGGTCACGGTGATGTAAAGTAACCTGGACCCTTAGTGCTATGTTCCATACCAGACATTAGGAGATTCGAGGGGCAAAGGGGCTTGAAACAGGTCAAGAGTGCCAACGAGTTGGCGCAGCTGGTTAGGACTGAACTCGGCGGCGACGTTGATCTTGATGACATCTGGGTCAGTTACGACCATCAACATGGATGGCGGGTGACATGCATAGGGAAGCCGCTGACCGTGGGAGGGTTTCAATACATCGCAGACAGGATCGTGGAGAGGTTACGGGAGCACTACGATCTGGAAGCCTTGTGACCCGAACTTCCAACCTCCGGGGAGGAACGAAGAGTCCGTTGTTCTGGGTTGCTGCAATGCGGAACGAATTGCGCTGCAGCGCATTTGGCTCTTCAGACCCCGGAGATGTCCATGTTTGAGCGATTGCTAGATATAAATTCTATTGATGTGCCCGACTGCGCTTGCAAAACAACGATGCGTTACGTCAAGTTGGAAAAGCGCTCGGAAGACGCCGCTGTGAAGTACTTCAAGTGCGACAATTGCAAGCGAGAACTGCTCCTAATGGTATGGCCTGAGTTGGTGCTTGCGCCTTTAGAAGCCGTCGCGTGAGGAGTGCAGCATGAACCCGATGATGATTCCCTTCGTGATTTACCGGCGCTGGCTAGAGTTGATCTTCCAGCCGATCAATGCACCAGTGAAAGATGTGACGCCTCTGAAGCTCGTACCCAAGCCGACTCCTTACGAAGGATGAGGATCAGATCCGGCCGCGACCCCTCTTATTTTAAAAAACAAAATGCCTGCCAAGCAGCAAAGGCTCACCCCGTTGGCGGCTAAGATGATGTAATCGGTTTTTAGGAAGCCGTACGTCATCCACAACGCCAAACCCACAAACAGGATCACGAACATCCATAGCGACAGGTCTCCGGTTTCCCCAGTTTGCCAGCGTTTCTTGAGTTGCGGAAAATACGAAAGCGTAGTGCAAATCGCCGCCGCTGCTCCGACCGCGGTATTTACATCCATCATGCATAACTTTCAGCGTTGAAACACGAGACAATCGAGTGTGAATGTGCCCGGCTGGAAGGGGCGTTTGACACGGCATAAAAACGAATTGGAAGTTGTCGACTTGCGTTAAAATCCATATTTTAGGAAGCCAATTGATCAACCCTTGATACGCACTCTAGGCTTGTGGCCCTGCTTGATCTCTTTCAGTTTGATACATACGACAGTGAGCCAGGTGATATCGAAAGCATTGCCAAGCGGCTCGTCATCCTGGTGGCTCATGGTGCTGTATGTGTCGTCGATGCCCACGGCCCAAATCTCCTCGCCGGCCTGCTTCAGCGCGACTACTACGTCCGCACCGTCCATGCCCCGCGCGGTCTCCCGAAACAGATTCCATATTTTGTCACGGAATGGAGATACCGCATCACGTTTCATTTTTCGAGCGCGCTTTACGGCCATCTGAGTTCCTTACTGAATGAGCGAATGACAAGCGCCGAGGCTGATGTATGTTCAAACGAGTCGAAAATATTTGCAGGTAAGACCAAAGAGTTCCTGCAAAGCACGCGATGACGCCCGTGAGCATCGAAAATCTTGTTGAGATCAATCCCCTCATCGACTTTAAAAGCTCGATCTCGGTGCCGCGAAGAGCAATTGCGGATGCAGCCGAGCGCACGTGCGATCGCGGTTTTTAAGTCAGGTGCGACCAGCGGCACATTCTTATGAAACTCGCCGATTTCTGACGCGTCATATCCACTCAGATTCAAGAAAATGAGCGTTTCCGTCTGATCAGCGTTGGGCGAAGAAGGTATCCCTGCGTTAGAGCCGTCCGCCTGATATTTTCTGGAGAGCCGAGGAGCACGCCAAAGTCATCCACTGCTCGAGGCAAAACAACTTCCGCCGGAGAGCATCGCGGGGCGTTCGCGAGCGGTAGCCGACCTCACGCGACCAAAATGATCCAAAACGCTGGGTTTATGTGAAGAAACCTCGCCACCGGGCCGGCGCCTGACCTTGGGGTATCGGCGGATGTCCGAAGGCTGCTGAAAGGTGCCTAGGGCCACCAGGAGAAACAGAGTCGAGTGCGACCGAATTACGCAGTTGCCCTCTCGGCGCTAGATAACTCTTGCGCGAGACGCTCTTCAAACCGTGCAATGGCCTTTTCCGAATGTCCGTACTCGCCTGCCAATTTGCGTCGCGCATAGTCGTTAACGATCAACTTCACCGTATCAGGTAGCGTTTGGCAGCCTAGAATGGTGTTGACCACATCGGCCGTCAGTCCAACGTGCTTATGGCCCCCGCTTAAAATATTCCAAGTCGTGCTACGACACAGGCCCAAGGCGAGCGCTTGGTGATACAGAGTGTGGTGGCCACTTGATGCTAACGCGGCTTTTATCTCCCTGATCTTAAATGCTTGCGCTGTTTTCTGGTCACGGAGGACCGCCGCGTTGATCGCCGCTGTTTGGATTTGACGCCTCGTACTCATGGTCAACTCCGCTGTTAGTCGGCAGCAGATGATGCGCGTCAATTAAAAGGCGCACGACGTTTTTCGACATAGCTTCATCAAGTGTATTGTCCGACTCCCGACTTAACGTTCGTCGCTTCCATAAAGCGTCACGATCCCAGCAAAGCGCGCCTCGCGATCCATCTTGCATAAGCGCTTTGAGTGCTGGCTAGGGCGTTGAAGAATGATCGGGTCGTACTTGTCCGAGGCAGAGAGCGTCATATCGCATCCTAATTGCTCCGTAGCATTCGCATGCTATTTGCTGGAGTGCGTCTGGCCTATCAATCTTGATGTGACCGCGGCGATAGTGGATCACTCCCGCCTTTAAAAGACTGTTTGCCGCAGTGGACACGCTGGTTCGACGTACCCCGAGCATCTCGGCGAGGAGTTCCTGCGTCAGCGTGAATGTGTCTGTGCCCGATGCATCCCGACCGCGCAGGAGCCAACGCGCGAGGCGCTGGTCGAGGCAATGGCTGGCATAACAGGCTGCCGATTGTTGCGCTTGTGCCAAAATAAAGCGCTCGTGCCGAAAAATAGTTGTACGAAACTCCTCGCTCTCGCGCGCGATTTGACGGGCGGAGTTAGCATCAACTGAGAAACCATCTCCGCCGATCTGCACAATCGCTTTGCACTGGGCAACTGTATCATCAAGGGCTGCGGCTCCACCGACTACGCTTTCATTGCCGATGAACGCCGTCTCGATCAGCTGGCCGGTTTCAAGTTCGCAAACAAGCGAAACGGCACCTGATTCAGGGAAATATAGGCCCGAAAGCTTGTCGCCTGTTGCGAATAGGACCTGACCTGGGGAGAAATGTCGGGGGCGAGCGGACGACCTCAATCTCTGAACCACATCGGATGGAAGCGCTAACAAGGCAAGATTTTGCTCGGGCACCGTCGTCAGACTCCCTCAAAGGCACAACTCTAGCGAATATAGCGGCCCTTAGGATATCTACCCGACTCAATGTAGACGATAATGTCGGTCGGCTGACTCATGGGCTTAAAATACAGCTCTTAGCGTCGGACGGCGGACGCAAGGCTCTATAAAGCGTTGAGTTTTTAGAGGCACTTACAGAATTGTTGCTTAGGTCCCGTGCATCGTGCGCGCACCTATCACTCCGCACAGCATTTGGGACTCATGCCCCGCTACTATTTCAATGTTTTGAACTCCTCGCGCGCCGAAGATCACGAGGGGGTCGAATTGCTCGATCTGGAAAGCGCGCGCCGCGAAGCTTACAAGGACGTGGAGGACATAAAGCGTCAAAAGTTTGAGACGCTTGATACATCGTCATGGACAACTTGGAGTATCGAGATTTGTGATGAGCAGGGAAATGTCCTGCTCGTCATCCCTTTTTTGGCTAACTGATTTTCGCGCGGCGTGCCGCCTTCACTACGGCGGCGATGTTCTTTTCCACGACTCGATAGCATCCACACGCTGCTTCCTCGAGACCGGGTCTGTCCAAAACATGGATCTTGCCTCGTCGATACTCTACAAGCCCGCTTTGTTCTAGCGCGCTCGCAGCGACCGTGACAGTCGTCCGACGTACTCCTAGCATTTGCCCAAGAAACTCCTGCGTGAGTGGCAGTTCGTTTCCTTGCTGTCTGTCCAACGCCTGCAATAGCCATCTGGCCAGTCGCGCCTCGGTCCCGTGTATCGCATTACACGCCGCAGCTTGTTGAAGGTTGCACAGTAAGATGTCATTGGCGCAAGTCGCTATGTGGGTCAGCGCAATGTTGCCGGCTGCAACGGCCTGGAATGCTGTGAGGGGCATTCTCATTGCAATCCCCGGGAGTTGGACTATAGCCGTGGAGAAGGAAAGCAGAGGGAGGAAGCCAATTTTTGTCCCGATGGCTCCTTCCCGGCCGATTCCAGCAATCTCGATTTCCTCGCCGGTTGGGACACTCGCAAGAAGAGATACCATCCCATCTAACGGAAAGAAGACGTTCTCTATCGGGTAATCCGCTTGCTGCAGCACAGCGTGCTGTTCCAGTCGAATGCGAGTCAGATGAGGTCTTAAGAGCCCATAATCGTGCGAATCAAGGGATGCCAATAGCTCGTTTTGAATGTCGTCGGTCATGGAGGGTCCGGAGCAGGGTCAATAAGTATCCGCTCAAGCTAGCTCAATGACAATGTCGAATTACGCAGGTAATGCATCGATCGGCTGGCGATGCATCGATGTTTTCCAGACTGTCGAAACCGATTGAGGCCAATACGGAGTTCTCTGTAGACCACACGATGATCCAACGTTTGCTCATCGCTTTGACCGCGGCCCCAACTGCACCGGTACCCCGTCGCTAAGCTTGCACTGGTCCGCTAGATTTTGGCGGTGTTTTCTTTGCGCTGGCGGCATGGGAAGCTGCAATAGCGTGCGTTGGCGGGTCAGTGTGGTGGCTACGGAGGCGTTATGTGGCTTCCTCACGAGATCTGACGGAGTGAGGACGGTTGTGCCGAACGCGATTTTTAATCTATTCCAATATCGCTGAATGGGCATAGCGCTAACAGCGCATAGGCGGCGGCGCGCCGTCTATCTACAAGCCGACTCTGTCCAACAAATGGCTGTTTTCGGAACGCGACGTACTGTTTGGAACGGGAGGACCAACACCTATGTCGGAAAACACATATCAAGAAACGGAGACAACCGAAAAAGCCTAACCTGTAGATTTCCCGTCCGCGCCAAAATGAACGTAAGCCTGTCTGGTGCGTTGACTGACGTGCACAAAAAAATCGATAATGTCGTTGAACCCGCGGGCCTTTCCGCCATGGTGTCGCTCCCCTTCAAAGTACGGCTTGAAAAGTGGCCAGCGCTATGACCTTTCGGGGCGACAGACGGTAATGGACGCGATCGGGCTCGCGAGGGCACAAGACGAGGCCGCCAAGCTGGTCAAAGGGGTCTCGGCAGCTGTCCTTGCTGCCCTGATCGTGGCAGCGCTGTATTCCGGCCGCGACGTTTTCGTGCCCATCGCGCTTGCGATCCTGCTGACCTTCGTCCTGGCCCCGCTCGCCAGGCGCCTCCAGGATTGGCGCGTTCCGCGTGCCGCTTCGGTCATCAGCGTCGTGCTGCTGGCGTTCTTGGTCATCTTTGCCGTTGGCGGCGTCATTGCCAGCCAGGTCACGCAGTTGGCGAGCGCTCTTCCCGGCTACGAAGCCAACATGCGGTCCAAAATCCAATCCATCCGCGGGACGGCTGCAACCCACAACACACTCGATAAAGCCGCCGATGTTCTCAAGGATCTCGGCAAGGAGCTAAACAAACCCAAGGATGCCCCGCCGTCTTCGGTCATCACGCTGGCGCCGGCACCCGGGCAGGATACCAAGCCCATTCCGGTCGAGGTTCGCCAGCCGCCCCCGACCGCGCTTGAGAGCATCGCCTCGCTGATCTCGCCGCTGCTGCATCCGCTGATGACCACGGGCATCGTGATCATTTTTGTGATTTTCACGTTGATGCAGCGCGAGGACTTGCGGAACCGGCTGATCAAGCTTGCGGGATCTCATGACCTGCAGAAGACCACGGCCGCGCTCGACGATGCGGCCCGGCGCCTCAGCCGGCTCTTTCTCGCGCAGCTCACATTGAACTCCGGCTTCGGCATTACGATCGGGTTGGCCTTGTGGTTCATCGGAATTCCCAGCGCGGCGCTTTGGGGGATTCTAGCTGGAATCCTGCGCTTCGTTCCCTATGTCGGCTCGTTCATCTCCGCGGTCTTCCCACTCGCTCTGGCCGTGGCGGTCGATCCCGGCTGGTCGCTACTGCTATGGACGGCGGGCGTCTTCTTCGTCCTGGAGCCGCTCGCGGGACAATTCCTCGAGCCGATGCTGTTTGGGCGCAGCACAGGGCTGTCGCCACTGGCCGTCGTGATTTCGGCGACGTTCTGGACCACGCTCTGGGGCCCGATCGGATTGGTGCTCGCGACACCACTGACAATCTGTCTTGTCGTCCTAGGCCGCCACGTCGAGAGTCTCAAATTTCTGGACGTGATGTTCGGCAACCGGCCGGCCTTGTCGGCGCCGGAGATTTTCTATCAACGCATGCTGGCGGACGATCCTGCCGAGGCGCTCGACAAGGCGGAAGAGTTCCTCGAACAGCGGCCACTGTCGGCCTATTACGACGAGGTTGCCTTGAAGGGCCTGAAACTGGCCCAGAACGACGTCGACCGCGACACACTCGATGCATCGCTGCTGCAAAGGATCGAGGCCTCAGTCATCGAGCTTACCACCGAGCTGGCCGACCACGATGAGGAGCGAAAACCTTCGAAAGCGCCCGCCGAGGATTCCGAAGCGGCAGCAGCCGTCGATGCGAGCGACGAAACCGGATCGTTCGATTTTCAGCCTTTGGACAAAGACCAGCTGCCGCCGGAATGGCAAGGCGACGGGCCGGTGCTGTGCGTCGCCGGCCGGTCCGAGCTTGATAAGGCTGCGGCGACCATGCTGGCCCAGCTGCTGTCGAAGCACGGACTCAATGCGCGGGTCGAGGGTGCAGACGCGCTGTCGAATGCAAACATTTTCCGGCTCGACACCAAGGGTGTGGCGTTGGCCTGCGTGTCGTTTCTGGATTCCAAAAGCCCTGCCCACATTCGTTATGCCATCCGTCGCTTGCGACGGAAGCTCCCAGATGCCCCGATCATCCTGGGATGCTGGCTGACCGAGAGCGACCCGGCCGCCTTGGCCGCCATGGTCAAAGCCGACGCCGGTGCCGGGACACTTCGAGGTGTGGCGCAGCTTTGCCTCGATCAAGCGCGGGCGATGTCCTTTCGCGAAGACGCGGACCGCCGCATCGCCGTTCCATTGACTGCCTAATCCAACTGGGGCGAGGGAACCGCGTTTTCATCGACGCTGTTTCGCGCATCCCCTATTGTGCGCTGCAGCAATCATGCCCATGTCGGTGGTTGCCGGACGCAATGGAAAGGACCTCAATCAGTGTTCAATTTTCGAAACTCCATGAGCGCCCTTCTTCCAACGTCGGGTCCGCCATCGCTTTCAACGTCGGCTCCGCCATCGCTTTCGTTTCTTGCACATCTTCCGAACATGCCTTTGCCGAATACGGCGACACAGCCCAGTGTTCTCGAAGAGATCGAAAGCTTCGGCTCAAATCCCGGCAACCTGCGCCTGTACTATTATCTGCCGAAGCCAGCGGAGCCCTCGCTTGTGCTGCATGTGCCGCTCGTCGTCGTGCTGCACGGCTGCGGCCAGACTGCGGCGGGCTACGACCACGGCGCCGGCTGGTCCACGCTCGCCGATCGGTACGGTTTTGCGCTGCTGCTGCCCGAGCAACAGCGCTCCAACAATCCGAACGGTTGCTTCAACTGGTTTCAGCCTGAGGACACCCAGAGAGGCCAGGGCGAAGTCGCCTCGATCCATCAAATGATCGAGACGATGATTCGCGAGAAAGGAATCGACCGGCAGCGCGTTTTCGTCACGGGTCTTTCTGCGGGCGGCGCCATGACGTCCGCCATGCTGGCCTGCTATCCGGAAGTCTTTGCTGCCGGCGCCATGGTTGCAGGGCTGCCCTACGGGGCTGCCGGCAACGTGCAACAGGCCTTGCAGAGCATGTTTCAATGCCCGTCGCACTCGCCACGGCAATGGGGCGACATGGTGCGGGCGGCGGCGCCGGAACACCTCGGCCCGTGGCCCCGCATCTCCGTCTGGCACGGCAGCGACGATAGAACGGTCGTTCCGGCAAACGCCCGGGAAATCGTCAAGCAATGGACCTCGCTCCACGGGCTGCGCGTCAACCCGACGGAAGAAGACGAAGTCGAGGGCCATCTCAGGCAAGTGTGGCGCAACGGCGCCGGTGACGCGGTCATCGAGTCGTACACCATCGCCAACATGGCGCATGGAACGCCGCTCGCAACAGGGGACGCCGATTCCGAATGCGGCAACGCCGGACCATTCCTGCTCGAGGCCGGAATTTCGTCGTCGTTTCATATCGCCGGGTTTTTCGGCCTGACCGCGGAACCAGCGCGAAACGTTTCACGGCCCAAACGCGCGTCGGGCTTTGCGCAAATCCGCGAAGCGATCGTTCCCCAGCGGACGGCCCGGCCAATCACGGCGCCATCGCTGCCCGATGTTTCGGGCTCGCAACGCAGAGCTTCATCACCTCGTGGGTATCCGGTCGATATCGGCGCGGTGATTACCGATGCTCTCCAGGCCGCAGGCCTGATGAAGAAATAGCCGAAGCGAGAACAGTCGTGCCAAGCGCGATCGTTCGCCTGTTCAGATTACGGTGAAATGAGCCTTGCTCATTAGCGCGTATATGACCACAGGTCGTTGGCCTACAATCCGACGCTGTCTAATAAATAGTTTCGTTTGGAACACGACGCAGACAGCACGCATTGCCGTTGAAGAGGGCGATGCGATGACCGACGAAAATCACGCGTCAAAAGACACATATCAAGAAATTACTGAACTGTTGCTCAGGCTCTTCGACGGCAAAAAGCCAAAAAAACGTCGACCCGAAGAAACATCGATAAGGTCCCAATTTGAGGAGGATAAGCCCGAATCATAATTCAGGCTTCCAACGTCGCCATATTGCTTTCTTCGAAAACCTTCGTCGCAAAAAGTTTTCGACGAACCGATATCCGCCGTGCAAGCAATCATAACGTTCACGCGGACGGCGGCAGGGGAAACTATTCAATTTCGTACATCCGCCTGAGCCTAGCGAAGGTCTGTTCGGCCGCGCTTTGTGCTTCGGTTCCGCCGCCGTGAACTTCCACCCTGTAATCAGCGGGACTCGCGCCGACAATTTGCACCGCGGCGGCCGGGAGCTGAAGTTCGTCGCGAACGACCTCTTCAGCGTCGACGCGTCTGATCTTGAGAGCCCAATTGCTGCGAAGTTCACTCAAGATTGTATCGGCTTCCTGTTGTAATGCATTAGCGTGCTGGGGGTGGCAACGACGCTGACCATCACCTCGAAAGTAGGGTCCATACGGATTTCGACGGAGCACGCGCGACCAAGCCGTTTTTCTATGGCTTCCTTGAACTCGTCGGACGTCTTAGCGTCACGCATGGCAGCCTCACTAAAGGTTCTCAGCGCTCTCACATAAAAACGCTGCGATCGGAGCGGGAGGGCTCAATGTCCATCCCGAAGCCGTCCGATCCGCTCATCGACTGCTGAGTGACTTGCTCACTTAAATCCGATTAGCGGCGCAGCTGAAATTACCGCTTCTTTAAGGCTTTAACGTGTCCCACCATTTCTACACACTCGCGCCATTCAATATAGCTCGCTGAGAAGACCTTCGGCTGCACACACAAAGCCTTAGTCGACGCCGGCAATTCTGCCCATGCGCGCTCCATAGCATCACGTGCCAACTTCTCATCTTTCAAGCACGCTTCGAAGGTTTGGGATGAGGAACCGGCGCCTAACATCTTTTCGTTCGTGTGTTGAGCTGCATGGCAACGTCTCTCAACATCAATTTTCGGAACCGCATTTTCCATTGCCGCTAAAGTCATAGTCGTACCCACGAGAATCCCGGCTGATAGAACGAGAGCAGAGCCAGCACGGATCAAGTCTGAGGAGGTGAGATTGCGCATAATTGTTTCCCGCGTACAGGCGGGAGCGCGACGCTCTCTGTCAAAGACTCCCTGGGTCTCACTATCAGTGATGCGTTGCATGTAAGGGTTAGACCCTTCACATGGCAGTGGCGCTTCAGCTTCTCAGCAACAATTTTGGGAACATACGGTTGCAGCGGCTGTTATTGGACGAATCGAAACTAGAGAAAGCGCAACATGCCAAGCCCGCAGGAAATTGAAGAGAAGTTCTGGAGCGCGTTGGCCTCTGATATGACGATGATGTTGGGCCTCGACGGCGTCGAAGACGGACATGCCCGACCTATGACAGCCCAACTCGATGGCGAAAGAGGGCCGATTTGGTTTTTTACGTCCACTGACAACACCATCGTACAGAAGCTGAATGCGGGGTCGCACGACCGTGCGATCGCGACTTTTGTCGACAAAGGGCATGACATTTTCGCCACCGTCCATGGGTCTTTGACGGTCGATACAAACCGGGGCGTGATAGAAAAACTTTGGAACCGCTATATCGCCGCTTGGTACAAAGGCGGCAAGGACGATCCAAAACTTTCCCTTCTTCGATTCGATCCCGAGCGAGCGGAGATCTGGATTGATGCGTCAAGTATGATCGCGGGTCTTAAAGTTTTAATGGGAGCAGATCCTAAGAAGGATTACCGCGATAACGTTGCAAATGTGGATTTGCGTTCCTGAGAGTATGTTACGAAGGCAAACCAACGCGAAATTCGACATCCCGGCGTTGAACTCCGGCGACCGGTAATGGGTATGCGGGGAGTGCGAGCTGACAAGGGGCTAGCTTGGTCGATTTGCAGCAGGCCGTAAGCTACCAGCGCGCGCTTGCGACCTTTACTCGCATCGTTGGGGAAGCCGATTCTGAACAGCGGCTTTTGCAAAACGCTGCCGCCCAGGTTGCGCGCATAACGCACATCAAGCACGTCAAAGTGCTGCGCTACCGTCCTGATCACGGAGACCTTTTGATCGTGGCGGGCGTCGGCTGGAAGCTTGGTGTAGTCGGGCATGTTAGCTTTGGGGCGGATCGCCACTCCTCGCCGGGACGATCTCTGCAAACCGGGGCTCCAGTCGCGTGCGACGACATCCGAAGCGATTCAGAATTTCGCTACGCTGACGTTTTGCGAGAGCACGGCATCGTCTCCGTCCTCAACGTGCCAATTTTCGTAGATGGGAGCCACTGGGGCGTCCTTGAGGTTGACACGGTTGAAAAGACCGTCTTCGAGGAGTTTGAGGTTCACTCTCTTTCGGTGTTTGCCGATATTATCGGTTTATCGCTTGCTCGCCGCGCATCGCAGGCTGATGCGCTAACGGCAGCGACCGACAAGACCCAGGCTCGTACGCAAACTGAGACTCTGTTGCGTGAGCTGCAGCACCGGATGAAGAACAATCTTCAGCTCGTAGTAAGTTTGCTGACTTTGCAAAGCCGACAAGCATCCGGTGAAGAAGTCCGCGAGCGGCTCTCAAGCGTGATGGACAGGGTGCTGGCGATTGGGTTGGCGCACGATCAACTAACCTTCAAAGAAAGTGCCAGCACGGTTGAAATGCAAGACTATTTGCGGGCGCTTTGTGCGAACATCGACCCCAAACGCCCGGGAATAACGATAGAGGTGGACGCGGACGCCGCGGGCGTTCCGCTCGACCGTGCCGTCCCTGTCGGCCTTATCGTGAATGAGCTAGTCACTAACTCCGTCAAATACGCCTTCGAAGAAGAGGGCGGGGTGATTAGCGTTTTGTTCCGCATCAACACCAATATCGGAGAGGCCGAACTTTCGGTCCGCGACAATGGCCGGGGGATGGGACCAGCACGCTCAGGCGGCCTGGGATTAGGACTGGCGAAAAGTCTGACCGGTCAACTCGGCGGCCGATTGACTACCCCTGAAGTTTCAAGAGGCACACTGACAGTCCTGGCATTTCCTTATTCGGTTTAACATTACACGCAGAGCCGTGATTCTCTGCAATTCCGGGCGCAACGTTTATCCGTAGGCCTCATCTTCCTCGGAGAATTTGTATCTGCCATACGGACGCCCTATCGTGTTCAGAAATGTGTCCGCAGGTTTAGTGACGCCAATAACTCCTGCCGGGTCTGAGGCTGCGTGCGGAACGCGCCGAGCATGCGGCTAGTCACCATCGAAACCCCATGCTTGTGGACGCCCCGCGTTGTCATGCATTGGTGCGTTGCCTCTATGATCACAGCCACACCAAGGGGCTTGAGAACGTCGTGAAGACAAGCGGCGATCTCGGCGGTCATTTTCTCTTGAATCTGGAGCCGCTTCGCGAATACGTCGACCAACCTTGCCAGTTTCGATATGCCAACCACACGCCGCCGTGGCAGGTAAGCAATGTGTGCCTTGCCGATAATAGGCGCGAGATGATGCTCGCAATGAGACTCAAACGGAATGTCGCGCAAAGCCACGATCTCGTCGTAGCCTGCGACCTCCTCGAATGTCCTGCTCAAGTAGTCGCTTGGGTTTTGCTGGTAGCCAGCGAACCATTCTTCGAACGCACGTGCGACGCGGCTCGGTGTTCCTTTAAGACCCTCCCGGTCCGGATTATCACCGGCCCAACGGAGAAGTACGCGAACAGCATCTTCGGCTTCCGAACGCGATGGCTTCTCAATCCTCGAGTTAGAACGGCGGGGCGACTTTGCCATGTCGTTACTCCTTGGCGAACGAAGTCAATGTCGCATGGAATTCACAGCTCACTCGAACGAAATATGCCAGCGCTTTGGTTGGGGTGCGCAGCGGAGCACACGAACCGTCTAAAAATTCAACGACCTGCTGCTCCATCTCCGAGCATTTCTTTGACTTTGAAGGCGGAGATCGCGGAAAGGAGGCAGACGGAAATACAGTTTGCTGTAATCACTACCACATCGCCGCGCAGGATTCCGTAAACGACCCAGGTCGACAGTCCAGCGATCAAGGTGATCAACATACCAATAGACAAATCTCCCGTTTCTCCGGTCTCCCAGCACTTCTTCAGCTGAGGGAAATAGGAGATCGTAGTCCAAGCCGCCGCAAAACCACCCACCGCTGTCGTCAGGTCCATTTCTAGCTCTGCATCGATTGTTCGGAAAATTGCGACGCCAAGCCGCACGATGGACTGGATACAGGTGTCGGGGCTCTCGCCGTAGTCATTTGGCAACCATTCATCAGTTTCGCTTCAACCGCGGCGGTGGACATGCAAAGAGCCCAGGCTGTGCCCGGGCCCTTGCATTGCGTCAAAGTCGCTAATCGCTCCGAGCTTCCCCGGCGGCGCTAGCCATCAGACCAAAGCAAAGCTCGCGTTCTAGTTCCGATGACGTAGAGAAAACTGACGTGTGGAGGAACGCGTCGGGAGGGCCGAGTTTTGTCCATATAGGAAAAAACCCGCTTGAGTCACGAGGTGAACCTGCCGCAGAGGAATGGCTATGCTGATTTGGACCCTTCATGCAAGTGTGCGTAGCTTGGGCTCGCGATCCCAGAACCGCTGACCCGCCGCCGCAATAAAATCTTTTCCGAGGCCGGTGATGCCGTCGTCTGGCTGTACCCCGGCCTTGTCGAGCAAGGGCTGAGCCTCTTCATTCGCTCCAATAGTCTTTAGGTGGCCGAACGCGTCCATGACGAATTGCACCGCAGCAGCCTCATTCAGCAGCGCTTGGCAGCCTTCTTCCGAAAGAACGATGGCGACAGCATCGAAAAGCTGGGAGGGCGTCCCTGCGAGTTGGCCATCGGCTTTTAGAACGCTCCCATCTTGCATCTCTGCGCCACCTATCTTGGGAGCTACAAGTTTGCATCTACCGCCGCCCCGCTCGACCGCCTTTTTGACCGCAGCGACGGCCGTTGCATCAGACCCATCGTGGATCAAAATTCCGACCACGCGGCCCTCGAGGGTAGGTTTCATGTTTTTATGGATCGACAGCGCGTCTGAAGGCTTCATGTCGACCACATCGGCCCTTGGCGTAGTTTTCTTCGGCAGCTTTATTCCCATGCCGTCAGCCACGCGCTGCGCGAGCTCATCATCGACGTTGCGCAGGTTGCCAATCATGCGTGCTGGTACCTGTTCAAGGAGCACCTTTGAAAGCTCGAAAGTGAATGAGGAAGCGACATGTGCGCGCTCACTGTCGGTCAGCGACTTCCAGAACAGGCGAGCTTGGCTGAAGTGGTCCGCGAACAATTCTGGCCGGACGCGAAGCTTGTCACCTTGTTCGCCAGCGGCGTCTTGGCCTGGGAAAGTGCTGAATCCGGTGACGGGAGACTCCCGTGGGCCCCCCGGTTCGCCGTGATCGGCTAGGCTGTTCGGCTCATAGTTGGCGCGGCCGACGGGAACGGCCATTTGCATCTGTCCGTCCCGCTGAAAGTTCATCATGGGACATTTTGGCGCGTTGATCGGAATTTGATGGAAGTTGGCTGTGCCGAGCCGCGACTTTTGCGTGTCCAGATAACTAAAGAGCCTACCTTGGAGGAGAGGATCGTTAGTGAAATCGATGCCCGGCACGATGTTGGCGGGGCAATAAGCGACTTGTTCGGTCTCAGCGAAAAAATTGTCAGGGTTTCGGTCTAGGACCATGCGGCCGATCATTCGCACCGGCAAAACTTCTTCCGGAATAATCTTGGTGGGATCAAGAACGTCATAGGGGAGTTTGGCCGCGAATTTCTCGTCAAATGCTTGAACACCGAGCTCCCACTCCGGAAATCCGCCCGTTGCGATCGATTCCCAAAGATCACGCCGATGGAAGTCGTTGTCGGCCGCTTGCAGCTTCAACGCCTCATCCCACACCAGTGACTGCATGCCGAGCTTTGGCTTCCAGTGAAATTTGACAAACGTCGATTTGCCTTTCGCGTTGACCATTCGGAAGGTGTGGATGCCGAAGCCCTCCATCATACGGAGGCTGCGCGGAATGGCACGGTCCGACATCGCCCACATCAGCATGTGTGTGGTTTCGGGCATCAGGGAAGCCCAATCCCAAAACGTGTCGTGAGCGCTTCCCGCCTGGGGAAAGGCGCGATCGGATTCCATTTTTACAGCGTGGACAAGATCCGGAAATTTGATCGCGTCCTGAATGAAGAATACGGGGATGTTGTTGCCGACGAGGTCCCAGTTCCCTTCCTTGGTATAGAACTTCACCGCAAAGCCCCGAACGTCGCGAGGGGTGTCGACTGAGCCTGCCCCACCCGCCACGGTCGAAAAGCGCGTGAAGACGGGGACTTTTTCTCCTTTTCGTTGGAAGAGATCGGCGCGGGTCAAGTCGGACAACGATTCGTATGGTTGAAAGAACCCGTGCGCTGCGGAGCCTCGTGCGTGCACGATGCGCTCGGGAATGCGCTCATGGTCGAAGTGGAAAATCTTTTCGCGTAGCACGAAGTCTTCGAGGAGGGTCGGGCCGCGCTCGCCTGACTTAAGTGAATTCTGGTTGTCGCTGACGCGAATTCCCTGGTTGGTGGTCAGGCGTGCTTCAGCAGATTTTTCGGATTTGTCGGCTTGCTGATGGGTTTCGCCGCCCTGGCCAACGCGCAGCACGCTATCCATCGCTTTTGTCATGGGTGATTCCTCAAATCCGAGATGAGCAGGAAGAAGCGAGCTGCCCCCGAAAACATCCCGCCGCCAGCAAGGAAAGCTATGACAAGAACGATCGTTCCCAGTTTCTGGGACGAATAGGAGCAGATCGGCTTGGTTGGGAGGCGTGGGGGGTGATGTGCGAGCCGGGGCGCTGCCCCGGGTATTTTATTGATTTCGCTGCGGTGCAATGAAACTCTAGCCGCGCATTGGCATTGAGTAGTAATCGGGGACAGCCGGCTCGCCGCCAAACCCATCCCTCGCCGCTTCCGGATGCTGGTCACTGTCCTTTGTCAGTGGATACGTCCTTGAAATGAAGATCGCCCAAGTTGCTCCCTTGTTCGAGAGCGTGCCGCCCCAACTCTACGGTGGAACTGAGCGTGTAGTCTCGTACCTGACTGAAGAACTCGTCAGGCAAGGTCACGAGGTTACGCTCTTTGCTAGCGGCGACTCAATCACGACCGCAAATCTTGTTTCGTGCTGTCCTCGCGCCCTGCGGCTCGATGGGGGCGTACGCGATGCGATCCCCCATTTAATGGTGATGCTCGACAAGGTGCGTGAGCGCGCATTGGATTTCGACGTTGTGCACTTCCACGTCGACTATTTCCACCTCCCATTCTTTCGCGATGTTCCAATGCTGACCACGTTACACGGTAGGCAGGACTTGGCGGACCATATGCCTTTCTACCATCGGTTCCACGATCTGCCATTCGTGTCGATTTCGGATGCGCAGCGTAAGCCGCTTCCCCAGGCCAAATTTGTGGCCACGGTCTATCATGGACTCCCCTTGGACCTTCACGCGCCGAATCTAGGTCCACCAGGGAATTATCTTGCCTTCCTTGGGCGTGTGTCGCCCGAAAAGAGGCCGGATCGCGCGATCGCTATCGCGCGGGCCGCCGGCATGCCACTGAAAATCGCCGCCAAGGTCGACAAGGCCGATGAAGACTATTTCCACGGCGTGATTGAGCCTTTGCTCGACGGTGCCGACGTCGAGTTCGTTGGCGAAATCAACGAGCGTATCAAAACGGAGTTTCTAGGCCAGGCGAAGGCACTACTGTTCCCGATCGATTGGCCGGAGCCGTTTGGACTCGTAATGATCGAAGCCATGGCTTGCGGTACCCCAGTGCTCGCCTTTAAGAGCGGATCCGTGCCTGAAATTATCGATGAAGGGGTGACTGGGCGCGTCGTATGCTCGACGGAAGAGGCATTAAAGGTGTTACCGGACGTGCTTGCCCTTGATCGGTCCGCTGTCCGCCAACGATTCGAAGAGCGCTTCTCGTCAGCACGCATGGCTTCAGATTACGTAGAAGTTTACCGGGCTATTGCGACACGGGTCATTCGACCGGATCCGTCTATCTATCGAACCTCTCTCACCGGGATGCCAAGCTTCATTGCTGCGGCGGAGGAACGGCGACAGAGAATCGGTTGACCGTTCTTTTACTAACGCTCGTACCGATCAAATCTCAGGTGGGCGAACCACTTTTCTAAGTGCCGCTTTGAAGTTCCACAAAATCGCAACCCCGCAAGCTAGGCGGCAGTCAGCCGCTTTATTCGAGGTGACGTGTGTCCCACGAGATTAAAGAAGGTTCGCCAGCCACGCTTGGCGCAAACTGGGATGGCACAGGGACAAATTTTGCCCTTTTTTCCGCTAACGCCAGCAAGGTTGAGTTATGTCTGTTTGACTCATCCGGTCAGCGCGAAACTGATCGGATCGAACTACCTGAGTACACCGATCAGATTTTCCACGCGTACATTTCGGATGTGCCTCCGGGCACCTTTTATGGCTATCGCGTGCACGGCTCATACGAGCCTCAAGCGGGCCATCGCTTCAATCCTAACAAGCTACTACTCGATCCCTACGCGCGTGCTCACGCTGGGCGTTTGCGGTGGGATGCTTCCCTGTTCGGCTATAAAATGGAGTCGGGGGATGATGCCACGTTCGATGATCGCGACAGCGCGGCATTCATGCCCAAGTGCGTCGTAGTCGATGCTGATTTCGATTGGAAGGGTGAACCAGGCCGCCAATTCGTACCGTGGCGACATACGGTTCTGTATGAAACACACGTCAAGGGATTTACCAAACGTCACCCGGCTGTGTCCGAAAATCGGCGCGGCACTTACGCCGGCCTCGGGACCAAAGAGGTCATCGATTACGTCAAGTCATTGGGTGTGTCGTCGGTCGAGCTGCTGCCGGTGCACACCTTCATCGATGACAGCCAACTCATTGAGAAGGGCTTGGCCAATTACTGGGGCTACAACACCATCGGCTTTTTTGCGCCGGACCCGCGCTATGCGGCGGACGTCCCGAACAGCTTGCGCGAATTCAAGGAAATGGTCGCGCGCTTCCATGAGGCTGGGCTCGAGGTCATTCTGGATGTCGTTTACAACCATACGGCCGAAGGCAACGAGCGAGGACCCACACTCTCGTTTAAGGGGATCGACAACGCGACGTACTATCGACTGATGCCCGATCAGCAGCGCTACTACATCAACGACACCGGCACTGGAAACACTGTCAATCTCAGCAATATGGCGGTCATTCGAATGGTGACCGACAGCCTGCGCTACTGGGCGCAAGAAATGCACATCGATGGCTTCCGCTTCGACCTCGGCACCATTCTGGCGCGCGAACCCCATGGCTTTGATGAGCACAGCGGCTTTCTCAAAGCCGTCGGCCAGGACCCCGTGCTCCGCTCCATCAAACTGATCGCTGAACCTTGGGACTGTGGCCCGGGCGGCTATCAGGTTGGTTGCTTTCCGCCGGGGTGGACTGAGTGGAATGACAAATTCCGCGACACCATTCGCGATTTCTGGCGAGGCCAGGCGCTTCCCAGTGCGCTCGCACCGAGGCTTTCCGGCTCCGGCGATTTGTTCAACCATGAAGGACGACGCGCGTGGGCGAGCGTGAATTTTGTCACGGCCCATGATGGCTTCACCCTCAACGATGTCGTGAGCTACGATAGTAAGCATAACGACGCGAATGGCGAAGGCAACAAGGACGGTAGTTCGGACAATCGCTCGTGGAATTGTGGTGCCGAAGGCCCGACGGACGATGATGTAATCAACGAGCTTCGCTGTCGCCAGATCCGAAATATGCTGGCCACGCTATTGTTCGCGCAAGGCACGCCAATGCTGCTCGCTGGAGATGAATTCGGCCGAACGCAAGGCGGCAACAACAATGCGTATTGCCAAGATAGCGACATCAGTTGGTTGGATTGGACAATCGAAGGAAAAGGCCAAGACCTTATCCAGTTTACAAAGAAGGTTGTTGGGCTACGCCGTCAGTATCCCATTCTGCGTCGCACACGCTTTCTTACCGGCGCCTATAACGAGGAACTTGCCGTAAAGGATGTGAGCTGGATCAAAGCCAATGGCCAAGAACTCAATGACGACGATTGGCGCGACACCAACCTCAAATGCTTTGGCATGCTCATGGATGGTCGCGCACAGCCCACTGGTATTCATACGCGCGGCAGAGACGACACTTTGCTGTTGATCTTGAACAGCTACCACGATGTGGTGACGTTCACTCTGCCCAAAGCTCCCGCTGGTTCGGGTTGGTCACTTTTGCTGGACACAAATGCGCCTGAGTTGCCAAAGTCCGATTTTGCGTTTGACGCCGCCTATGAAGTCACGGGGCGGTCACTGTTGCTGCTAGCATTAAACGCGCAATCATAGCCTCAGCTGGTCGGCTTCAAAAGACTGCTCATCCGTTGGAGACCACGCCGTTTAGTCGAACCAGCCGTGGCGTTTGAACCATAGCAGCGGCAACAAGCCGCTTGCGATAATGGCCAGCCAAGCTAACGGATACCCCCAAGCCCAGTTCGGGCGTCACTTTGAAATTCATGCCCTACATTCCACCAAGAATGTCAGGGGAATACCGACGACGGACACCAATGTCAGGACCTTGAAGAGGTCGTTCTGCTGGATGTTGATAAATCGAACGACACACCCTCGGCGGCAAGTACTTGCTCGTGCGACGCGTCGAACGTCCTCCTGAAGCGGCTCGAAGAAGGGCACCTCGACGTTGTGATCGCGTTTTCTTCGGCTCCTCCAGAAGGTGCAAAAAGCTTCTGGACGAAAAACATGGTTTGGGTGTCGGGCCGAGAATTCTTATTGAGTCCTGGCAACCCACTGCCATTGTTGAGTTGGCCTGGCACCGTTACCTCCGACGACGCCAAGCTAGGATGCCACCGAACGCCGCAACAGTCCGGGCAAGCCAGCGCCCACGATCGGGCCAGGAACCGCCATTCGACGCCCGCGCGAAGACAACAAGCCTGGCGCTTGCATTTAGACACCGGGCCCCACGGCGTAATGGTCATAAAAGAAAGCCTCTCCGATGGTTATCGCGGCCGAGCTATGTCCAAATAATCATGGAGTGCCGTGCCTTTCATCGTCTCCCGATTATCCCAAAAGGTTTCGTGCGCTGCGCTCTATACAAGATGTAAGCTTGGCGGAATGTCGCCGTCCAAGTCACAAGACGCGCAAGCGTCCGTAGATGATCGTGAATCCCCTCGCCCCCGTGAATGTTTTGCAAAGTCAGTCACCGCGCAGTAGTGAGTGCCGGAGATAAAAACCCGTCTTGCTGCTGTCCGTAGCCGCAACGGCGGAAGGACGACCGGACGCAACGACCATCCCGCCCTCATCCCCCGCGCCGGGGCCCATATCGATCACCCAATCGCTTTGGGCCACGAGTTGCATATCGTGTTCAACGACGACCACAGAGTTGCCGCCATCGACCAGGCCGTTGAGTTGCTCGATCAGTTTCTCGACGTCGGATGGATGCAACCCCGTGGTGGGCTCGTCGAGAATGTAGAGCGTGCCGCCTCGTTGCGCACGCTGCAGCTCAGTCGCAAGTTTAATGCGCTGGGCCTCTCCGCCCGAAAGTTCGGTCGCCGATTGACCGAGGCGTATATAGCCCAGACCGACCTGTTTGATGACGTGCAGGCTGCGCTCTAAACTCGCATCATTTCGAAAGAACGCATAGGCCTCTTCTGCTGTCATACTGAGAACATCCGCCACGGAATTCCCATGAATTTTAATCTCTAGGGTCTTTTCATTGTAGCGTGCGCCTTTGCATGCCGGGCAGGGTGTGTAAACGCTCGGCAAGAATAACAACTCAACTGAGACGAAACCCTCTCCCTCACAGGTCGCACACCGTCCTTTCGTGACGTTGAAAGAGAACCGCCCGGCATCATAACGGCGCGCTTTCGCTTCCTTGGTTGCGGCAAAAAGCTTGCGTACAGAATCGAACAAGCCCGTGTACGTCGCAAGGTTCGAGCGCGCAAGCTTAACAAGGAGATCAACGCAGGGCTTGCCGATCCGGCCCACTTCGCGATTTCCTCGGCGATAAGCTTGCCGAAATCGGCAGGCGAGCCCGTCAGCGCCGTGCCGCCAAAGTCGGCGGCAAGCCGCGCCTTGATTTTGGAACCTTCAGCTCCGGGTGCGGCATGGGAAACGGCTGGGCTGGACGCAAGAGTGTCCTGAGTAACTAAAATTTCCGGTTAGCGTTCTCCAAATCCTGAAGTCCGGCGAACTCCTAAGCCCGAGCCGTAGCATTCCTCACTTCGAGTCCTCGAAGCTAATCACACTGCTTCAGATCGCTGGCCCGGCCGGGGCGTGGGCCATACAATCACGATAGTGCGGGTTGGAGATCGCTCATTCATGAACTTGCGCCAGCTCAGATATTTCGTGAGCGTGCTGGATGCCGAGAATATAACCCGGGCAGCTGAGCAGCTTCACGTTGCTCAAACGGCCCTAGGCATGCAGATACGCCAGATCGAGGAGGATCTTGGCATTGCACTCTTGGTCCGGCACTCGCGCGGCGTAAGCCCGACTAAAGCGGGCAAGCTTTTGTACACTCGCGCCGTCGAAATCCTAAAACTGGTCGAGGAGACCAGGAAAGAGGTCTCGGCCGCGGAGCGTGAGGACAGCGAAGCCATTCGATTTGGCATCACGCCGGCGCTGATGCTGATTGCCGGTACCGAGCTAGCCCTGACTGTGCGACAGAACCATCCCCAGCTGCTGCTATCGATGGTGGAGGCCATGAGCCATGTTCTAATCGAGAGCTTGGCGCGGGGCGAGGTCGATTTCATCCTTTGCTACGATGTTCCCGATCTCCCACAGCTTTCTCGCACAGCGCTGCTCCAGGACGATCTCGTCTTGGTCACACCTCCTGGGCCCCACAAGGGCAAGCCGATTGCCTTCGTCGATGCTTTGGATGAGAGCTTGGCAATGCCGGAAGTGGGCGATTCGATCCGTGCTGTCGCGACCCGCACGGCCCGTGATCTCGGACTAGAACTTAGCGTCGCCTATGAAGTTCGGTCGGTATCGGCCATGAAGAGCTTGGTCGCGCGTGGCGCTGCAACTAGCATTCTTCCGTACTTTTCGGTCATCGATGAAGTGAAGGCCGGCGTACTCGATGTTCGGCCAATCGTGACGCCTGCCTTGCGACGAACCTTGTTCCTGGCATCCTCCAAACAGCGCGGCCCTTTCCGCAACGAGGCGGCATTGTCAGGCGCTGTTCGGCTGTCCTTGCAAAGGCTGTTGGACGAGCTTGGCCCGCTCGCAGAACCATTGTGGGTCCGGACTGGCTGAGACAGCAGAAATTGTGCGTGCTCCCCTAAGCCGATAGTTTTGGACTGAAACCTGCCAAACGATGCCTATGCTCGTGTCCGATATGGATCGGATATCAGGCATAGGAAGAAGCACATGAAGAGCCGCACACTCGTGAAGTTCGCTGCAGTCGTGGGCCTTGTCGCTGCAATGGCAACCACCGCGAACGCCGAAAACCTGAATATCTGGCAGGCGACCCTTGGGGAATCTGGCCAGAAGACAGGTGAAGTCAGCACCGAGCAGATGCGGCGGATAATCATCGACAACAGTGCGATCGTGCTCGACACCCGCACGCCGGCCGAATTCGAAGCCGGACACATTCCCGGCGCGCGGGTTCTGGACGTCTCTCAGGATACCCAGGTCGGAGAAGTCCTGAATCTGGTGGGCGGGGACAAGATCAAGGCGCTAGTCCTCTACTGCAATGGTCCGTATTGCCAAGCAAGCCGACGCTTGGCGGATCAGCTGGCGGCAGCGGGCTTCAGCAATGTGCGGCGCTATCAGCTCGGCATGCCAATTTGGCGCTCGCTCGGCGGCCCAACTGCGATCGAGCTAGGCGGCGTCAAGCGGGTGTTCGGGCAGGACAAGACTGCCGTCTTCATTGACGTCCGCTCCGCAGATGAGTTTGCCAAAAGCAGCCTCCCCGGCGCCGTGAACACACCGGTGGAGGACGTGCTTTCCGGCAAGTTAAAGAAGATGGCATTGCCCGAGGACGATTTTAATCGCCGTGTAGTTTTGTTTGGTCGTAACGCTATGCAGGCCCGCCAGTTCGCGGAAGTGCTTAGTAAGCGGCCCTGGCACAATATAGCCTATTTCGCCGGTGCCTATGAGTTGCTCGAATCTGCGGTTTCGAAAAACTGACAAATTCATCCGTTGCCGTTTTCGAAGGTGACTCTTGCCGGGCGTCGCGCCCATTCCAACTTCGAGGCTCGATGGCTTCAAGAAAGCCAGCAAAATCGGGCCTCAACTGAATTCCGCACTAAATCCCGAAGTGCGGAGCTTTAGAGACAATTGGGCGTAGAGAGAGAATTTCGGCCCTGTGCGCGTTCTGCGAAGTGCGGAGGTCTTCGTCGAAAAGCCGATGAACGTTGCGCTTTTTGCGGGGCTCACCGGGGGGCGGAGAATATGTCGCCGGGTGGGACTGGCGGAGGGAGACGAACTGAAATCCAACGTTCTCCACTTTTGCGCAGATTTTCGCCCGTCTACGATGGAAATCTAGTCGCGGGGGACCCACTACCGACGCTGGCCACGCACGAAGCTGTTCGAAAATCTCATTCTTGAACGGCGCCCGTCGCGTTGGGCTGCTCGAAATAAGGCGGACGGTCGGTCCGATGATGGATTGGGGCGACACGGCGCGATTCTACTTTGTTTTCAAGCCATTTAGACCAGCAGAGATTCTGCATGTAGTATTATTAGCAGTACCGATCTCGCCGGTGTCCGGTAGCGTCCGGGTTTGACTCGCTCAGCGCTTCGCCTTGCTCCATCCCTTGCAGGCCCTCTGTACCAGCCATCCCGTCAGCATGTTCTACTTATGCGTTAGGTCTTTGATGAAGTTCGCAAGCAAAGATCTCAGGCTGTCGATGGACGGTATGTCCATCAAGAGGGCAACGTAGCCCTGAATGTTTCGAGTGCTGATCTCAAACCGGATATGAAGAAACAGAACGAGAGTTTGGCTTTCTTCACCTTTCAACATTTGCCGGCTGTCGCCCCGGATGACGACCGGTAGCGACATTTGCAGACTTTTCTTGAGAAGATTGGCGAGTGTCGCGACCCAACTGTTCAGAATAATGTTGCCGGTTTCTGCGAGCGCTTCGTCTTCAAGACTCCCGATGTCTTCAAGCGGAAGCTCGTGACCCACCACGGCGCGGACCAATTCGAGGCTGTTGGATTCCGGAAAAATCAGCAGCGCGCGTCCCGAGAACGGACCACTGAAATCCTGTCGCACGGCCACCAGACTGGGGCTGTCCGGGTTGCTGATGATTTGGGCCGCGTCATCCTTCGAAAGAATATCCACGCTCGGGACAGAAAGCAGGACTTGATGCTTGACCATCTGGCGTAAGCTGTTCGCCGCGCGGGCCATCGCGATGTTCGAAAGCTCCGCGAGCGCATCTTTTTCAAGATCGCCGAGTGGGGGAGAGGCGTGGTTAGCCATAGTACATCCGAATTTTACGAACGGATCGGCACGATGTGTGGCGCCGTTCAATGCCGGCACGTGACCATCAAATGACACATTAAGCGGGATTGCTATCCGGTGCTAAGGCTAGGCGTTCGGTGTCTCATTTTTTGTTGTCGCTTGTATGGGCTGTGGCATAGCGCGTAGGTTTGAGCCGGGCCACTGCGCGTCCGCGTCCCCCCGCGATTTAGGCTGTCCGGATCAACAATGCCAAAGAAATCGAACGGTACTCGAAATTCGGCTTATAAGGCCCATTCTGACGCGTTCGGCGGGCAGCAAACCAGAGCTTCCGTGGCTGGAGGCGCTGCCGGACTTCGTCGTCCTGGTATGACGGCGGCTACCGCCAAGCCGAAGTCTTTGATGAAGACCGCCAGTCTGGCCGCGCACGGAGCGAATGCGGCACGGCCAATGTCAGCGGCGGTTCCCGCGATCGCGCAGCCTCATGCTCGCAAGAAGCCGATGCGAACGAAACCATCGGGCAGTCGCGATCAGAAAATCGAAGAACGGATCGCAGCGGCGACTGACGAACTTGCCAGCGGCATCACCCAGTCCGCTTCCGCCGCCGAAGAGCTCCGCCGCGCGATGGAGCAAATCGCGACCGGAGCTGAGGAAGCGGCAGCTGCTTCGCAGGAAACACTTGCCGCAGCCAACGGTACGGCCGCAATCCTCGTTCAGGCCCGGGACCGTGCTGTTTCGGCACGTGGCCGGACCGATGCGTTGCAAAAGCTCGTTGCCGACAGTTCCAACGAAATTGGCGCATGGGCAAACAACATCAAACTTAATGGTGAGCGCCAGGCCGCGTCGGTTGCTGTCATGCTCAAGCTCAGCGAGCAGGCCGCCAGCATTGGTGATGTCACGAAAGCCATCGGCCATGTCTCCGATCAGACCAATCTTCTGGCGCTGAACGCTGCCATCGAAGCCGTCCGCGCAGGTGATCATGGCCGAGGCTTCGCCGTCGTTGCGGATGAAGTCCGGGGCCTGGCTGAGTCATCGGAGAAGAGCGCACGGGACGCGCAAGGCCTTGCTGGTCAAATCCAGGAAGAGGTGAAGGGCATCTCCACGTTGATCGCGAACGCTGCGCAGGGCGCCTCTGCCGAGGCCGAACGCAGCCAAACCGTGGTGCTGGGTCTTGGCGAGCTTCGTAAGGAAATCATAGCGCTGGCGGAGGGCAGCCAAGCCATTGCAACGGCAGCCGCTCAGGCCGAAACCGCCGCGCGTGAAGCACAAAAGGGCGCCGAGGTCATTGCCTCGGCGGCCGAAGAGCAGGCCGCGGCTGCGGCTGAGGCGTTGCGCAGTGTTGAGCAACAGTCCACGGCCCTCGACGAATGCCAGAACGCGACGCAGTCGGTCGCGACGCTGGCGGGTGCGATTGGGACGGACAGAAGCGTCTCGGCGGCCGATGAATTGGCGTCGGCCGCCGAGCAGCTTTCATCGGCGATTCAGGAGATTTCGGGAGCCGCTACTCAGATTATGACTGCGGTCGAACAGATCAGCCGTGGCGGGCAGCAACAGGCGTCGGCCACGCAGGAAGCCAGCGCGGCGCTGAATCAAATCGAGAAGTCCGCAACGGCTGCGCGCGAAAGTGCCAGCAGATCACTTGATCGCACCCAGCAAGGTGCCCGCATGCTGGCTGAGGTTCGCCAGTCGGTTTCCGAGTTGTCGACAGGCATTAGCCGGGCGCTTGAAACGACAAGACGAGGTCTGGGATTGATTGTCGGTCTGGAGGTTGCCAGCCGAAGTATCGAGAAGATTGTCGATGGCATAAGCATGGTCTCGATCCAGACGAATATGCTGGCTGTCAGCGGTTCGGTGGAGGCTGCGCGCGCCGGTGACAGTGGCAAAGGTTTCGCCGTCGTATCGAAGGACATTCGCAGTCTCGCACGCGATTCCGGCGAAAATGCCAGTCGCATTAAAGACACGGTCCGTGCCATTCAAGACCAGATCGCTACCGTCCGGAAGGATTTGGAACAGATCATTGCAGCGGCCGAGACTGAAAATCAGAAGAATGCGCTGGTACTATCCAGTTTGAGCTCCGTGCAGAAGGACATGGAAGAGCTTGCGGCTGGCAGCCAGGAAATTTTGGCCGGTTCGGATGCGATTCTATTGTCGTTGAAGGAAGGCGCGCGAGGCGCCGAACAGATCGCGGCTGCGGCCGAGGAGGCCGGCAGCGCGGCGGCGGAAGCATCCACGGCTGCCAAGCAGCAAGCGCGTGGCGCAGAAGAGCTTGCAGCAGCTATTGAAGAAATTGCCTCGCTCGCTGAAGACATCCAGAGCCGCAATGGCTAAACGCACCCATCACGTTGCTTCAGGCGCAGTCGCATCTGCCGCCGGCCTGGGCCGTGACGGGAACGCCGGCGATACCGCTCAAAATGATTTGCTCCCGCTCGAAACCGGTCATACGGCGAATTTCGTTGTGTTTGACCTGGCGAGCGGCAAGTTCGGATTTCAGCTTGGTGACGTCGCAGAAATTGTCCGGGTTCCGAATATGGCCCGCATGCCGCTCGCGCCACAAAGCCTTGTCGGGCTCGCCAATCTGCATGGCATTGTCTTGCCGGTGGTCGACTTGCGTCGGTTGCTGGGACTTCCCGGCACCCAATTGGATGAAGCCGCGCGCGTCATTGTGATCGCTCGCGGCGCCCCCGTAGGCTACGTCGTCGATCGTATTGACGGACTGGTTTCACTTCCGGCCAATCGGCTTGAGAAGGACGATGCTGGCGCCGGATCGATCGACCCGAATCTTTTGGACGGTGTCATCAAGGGTGCCGAAGGCGAAAGCACCGTCAAGATTCTTAGCCCCACCCGGATACTGCGCGACGAGTTCAGCCATCTAGGTGTTTCAGCACAAAGGGCATCCGGCGTGGCCTCGGTATCCGCCGTTAATGCGGTACAAACTGTCACGGCCGAAAACCGGAAGGTCTCGCTGGTCAGCTTTGAGTTGGGCACCCAGGAGTATGCTCTCCCGCTCGACCGTGTGCAGGAGATCATCCAGCTTCCAGACCAGATTTCGGAAGTGGCGCGATCCGAGGCCGCCGTTCTCGGTGTTGTGACTTTACGCGACCGCCTGCTGCCGTTGGTCTCACTGCGTGCCCTGCTGGGACTTCCAGCTGACAGCAGGTGCGAAGAGTCGGGCAAGGTCGTCGTGCTTCCGATGGGCGGCGGCGCCATCGGTGTCGTTGCGGATCGTACTCGGGAGATCATTCATGTCGATCCGGGGACGATTGATGCGGCGCCGTCGCTGCTGACGCGCGGGGAAGGCGACGCGGAAATCACCTCCATCTGCCGCCTCAATAACGGAAAGCGTCTGGTCGCGATCCTTTCGCCCGATCGGCTCTTCTCGTCTGATCTAGTGCGGCGTGTGCTTTCCGAGCAAGGCCAGCAGAGTGAAGCCACTGCAAGCCATACGGAGGGGGATGCAATGGCTGACGAGCAATTCATTATCTTCCGGCTCGGCGATCAGGACTACGGGTTGCCAATTGCGGCCGTGGACGAGATAGCGCGGCCGCCGGAACGTATTGCCCGCTTGCCGAAGGCTCCGGCTTTTGTCGATGGTGTAATGAATCTGCGCGGCGCCGCAGTCCCGATCATCGATCTGCGGCGTCGGTTCGAAATCGAGTCGAAGGGACGGTCCGGCAGCGAGCGCATTCTCGTTTTGTCGGCGGGCGGCGCCAAGACCGGTTTCATGGTCGACGCGGTATCGGAGGTCATGAAGATTCACGAAAAAAATATCCGACCCGCTCCAGAGGTTTCGACAGAACAGATGCGATTGATTGGGCGGGTCGCCAATCTGGAGGCACTCGACCGTATGATTTTGCTGGTAGATCCGGCACAGCTTCTCGACCGGATCGAGGCAGAGGTTCTGGCCAAATTCGACCGTAAGGTTGCCTCGCGGGATTCGAAAGCTTCGTGATCAAGCTTCTTATTGCGGATGATTCTGCGCTGATGCGGAAGCTGCTCGAGGGCATTTTCCGAGGCGAAGGTGATTTTGACATTCAACTCGCGCGCAATGGCACCGAAGCGCTCGAATTGGTGCGTTCGTTCGATCCCCATGTCGTCACGCTCGATGTGCAGATGCCGGGTATGGACGGGCTGAGTTGTCTCAGCCAGATCATGATCCAGGCGCCCAGGCCTGTTGTGATGATTTCCTCGCTGACCGCTCAGGGCGCGGACGCAACCCTGGAGGCGATAGAACTCGGGGCCGTGGACTTTATCGCCAAGCCGGCCGGCACAGTTTCGCTTGAGATAGATCGCATGCGCCCTGTCCTGATCGAGAAGGTGCGCGGTGCTGTGCAAGCCAAAATCCGCCCGACCCTTCGGCTGAAGGAGCGCATCAGGCACCAATTTCGTGGCGCGGGCATCGTATCGAGGCCGATCCGTTCTGACCGGTACGGCACTCGAAAAACGGGCCCTCAGTTGAAGCCCGGATTGATCCTTGTCGGGACTTCGACGGGTGGGCCTGCCGCCCTCGACATTGTGCTTCCACGATTGCCGCAGCAACTGCCGTGGCCGGTAATAGTTGCACAGCATATGCCGGCAAACTTCACCGGAGCGTTCGCCAGGCGGCTCGATCGAAATTGCGAGCTGAAAGTCGTCGAGGTTAGCCGTCCGATGCTTTTGGAGCCGGGAACGATTTATATCGGTCGGGGCGACGCCGATGTCGTCGTCAGCAGCCGGCAGTCTGGTCTGCACGCGATGCCAGTGCCTGCGCGGCGTGACTATCCTTGGCATCCCAGCGTGGAGCGGATGGTACAGAGCGCTCTAGAGCATTACGACCCCACCAGGCTGATCGGCGTCCTGATGACCGGGATGGGTAACGACGGCGCCGCCGCAATGACCGAGCTGCGCCAGCGGGGCGGCAGGACAATCGCCGAGGCGGAATCGACTGCAGTGGTATGGGGAATGCCTGGCGAACTCGTGAAAAGCGGCGGGGCTGACTTGGTGAGGCCGGTGGACGAGATCGCCGCGTCGCTCGCCGAATGGATAGCGGCCGATGCCGTTCATTAAGCGTGGTGCATCCACCCCAGTCACCGAAAGCAAGCCCGGCGAAGCAACCGCTCCACACATCGCGGCGCTGAGTAGCCCCGATGCGGAGATGCGCTGGGGTGCGGCACGTGCGCTCGGAGGCGTTGCCGCCGCCGTTCCTGTTCTGGCGGCCGCGCTCGACGGAGAACAGAACCCTCGCGTCCGCGAAGCGATCATGACCGCGCTGATGCGGATCGGCGACGAGGCAAGCGTGCGTACCCTTTTGCCTTACCTGCGCTCGCAGGATGCCAGACAACGCTCAGCGGCGATCGAAACCTTGCAAGCCTTGCCTGGGGCGGTCGAGCCATTTGTGGCGGCGCTCCTTGGCGACGCCGACACAGATGTCCGCCTTCTGGCAACGGAATTAGCGCGCAACATGCCGCCGAAACACGCCACACTCGTGCTGTGCGACCTACTGAAGAAAGAGAGCCATCCCAACGTCTGTGCGGCTGCCGTGGAGGTGCTGGCCGAGGTTGGAACGCGCGATGCCTTGCCGACGTTAAAAGCCTGTGCCGAACGGTTCGCAAACGTACCATTCCTGCCGTTCGCCATAGAGGCCACCATCGCGCGGATTTCGAGCACCGAAAGCTGACACCGGATGGTGCCTCCAGACGTTCCGGTTGCCCGTGCCGTCCTTATTGCCCAGGACGACGTCAGGCGGCTCTGCGAGTTTCTCTATCGCCGGACCGGCATGTCGTTCGACGACAGCAAGCGCTACTTCATCGACCGTCGTTTAGCCGAGCGAATTGCTGCAACGGGATCAGGCTCCTTCCAATCGTATTTCGCCACGCTGAGGGCGGATGCCGGGCACGAGATCGAGCATCTGGTCAATGCCTTCACGGTGAACGAGACCTATTTCTATCGAGAGGATCATCAGCTTCGATGCATGACCTCGCATCTTCTCAGCGATCTCCTGCGGCGGAAGAGGACCGGTGACTCCATCCGCATCTGGTCGATCCCTTGTTCAACGGGCGAAGAACCTTATTCGATCGCCATGTGGCTGATGGAGAACTGGAGCGAGGTTGACAACTACAACATCGAGATCGTGGCATCTGACATCGACACCCGGGCGCTCAAGGCCGCGGCCGAGGGTATCTACGGCGCCCGTGCGTTGATGCGATTGTCGCGCGACATGATCGAACGGTATTTCGAGCGGATCGACGACGGGCGGGTCCGGATCGATCCAGGACTCCGTGATTCCGTACAGTTTACGCAGGCCAATCTGGTCGACGGGCCGGACATGACTCGTTATCGAGATTTCGACATCGTGTTCTGCAGAAACGTTCTCATCTATTTTGACGATACATCGCGCCGCGTTGCAGCGGAAAACCTTTATGATTGTATGCGTCCAGGCGGCTACATTTGCCTCGGACACTCCGAGACGATGAGCCGCATCTCGCCTCTTTTCAGTGTCTGCCGTTATCCCGAGGCGATCGTTTATCAGCGGCCGGAGGCGACAGATGACGGAAGTTGAAATGCCGGTCGCTAATACCAAAACACGAATCCTGATTGTCGACGATTCATCCCTCGTTCGGCTCTATTGCCGAGATATTCTCGAAAAGGCTGGCCTCGAGGTCGAGCAGGCCATCAACGGCATCGAAGCCATGGAAAAGGTGCTAACCCAAACTTTCGATCTGGTCATCGTAGATGTGAATATGCCGAGGATGGACGGCTTTTCTTTTATCCGGGCGCTTCGCAATAACGTAGCCGACGTTTCCACGTTGCCGGCGCTTGTCATCACCACCGAAGCCGGATCGCAGGACCGCGACGAGGCGAGATCTGCCGGCGCCAATTTCTATTTGGTCAAGCCGTTGTCTGAATTTGACTTGCTCCGCCATGTAGCAGTTCTGACCGGAGCACCGCGGTGAACGCGCTTCACGAGCAATTCGTCGTCGAGGCGCGAGAGCTGATCCAGCAGGCGAACGACGATCTTATCGCTGCCGAACGGGAAGGATTTTCGGAGGACCGGATCGATCGGGTGTTCCGCGTTTTTCACACGTTGAAAGGCTCTGCAGCGGTCGTCGAGCTTCCGGCTATGGGCTTGGTCATGCATGCCGCGGAGGACCTGCTTTCGGCGATCCAGGCGGGGCGGGTTGGTGCGACGTCGTTAGTGATTGATCATGCGTTGGGTTGCATTGATCAAGTCGCAATCTGGGTGGACGAGTTTGAAGCGCATGAGGCGTTGCCGGCCGAAGCGGGTGAAGCCGCGCGCAAAATGGCCGATGGCTTGAGAGGGCTGATTTCGACTCAGGGTTCGTCTGGCGCAGGTGCTGAACGCATGGCCGCCCGGGGGCGCGGTCAGATCCCAGGCTGGGTCGAAAGGCTCCTCACGTCTCCGGATATGCCCAAACCCGCGCCGCTACCACCGCTCATCGCATTTTGTTACGAGCCGAATGCCGGTTGCTTCTTCGACGGCGACGATCCGCTGGAGGTGGTACGCCGTCTGCCTGGCCTGCAGCTTTTTCATATGGAATCCAGCGAAGCGCTGCCGCCGCTCGCTGAACTCGATCCGTACACCTGCAATCTCCGGCTGCTTGGGATCTGCGCTGCGACCTCCGCCGAGCTTGCCGCCGTGTTCCGTTTGCTGCCGGACCAGGTCCGTGTGTTTGAAATTCCGCCCGAAGCCGGGCCGTTACCGCGGCACCGGTCAGACGTTGTCGAAGCAACAGCTCTGACGCGTGCGGTGCTGGAGGAGCAGGTTCTCGTCTTACGGGTGTCCCGAAATCCTGAGCACGAAGCCGGCCGAATAGGGTCAGCGATGCGGGCCGCTTTGGCAGCGCTACGCTACGGTGGACGCGGAGATTTGGGCGAGAACATTGGCCGCGCCGGCGCCGCGGCCCTGTCGAAGTCCGAACCGTCGGTGCTGATCGAGGCGATCGACGAAGCGCTCCGATTGCTGATGTCCGAGACTGACGACTCGGCTGGGAATGACGGGGAGGGGCAGGAGCCAACGTCGTCGGCTCCGAGAGCACACTCGGTTGGCCGCTCAATTCGCGTCGATGAATCGAGAATCGATGCCTTGGTAGACCTGGCTGGTGAGTTGCTTGTGGTGAAGAATGGCTTTGCGCATCTGGCCAAACGCGCCGAAGGCGAGATTGGCGGATACGATCTCGCGCATGCCATCAGGGAGCAGAACGAGGTTTTGGAGCGGCTGACCGGTGTGCTTCATGGAGCTGCGCTGCAGCTTCGGATGGTCCCTTTGGCGCAGGTGTTCCGGTCGTTTCCCAGGCTTGTGCGCGACTTGTCGCAACAGCTCGGCAAGGATGCCACAATTGTGGCTCTTGGAGAGACGATTGAAGCGGACAAGACGATTGTCGATCTTCTGTTCGAACCGCTGATGCATCTGGTCCGCAACGCGCTCGATCATGGCATCGAAGAGCCTGAGCAGCGCCGTGTCGCGGGTAAGCCTGAGGTGGCGAGGCTCACCTTGCAGGCCGCGCGAAGAGGCGATCGGCTCATCGTTGAAGTCATCGACGACGGGAGAGGCATTGACCCTACAGTCATCAAGGGCAAGGCCGCAGAGAAAGGACTGCTGTCGCAGGATGATTTGGCCACGTTAGCAGATGAGCGGGCCATCGATTTGATCTTCGCTGCTGGCTTCTCCACTGCGGCGGAGATCTCGAATGTATCGGGACGCGGCGTAGGTATGGATGTGGTGAGGGCAACGATCGAGCGCATCGGCGGCCGGGCGTCGGTGTCAAGCAAGGTTGGTGCCGGCACTACAGTCAGTCTCGACCTGCCTATGAACATCACATTGATGCGGATCATGGTGGTCGAATCCGGCGGTCAGGTTTTTGGCATTCCGATGGACGCGGTATCCGAAACCGTGCGTTTGACGCCGGACCGGATCAGCAGGTTTAAAAACAATGACGGGTTTGTTTTGCACGAGCGCGTGGTGCCCATTTGCTCGCTGGCGGAATTGATGAATCTGCCCGTTACGGATCCCGTTGACGGAGGAGTTAGGCTCGTTGTCGTTGCCGAGGTCGCTGGCCGGACGACGGCGCTCGAAGTTGACGGCATCCGCGACCGGCTTGAGGTGGTGCTCAAGCCCATGCAAGGCCTGCTCGCGAACGCCCGCGGCTATGCCGGGACGACGCTACTGGGCGATGGTGTTGTGCTGCTCGTGTTGGACTTGACGGAGTTATTGCCGTGACGGTTCGCCGCGACAGCGATGGAAAAATCGTCCTCGACGGCATCTGCCCAGTCGAGGACGCCGAACTGCTATGTCAGCTTTTGCTGGCGACCCCTGCAGCGACATGCGATTGGACCGGCTGCACCCGCCTTCACACTGCTGTGACGCAAGTCCTCTTCGCCGCCAAGCCTAAATTGGCCGGCCCGTGCGGAGACCCCTGGAGCGAGCGGTGGGTCGCTCCGCAGTTGCGATGATGGGCTTACATCATTTGACATAGCGCCCTGGGACGTGTGGTTGGTAAGGCCCCGGTGTCCGCATTGCGAGGCAGCAGAAGCTCGAACTGGCGGCAACGCCTACGGATACCTATAGTGCGGGCGCACCCAACAAAAAACGGCAGAACATGCATAAAGTACTCATTGTCGACGATAGCAAGCTCGCCAGGATGGTGATTGCGAGCGCTTTTCGGCGGGTTCGGCCGGATTGGCAGCTGACGGAGGCAGCAAATGCCGAAGATGCCCTGAAGGCCATCGCTTCGGGTGCGGTCGAAATTGTTCTCGTGGACTTCAACATGCCGGGCACCGATGGCCTGGAAGTTGTGTCCCGCATCCGATCCACCCAGCCAAATATGCCCGTGGCTGTTGTCTCGGCGAACATCCAGGATGAGATAATCGCGCGGGCGCGGGAACTAAAGGCGGCATTTATAGCTAAGCCTTTGACGGACGAGGCTCTTGGAGCGTTTTTGTCCGGCGCTGCGCTCCGTTTGAAAAAATCCGTGTAATGGCGTCTGACCTGACTGAGCTGACTGAGATCGAACGCGATGCGATTTCGGAAATCGCCAACGTGGGCGTCAGTCGGGCGGCAGCCAGCCTCAGGCAGATGGTCGGCGAGCAGGTGTTGCTCTCGGTGCCCTCTGTCAGGATTGTGAGCCGGCAGGAAGCAGCCAAACTGGTGGAGGGGGGCAACTCTCCCAAGCTCGTTGCAGTACAGCAGTCTTTCGAGGGGCCATTCTCCGGTCGGGCGTTGTTGATCTTTCCGCAGGCTCAAAGCCTGGAACTCGTCCGCTCCATTGTGGGCGCGGAGCACTCGCTGGAAGACGTCATTGACCTGGAACAAGAGGCACTAGCGGAAACTGGCAACATCATCCTGAATGCCTGTCTCGCAACGATTGCCAACGTGCTCCGCAAGACAATGCGCATGTCGCTTCCTTCGGTAATCCGTGGGGATGGTGCAACGATGTTCGAAACTAATAAATCCAACTCCGATGGCAACCTGGTTCTATTTCTTTACATCGATTTCACGATCAGGAACCGTGACATTCGGGGCTTCATTGCTTTGCTGATGGATTTGCCTTCGATCACGGCACTGAAAGAGATTGTGAAGGATTTCATCGCTGGAATCGACAAGCAACATGTTGGCTGACGTGTCTGCGTTCGAACCGGAAATTGCAACGGACGCGCTCGATGTGGGCGTCGTCATCGTAAATGCGGAAGTCACTGTCGTTGTGTGGAACGACTGGATGGTCCGCGCCAGCGGCATCTCAAAGGAGGCGGCGCTCGGCAAGACTTTACTTTCGATATTTCCCACGTTGCAGCACACACGGTTGCCGACGGCCATACACGATGCGTTGCAGGTCGGCAGCTCCAGCATCCTGACCCATACCTTGAACAGACCGCTTCCGTTACATGGTGAGGACGGAAACGACTTGCTCCACAACATTGTTGTTCGGCCCGTCACGTCAAGCGACGCAAATCGTTGCTGCCTCTTGCAAGTCAGCGACGTTACGGTTTCGGTCGCGCGCGAGCGCGTATTGCGCGACCGCCAAAATGCTCGCTATCACGCGATCGTCGACTCCGCACGGGATGCGATTATCACGACGGGTGCTGACCGGACGATCCACTGGGTCAACGGTGCAGCTGAGCAAGCCTTCGGCTATGGTGCCCCTGAAATGCTGGGGCAACCGATCGACATGCTACTCGACAAGGGAGCGACGCTCGATATTGGCTTTGGAGGCGACGCAAACGCAAGCAGATATCAAACCGTTCAGGTTGGGGGGCGTCGCAAGACGGGCGAGCTTGCGTTTTTTGCTGTTTCGCTTGGCCGATGGAAGGCTGATGACCGTGTGTTCACGACAACGATCTGGCGCGATGTAACTGAACAACTGGCCGTCGAGGCAGAGATTCGTGAAAGCGAAGCACGCCATCGCGCATTATTGGAAGCTTTGCCACAGCTGGTTTGGACATGCCGGCCGGATGGGAATTGCGACTATTACAATCCGCAATGGCAGAGTTACGCTGGCGGTTTGGCCGAAGATCATCTTGGATGGGCTTGGCTAAACATCGTTCATGCCGAAGATCGACAGCGTTTAGAATCGGCGTGGCGATTGTCTCTGACGAACGGGATCATATTTGACGCCGATGCCCGCCTGTGCCGTGCGAACGGTACACATCGGTGGTTCAAACTGCGTTCGATTCCGGTGCGAGGTCCAAATAGCGTCATCACGCGATGGTTTGGAACGGCGACTGAGATTACCGATCTGATTGAAGCACGTGAAACTCTCCGACGAACCAACGACGAGTTGGAGGCCGCTGTTGTCGAGCGCACCCGCGAGCGCGAGGTTGCGCTAAAGCAGCTTCATGAATCGCAGAAGATGGAAAGTATCGGCCAATTGACGGGGGGCGTGGCGCACGACTTCAACAACCTTCTGGCTGTTATCCTTGGCAGTCTTTCTCTTTTGCGTAAAAATTTGCCCGAAGATCCCCGCACGTCGCGATTGATCGATGGCGCCATTCAGGGAGCAGAGCGCGGCGCAAATCTGACGAGGCGCCTTCTGGCATTCGCGCGACGCCAGGAGTTGAAGCTTGAAGCAGTCGATATTCCAAGTCTTGTTCCGGATCTCACCGAGTTTCTGCGGCAGTCGGTAGGCCCGAATATTGCGATCGTTTTCGATGTGCCGCCCGACGTGCACCCCGTCAAGATCGACGCCAATCAGTTCGAACTTGCCTTGATGAACTTGGCGGTGAACGCCCGAGATGCAATGCCAAATGGCGGTGTGTTGACGATTGCTGCTCGCGACGACGATGGTGGTCAGCAATTCTCGCTGACGAAAGCATTGCCTCGCGGAGAGTATGTCCGCATTAGCGTGGCAGACACCGGCGAGGGCATGTCTGAAGCCACTTTAGCCAAGGCGATGGAGCCGTTTTTTACCACTAAGGGCATTGGCAAAGGGACCGGATTGGGCCTGTCAATGGTACATGGATTGACCGCGCAGTCTGGCGGTGCTGTCCACATCACCAGCCAGCAAGGCAAGGGGACGGTTGTTCATCTATGGCTCCCGCGCGCCGATCGCGCGGACATCAAGACAATCGAGCTTCTGGTCACGTCTTCCGTACAAGATGCAGCGGTTGGTTCGAGAGTTTTGCTGGTTGATGACGATCCACTTGTAAGCATGGGTACGGCCGACATGTTGATCGATCTCGGACACAGTGTTGTTGAGGCCTCTTCAGGCACCCAAGCGCTGGAAGTCCTCGCAACTGAAGCTCAATTCGATCTCGTTGTGACAGATTATGCCATGCCAGGCATGACGGGGCTCGATCTCGCGGAAAAAATCAAGCAGCTAAGGCCGCGGATACCGATCATCATTGCGACTGGATATGCGGAGATTCCAGCCGGCGCCTCCCATGAGTTTTTGCGCTTAGACAAGCCTTACACTCAGGCGCAACTCTCCGAAGTGATCAGCATCGCGAGCCGGAGCACTCCCGGCTAACCCATTATTACAAACTCAGCGCATCCGCGTCGTTCTGCTCAGGGGCACTCAGCGCCGTTATCGATCCAAGCTTGAGCCAACTTTCCCGCTGCTTCCTGCGAGCCTGGCGCGGCTTCCTGACCAAGACCGGGGTTTGTGACGCGTCAAACCGGCAAGCTGATCAAGCGGCGCCTCGTGGTTACCCGACTAGCCTGTTGCGCGTGCAGATTGGCATGATTTAAGGCACGCTCTCTCGCGAGAACGCTCCGATGTCGGAAAGTCGCACGCTTCAGTTGGCGATTTTCGAACGTGGAACGGAATCTTGGCCTCGCTGGATGTGCGCGATTTTGCACTTTTGAGGCCTCATCTGACCCGCGTTCGTCTCGAACAACAGGCCGTCCTGCAAACAGCTGGCCAGCCGAACGGTGCATAAGGGCCTGAACGATTGTAAATCGGCCCGAGATTGATGCGTGTCACTCAGTGATCGTCAGCCACATGTTCTCCCCGCAATTGGGGCACTTCGGGCAGACGTGGCCGGGCGCGGCAAGTTAATGGGAAATGACGGCATGGCTAATTACCATGGGAGCGGCATCACCGATGTCGCAAGTCGTTGTCGGCGCTGTCACCACGCCAGCTACGATCTATCAAAAACGCGGCACAGTCGCATCTTCGATTTAAAGCCGCGCTTATTTTATGGCGTGCAGCCCAATCGCGGTGAGCGATTTTTCGTCGCGGTTTCCGTCCTTAATTGCAGCTCGGATGGCATAACGCATCGCTACGGCATTTTCGGTGGTTCGCACCATCTCAGGCAGAGAGTTGACGGCGCGTTCAAGTGCCGTAGCAAGAAGCGGTCTGTCGTTGAGGTGATCCCACTCCATCGCACTCTCCCACGCCTACAATGCCGGAGCCTTCATTATCGGTCTGTCCGGTACCGGACAGTGCCACACAATGGCCACTGCCTTAATTCGCTGCTTTAAGATGTAGTTAGACTGTAAGCCGCCAACCTGAGCGAGCGAATACCTCGAAAACAGAGGTTGGCAAATGATCTACAAGGTGCAAAAGCGTGAAGGCGTTTGGACTGTAGCAAGTCAAGAAACACTGCTCAGCTTTGAGAGCTACGGGCACGCCATTGATGCTGCACAAGGAGCAGCAGAGGTTATTCGGCGCTCACGGAGGCAGTTGAACCAATTCGCTTATCTCAGTGAGATGTCTGCTGGTCTGGTCAGCTACCGCATCGATGAACATCGACATCAGGCATCGATCTGACGGGAACTCAGCGTATCAGCCAACTGCGCCAAGCGACGGCAGCTTTACGCTCAGCCAACTGCGAAAACAAAGCCGTGTCTTTTGAAGTAAAAACCCATATCGGGCCTCGCTTGACGCGTCGAGCGTCGTTGCCGGGATCAAGCTGCTGCTGGGAGTGGATCCCAAAAAGGACTTCCGCGACAAGGTGGCAAAAGTCGATCTCAGTTGACGCTCGCCAATCTTCTGGAGCCCCCTGTGCCGGTCATGCTACCGGCGTGCTGCCGGACGGCTGTGGGTGCGGTTGCTGACTCTGCGCCAGGAGGCATTTCCCATGGGGGCTCGGCGGCCGTCCTCTGGATTGTGTTCGTAGACGATTCCGACTGTCGTTCTTGGTCGGAGACATTTCGACGAATTTTCCGCGGTTTCGCAACTCACTTACCAGGACGGTGGCGCGTCGTGGTACGTCGTCTCTGGATATCGAGGTGAAGAGATTTATTACCGGAAAGGCAATTTGGCGTGCCGAGGCTCACGCTGGAATCTTATTGAGTTTCGCTATCCCCGAGAAGCGAAGCGGCAGATGGATGCCACGTGTGCCATGGTCGCTCGCAACATGGGGGCTTTTGGGCGCGATTGCGGTTGACAAGGGCCGGTTTCGGGATTGACCGTTGGAAACCAATGCTCGGTCTGTTAGTTGTGCGGATGAGGAAGCGGTGTGATTGCTTGCCCGCTTGCTTGAGGCGAGCGCGGCCCGCACAACGGGAAACGTCCTTCCTGTGGCGGCGGCGGAAGTATTAATCAACCTGAGCTTTCGAGTCGACCTGGGCGGGTAACCGCGGCGGAGCGAATGAGATGCGGGCCTCTCCAATTGCTGTCGGCTTACTGATTGTTTCCTGCATCGCCGTGCATTCGCAGGACACTCTGAAAGAACCTGAAGCGTTTCAACAAATCCAAGATCGCAGTGAGCGCTCGCAGGCGATTTTCGTTGAACTTGGAAAGGTGCTGACACATCCTCGGTGTATGAATTGTCATCCGGCAGGAGATCAGCCGCTCCAGGGTGTGGACCACAAAATCCATTATCCGCCAGCGCACCGGGAGGGCACTAACGTTTCAGGGGAGACGTGTTCCTCGTGTCATTCCGACAGGAATTTCCCGGTTCCTGCGCCTACGAGCTTCAAGAGCATCCCTGGTCATCCTCGCTGGGATCTCGCCCCGAAATCGATGGCGTGGGAAGGCAAATCGCTCGCAGAGATTTGCCGTCAGATCAAAGATCCGGATCGCAACGGGGGGAGGGATCTCGGATTGCTCCAAGAGCACATTGCAAAGGACGACTTAGTCGCTTGGGGCTGGAGTCCAGGCGAAGGCCGAGAACCTGTGCCCGGTAGTCAAGAGCTGGCTGGCAAGTTGGTACAGGCGTGGATCGACAGTGGTGCCGTGTGTCCGCGATAGCCGACCGTTGTTCAATTCTGTTCCGCAGTACGATGTGGGCGCATGCAGCCCTCCGTAGACGGTGCGGAACTGACCAAAGCTGGTCTCTATCCTGATGCAAATGCAACTTGAGCATCCAGTTTTCATTGTTTGTGCCTAAGTGCCACGGCATGAGCATCGAAGAAAAATAATGACCCCGCCACCAAGACGGGGTCCTGTTCCGGGTAAGGATCAGCGGGGAGGCCCATACTCACCGGTACCAGCCAAGCATCCTGTGGATGTAATCTATTTCCAGAGGAAGGGCTCTTCTGTGACCGCGGTCGAATAGTCGCCGACATCTTCCAACTGGAACCGTCGGCCTGTCAGAATTTCAGGACACTGCGCATCCCGAAGACCGCGGTGTTGCTAACTGGCTTAGTAACGCCGTTGTCGAAGACATAACGCCCGCCCGGATGAATGACGTATTGGAAGTTCGGCAGCACGGTCCAGCCTGTCTTAACCTCCGCGAGATAACTCACATCTAGGAGTCCTTCGTAATCCCGCACGGGGCGGTCCACCGCACCTAACGCCTCGTTGTCTCGGTCAAGATCGCGCGCCCGGTTGGAGACGCGCGCATAGGCAAATCCAAACCCGATCTTGTCGTGGGGACGTTCGTTGTCGAGGCCGATGATGCTGATGCCGGTGTCGGCGTAGAAGTCGACGAGGTTGCGATCGCTCGGTGTGGTGGAGACGCGGATGAAGGCCCCGATGCCGCGCGCGTCATCGTCACTGGAGAACCGCTTCACCAATTGCTCGACCGTGCCGTAAACGCCGTAGTTGGAACGAAGCTGGGCAGGGTCCGACAAAGCTCCGGGAGCGGTCTGCGAGACGCCATTGGCGGCGAAACGTTGGTCGGCGAACATCCCGGCGTGATACCAGCCGCCGAGCTTGAACGTACCGGGAAGTCCTTTGGCGTCCTTGGCCTGGTTCCAGGCGTATTGGAATTCCTGGAGGAAGAGCGGCGGATCATTGACGCGGAAGTTCAGACCATAGCGGTCGCGCGACTGCGGATCGTCAGGACTAGGTCCGGCTGGATCGCCGTTGAACACAGCCGACAGGCTCGTAATGCTGTCGGTGATTACGGCCTTGAAGCGCGCACCGACCGAAGAGAGCGGCGGCGAGGGCGCTCCACTTGGCAGGTTGACCGCAAGGATTGCCGGCCAGCCATAACTCGCGTTGATGAAGGGGTCGCTATAACGCGTCGTGAAAAACTCAGCATCGGCCGCGAGCTGTCCTGCACGCAACGAATACCTCTCGCCTGCCCAACGCTGTTCGAGCCACGCCTCGTAAAGCCGTGTCGTCGCCAGCGCCTCGATGCTGCTGACGGGCATCAGATTGCCGATATCGTTGCGGGAAAGCCCGCGTCCGTGAATCTGAAAGACGTTGGCGTGGAAACTAAGGCCCTCCCACCCGAAGATGCGCGCGAGATCGAGGTCAATCGCGCCGTTGAGACGTCCCTCGTAGGTGAGCTGGCGGCGGATGCCGCCCGACACGTTCCCCAAGGTATCGGCCACGTAGCTCAGCGCGAATTTGACGCCTTTGTCGGTCCAAGGATTCGGCAAGATTCCGAGGGTATCGTGGGTTAGAGTGCTGGATCCCGTGTCTGGATCAAGCGGCTCGTGCTCTTGCTCCTTATCTTTCTTCGCTGCAGATTTAGCTTGGCCAGTTTGCGGCTCGGGTTTCTCCGAAGGCGGTCGCTCCGTGATCGGCTTTCGCTCAGCAGCAAGGGTTTGATGTTGCTTGTTGTCTGCCGGGCGGGAGGTCGGCTTTGATGCGTCAGGGGACGTAAACGGCGCAGCCGAGCTTGCTGGAGGCGTTGATTGTTCCTCGGCCTCACCAACGCCCAAAGGCATCGCCACCACAGCCCACGCAGAGATTACCTGAATCCAAACGCGCATAATGCCAATCGGTCGTGAGCCTCAATCGATGCTGGCACGATGCCGCTCCACGAACAATTGCGAATGATAGGGCGCTAGGCGAGCCTCGCCCAATGTTTCAAATTAATTAGACCCAGTCGCGCGAGCGACGACGAACCCCACCAAGCTCACATTAAAGTGCCGCTTCGCTCAACACTTCTCGTCCCGAAAGGAACTCTAGGCGCTACTCGGCTGTTTTGACCAGTTCGCGAATGGGTTTGCCGTGGCGATCCAGATCGAAGGTAGGCCGAAGTTGCAACGTAGCAAGGATGCAGGAGGCGGGAGTGGGTATTTTGGCCCTGCTCGCAAATGGCTTGAGGGCTTGGGGCCGTATCAGTCGTTGGCAGCCGTTGCCGTTCCAACCGCGATAATTGAGCCGTTCAAACTTGCTGCGGTAGCAATTTGCGGTTCCGGCCATTGGTTTACTGGCGTGCTGGTAATTATTGCCGCCTATGCGACCGGGTTCCTATTAGTGGAGCGACTGTTTTCGGTCGTAAAGCCAAAGCTTCTCCAACTTCACTGGTTTGCCGTAATCTGGAATTTGTTCACACGATGTCGCCGAAAGGCATTGGCGATGTTTCGATCGATCGCGACGCTGGCGTGACCGCCGTAACCTCGCCCAGACGCGACCCCACACTTCTAAATCGATGATCGAGTTCGCGAGCTACATAGTTTCATCCCGAACCGATTCAAAACGCATGTTCAGTACGATCGTGTTACTGTAAGCAAGACCTATTTTCAGTCAGTAGTGAGCAATGTCGCGGAAGTTCTCAGAGCTGTCGTCCGAGTTAGAGACGGCGCCTCAGCGCCTGAAAACAGAGTTGGATCGCCGTGACCGGCAACAAAAGCGACGGCCTTCTCTTCTATCGAGAAGCCGTGATCGCGTGTGCTGGCCGAACTTGGCATCAGATCGCGTTCGAATATCCGGATCATATGAAAGCTCAGATGGGCAGGTTCATCAGCGATGCCGCGGTCGCTGTTTTGAATAGCGAGAACGACGGCTGTGACAAAGAACTTTGGTCAAGTACAGCTCGACCCATTGACAAGCAGTGACAGCAGAATCCCAGCGCAGCGGTTGCTGCTGATTTTTCGTAAGCAGCCCCGAACGAGCCCGATCGTGTGCACGTCGTTTTCACTGGAACGACAACAGCCGCGATAGGTTATCGGCGCGACAACAACCAACCGGAGGCGTCAATGCCAGTTATTCTTTGGCTTATGGGTGTGCCGATCGGCGCAATAATTCTATTCATGCTGTTCTTCCACTAACAGCAATTGAGAAAATGGAAAAAGCCCGGCGCACGCTGGGCTCTTTCGTTTTGCGTCGCAGCGCAGATTTCCGCAACGTGGCTATACCGCACCTCATCTATCAGCATGGAAGGGTGGGGTGACCTGGCTGGTACCTCATCCAGTCCAAAAAGGTGCTCGGCATTTGTGAGTGGCGCCCGGCTTCCCCGTCTCGTCTTTTCATAAGAGACACGGCGGCGGTTTATTGGTCTCCATGTTCTCGTGGCAGTCGGAGACGCCGTCGATTCCCATCGTTGTCAGGGAAACCCCGTCGACGGAACCGGTGTGGCTCTTTGCTGTTGTTGCTGGTCTGTTTGGCACAAAAAAATGATGCGGATCGCGCGACTTCTGTTGGATTTGTTTGGCGTCTTAGCGCTGCTCTCGTCGATCCTTGCGGTCGTGCTCTTTTTTTCCATTGCAGGCTGGCTTCAATATCAAGATGAGCCACTAGCTGCCGATTATATCGTGCCTCTAGCAGGTGATGGTGCGCGTCTCATCAAGGCAGCTGAGCTGTTTGGAGCTGGGCTCGCGCCAGTGATCCTACTCAGCAACGAGCTGCAGCCGCGTTCGTCTGAGGCCGATGGAGAAGGTTTTCCTGCGCGCGACGGTCGCGTAGCCATACTTAATTCGCTGGGGGTGCCGAAACAGCGCATCTCACATTATGGCTCCAACTTACTATCAACCACTGAGGAGGCCGAAGCGCTAGGCGCACACCTAGCAAAACGGAAGGCAACAGTTTTGCTTGTAACTTCTCCGTACCAAGCGCGCCGAGCAAAACTCATATTTGAACGCGAACTGCCCGACGTCCGCTGTATTGTCGTATGGCCCCTTAAAGATGAGCTTCAGCCCAGTTGGTGGCGGGACAAGAATTCCGCCGTCCTGGTCGTCACCGAAGTCGCCAAGGTTATCTTCTATTTTAGTGGCGGGGTCTTTCGGGGCGCCGAGGTTGCAACGGCCATCGCGCAACCTCAAACTGGTCAGGCTCTACAACGCAGCAATTTGGAGTTCTGAATCGCTTTCGTTGTGCAGCCGCCGCAGAGTCTTTCCGATTCTCGCCAACCCGCGATCTTGCGTTTGGGTCCAATGCCCGAGGCTAGGCACTCTGGTGCGCGCCGCCTTAGTTTTGCCAAGCGTGCATTACCTTGATGGTCCAAAGGACCTCACGACCCATGCGACTGGTATTCGCTGCTCTCACCGGCCTCGCTTTGTCGTCTTGCGCTAGCACGAATTCTGAAAATGGGCCGCCGGCCGATTGGCGATCCAATATGCGGATCTATCGTGCGAATGAAACGCCGCGCGCTGCACGAATTCTAGGCCAGCTCACCGCTACATCATGTAAAAGCAATCCCTGGGAGCGTGAACCGACCGACGAGGACGCCACACGGAAGCTCCAAGTTGATGCCCGTGGCATGGGTGGGGATGCAGTGGGAAACGTCACCTGCGTGATTGGCAGCGCACTTACAACCAAATGCTTGTCTTCGATTGTTTGTCGCGGAACAGCCATTCGATTGGACGATAAGTAGCTTAGCTGGAGCCGGGCAAAAGCGACGTGAGTGCCACTCAGATTGTTAATTGAGCGTTTCCGGCTGTTCCCCCGACATTCGGGGAAGCGGCTAGCACCACGACACTTCCGGGAGACCCTTTTAGTTTCGTGCGAGAACGACGGCCTCTTGAAATGAGGTAAACACTCTGAAATCTTACAGCCGCAGAAAAACTCCTGATCACCGTAAGCGAGAACCCCGCCGCTCATTCCGGCGGGGTTTTTGTTTTTTACGACGATAAACCCAAATAACTAAAATACTCCGGCGAGATCGTTATACTCCGCAACTAATGCCAGCACTTTTATTCAATCGGGCATGGAACGTTCATACCGTTTAGGCTTTAACAACCCACGAGCGAGGTGCCCCTCCCCCCGAGACCTCGTTCGAGTTAAAGACCCTGCCTTCCCCGGCAGGGTCTTTTTGCTCCTTAACAGCCATGTCTTTTGACTTGTTGAGGGCGGGGCCATGCTCGCCAAACTGCGTCGATAGTGATGAGAGCGTGCGCGCGGCGAGCAATTAGCTTGAATGCCTCGCAATCCGATCCGTCTCGAAAACACTTCTTGGTATAATTTTAGCGTCGGCACGTTCTTTGAGCCCAAATGCCGCTAGCTTTTCGAGGGTGAGAAAGAAGTTCGTCAGATGATCCAGTTGATCGTCAACGACCCTGTTTATCGTCTCGCCGCTTTTCCTCTTGAATCAATGCCAACCAAACCATTGCACGGCGACGCTGCGCTTCACGCTTTGTGACTCGGGCGTGCCTCAGGGATTCTATCGCAAGAACAGTACAGGTCTGGCCGCGGCGCTTCATTGGTTACCTCTGCAAAAGCAACGCCGTAGGGAGTTAGCTGTTCCGCACCGCGTTGCTGGAAAAGGGAGGCCCGGCCAGGGTGGAAGCAGGGCGGGAATCAAAATCCCGGCCAACAGAACCAGAAGTAAAAAAGAGAACCCCGCTTCGGCGGGGTTTTTCTTTTGGAACGTGGGTCAGCCTTGTGCATTGCACTTCACATGGAGGCGACCATGAATCCTATGATGATCCCGTTTGTGATGTACCGGCGCTGGCTCGACTTGGTGTTTCTTCCCTTCGTGAAGGCGCCGCCGATCCAACCGATGTTGAAGCTGGTGCCCAAGGCCACCCCATACGAGGGTTGAAATGGTTGTCGTTGATAAGCGGAAAGTGAGGCGGGACAGAATTGTGCCGACCGCTCCCGAAGCGGAAGAGCGACTTGTCCGACTCGCACGCATGAAAAAGGAGCGTGCAGAAGACGCTCCTAAAGCCATGATGGAGTACCGGGCCGCCGAAGCTGCTGCGAGAGACAGCATCAAAAGACTTCGAGCGTCACGGTTGGCACGTACGAAGAACCCAGAACGCTAGGCCCCGTGTTTCCTCACAATTACGAGTGATATGTCGAAACGAAAAGTCACTCTGACTTGCCGTGATTATGTGAGGTACAAGTCAGAGTGACACTGGCAGCGGATGTCGTTCCGGAAGTTCGACGCCGCGTGGTCATAGCAAGACTTTTCCCGGTCACTCGCCGGGGCTTTTTTGTTTTCACCCGTAACCGGCGGGCAGATTGAGTTCTTCCAGCTTAATCGCCACCTCTTCCTCAGACCGACAGAGGTAGTCGGCAAGCTCAGACAGGTTCATAACTGGAGCGAAATCGCAGATATCCTCAAGGTCCATCGCCGACCATACGTTCCCGCTGTTTATGTTTCGAAGTGAGTACATGTTCGTTTTCTGGATGACGTTCGAGATCCCTCATGGCACCGCAGTGTTTATCCAGGAGGCTTACGAGCTGGGGATCGCACGCATGAAGGCTGCGCTGGCGGGCGCCGCTGACGAGTTTAAAGAAGCCCTACAGCTCGACGCAAAAAAAGTCCCGTAGGTTCCGAAGAAGATGATCGGCAGACTTTTGACCGCGAAAGAGGATCAGACCCTGCTCAAGAAATTTCAGGGCTGAGCGCGTTGTCCGCGAGTTCTTCGAGAACCTCAGCCTCCTGAAGGAGCCTCATCCGGTCTTGCATGACGAGATTCATTTTCGCCCGTTGCCGACACCACTCAGCGTGTTCGCGGAGCTGGTCGGCTATTTTCTGGGGTGTGGGCTGGGTGCGTGAGGACATAACGCTCAACCCAGATTGAAATCCATCGTTCCATCTTGACTCTGCCTAAATTTGTTCTTTATACGTTCTCACAGTGACGTGTTTGGGATGCGGGCATGAACGCGACGCTCAAAGCGTATCTCGACGATCAAGCCGAAGAGTTTGAAGAGGATGTCCGACAAACCCTCGAACTCGCCCATGGAGATGCCCTCCACGCGCTTCACATCACATTGATTGCGAACGCATTCCTTGAGGAAGAGGTCGAACGCTTACAGGCCCGGGTGTCGTCTGGATTTCTCAGGAAGAAGCCCAAGGAGAAAAGTTGTGAGTGAGTTGACCGAAGCTCAATTCGACGAATGCAGAAAACTAGCCGGAGAGATGGGGCTGCAACTCGGCACCGTGCCAACTGCTCAACAGCTTATGGTTCTCGCCATGGTGGCCGGTGGGATTGTCGCGGTTAAGGCGCCAAACACGCGGGAGATGAAACGAGGACTCGCGGCATTCAGCAACCTGGCCGAGACACAGGCCAAGGGCATGCGGAAAAATCTCGACACTTTAAGAGTCGGTCTGCAATGACCGATGGCCGTTGAGAGCCTTGGAGAAGCATGGACGTTTGATTGGAAAATTCATATCCGCTGTCTTCACGACGGCCGGGAGGGAATGAAGCATAAGAGAGCTTGTGACTACCGCGCCCAGTTGGATTTGATGACGCTTGTCTGCACCCGTGGTCGGGACTTCCCTCTCGCGAGACTCGCTGAGAGGTTGAGGTGTCCCCGTTGTGGGTGCCGGGAGATATCGGTGATGTTCACCACTCCGCCGAACACTCAAGTCAATGCAGCATCGGTGAAGCGTCGGTAAGTAAGGGATAACCTGACATACAGCACGGAGCGACTGCGTTATTTACGCCGCGTGCGAAAACACCATCCGAATATGGTCGCACCGACTTCGAGGACGCCTTGGCAAGCCCATTCGCCAAGGCGTCTTTTTTTGTCTAAGGGTTTTTCCTGACCCGCGCTTTAAGACCCGCATAAGCGCTGTGTCTTAGTGTTCCTCAGCCGTAGATTTCGGCCCTTACAGCCTCAGAAAACTGTCAGGTAAAGCCCCGGGTAACACCGGGGCTTTTTATTTGGCCATCTCTTTTCGCGGCTCGGCCACTTCAACCTTCCGATCGCAGACCTTGCACTCGAAAGCCTTGAGGTCGGCAACCTCACCGACGTTGACCTTCACAAGCCACATGGGCACGCCGCAGCACTTCAGATGAGTTGACATAGCCGATCTCGATTAAGTTCGAGACCAGACTAGTCCGAGACAGGAGCGTGTACTCTTTCAAATTTATCAGGGGGTGCCGGCGTTGCCGGAATGAGTATTAGGCTAAAGATGCGGTTTTTCAGCCGGGAAAATGCCGCGCCTGCTTCAGGTTTGGCGGCAGCAGCGTAAGCGACTGCGCCTCATCCAGTGCCCGCTCGATGTAGTACTCACTTCACTAATGTCGGGAAACTGCCAAGAGTCGTGTGCAGCTTCACTTGTGTTCCAGCATCAACTTACCCTGCTGCTCAAGCGCCGGGGCAAAGCGCTCAGCCACCTTCGCGAGCAACCATGGCAGTGTGACTTCGAGGCGCACGAAGTTGTCAAAGACTTGGAGGTTGCCGGAGGCGAACTGGCCGATGGCGCGGATGTGGAATGTCAGGGAGCTGCCGGTCCACACCTGTTGTTCGATCGTAATGAACTGCTTGAAGTCCCGCGCCGCGCGATCAAGGCCCCCTTTAAGTCGGTCGATGGCTTTATCCTTTCCAAGACGATGAGGAATGCAAACCACGAGCGGCTTTGTCATAGACCTCTTCCTTCGAAGTGATCGCGCAACAATTTGACGTTGCGACGATTGGCCCGCCACATCACGTCGAAGGCGTCGCCCAAAAGCGGGACCGCGCCGACGACGCCATCGATTGCAACGTTGACAAGCATGCGGGAGACGACATGCCATGGCGCGCCGAGTTGGCGAGCTTCGTGGACGATATAAAGGGAGACTGCTGTGGTGAGGGCGTCGCCGATGCCTGGCACAAGGCCGACGACAGCGTCGATCCCGAAGCGGACGCTAGTACCGGGGATGACGAGCGCCGTGTCCAGCAAGTTGGCGAGCATATCGAGGCGCGCCAAACGCTCGGCACGCGAGTTCGCACCGTAAGTATATCGGAGTGGGTAAGGCAGCGTCCGCATGCGGTTCAGATGGTGAAACTACCGAAGAATGCAAGAATGTGTCTTTTCACATCAATGGTCGAGGCATCGGCTGACTTCGTCATCGGAGACGGCGTACGCATTGGTGCCGGCGATGCCGAGATCGTTGACATCGGGTAGGTGGTTAGAAGTCCGTCTGAAGCTATGCCCCATAAAGCTCACATCGAAAGCATCGAGGTCAAAGTAACGGCAGAAGGCCGCTTCGTAGTAGAAACCTATGACGATGGCACTATGCTCCGCAGGCCCGTCGCGAGCGGCGGCGTGCCTCGCCGCAAGCCGCGCAGGCCATTCGCACGAGTTTGGACGAAGGACGACAGCACTCGAAGTAAATAAGCTGCCGTTCGCCACTTCTCTGTTTCGACAGTCGAGAGAGCGAATGCAACTTGCTCACGACAATCGCGTTGGGACTTTATGCTGATCCTTCGTTGTATTGCTTTATTGGGCGCGATTGCGACGTGTAACGTGGACGCTCTAGCTGCTCCCCCGTCCCTTGTTCCCTTGGGTTGGCGGCAGGTTACTGCAGCTGGCACCGCTCGCGTCTTCGTGTCGCCTGACGGCGCGGCACGCATCCGCTTCGGTCATGAGGCCGCTCACTCTTTTGACAAGACAGCTTTCACTTCAAAGTCGGATGAGCAAGTGACGTACCAGGAGGGGGGAAAGTCTTGGTTCGTCGTCTCGGGCTATCGCGGTCCAGAGATTTTCTACCGCAAGGGTAACTTGGCATGCGGCGGCTCGCGCTGGAACCTAATCGAGTTCCGCTATCCGCGCGGAGCTAAGCGCGAAATGGACGCCGCGGTCGTCACTGTCGCGCATAACATGGGCGCGTACCGTAATGATTGCGGATGATCATGACGTGCCTCAATGGTCTCGCTAACGCCCTCGGAAAATATCAACGCCGGCAAGCCGTGGTCCGAGGTGGAACTGAAAGATATTCGCGAGTTCGCCCCGCTCATGACCTCGCAAGAATTGGCGGACTACCTGGGTCGTTCCGAGGAGGAGGTCATCGCAAAGGTCGACGAAATGGGCCTGGAGTTCGGTGTCTAAATCATGCCTCCAGAATTTCTAGCAACGTGCAATCAACCGTCTTTCCTCCAGGACATCTCGCCACCGCATCTGCAAGGACGCTCTCGACTTTGGTTATCCGCGCCATCTGCGTTCTCACGTGTTCAAGGTGCTTCTGTGCGATGGCTTTGACATCTGCGCACGAGTTATCAGGGCCGCGAAGTGCAAGTAGATCGCGGATTGCTTCAAGCGAGAATCCCAGGTCACGCGAATTGCGGATGAACTTGAGGGTCTTCAGATCGGACGGGGCGTAAACCCTCCGCCCGCTAGTCGTCCTCGGGGGACGCGGTACCAGGCCTTCGCGCTCCCAATACCTGACCGTTTCGATGGAAACCCCAGAAAGCCGGGATATTTCACCGATTGTCCAGTCCATAGTGGTCACCTCCGGGCACGCAGATAGGAGGTAGCCTGGAGTTATACCAATTACAAATTCATCAGGTAGATGAAGGCCTGGTCACGTCAGGCTAAACGGACGTTCAGCGTCAGTGCTTGATAACCCGAGCGCAGATTCCCGCCAGCAAGCGGTCGTAGTGCTCTGCCAGGTCGAGCAGCAGGACCGCAGCGAACGAAGAGGCGTCCTTTGCCATTCTCCGTAGCTCGGCAGCACGCTTCACAAAGTCATCTGCTTTTTCAAATTCGGTCACACCTGACTGTAGCCGAATATTTTCCGGTCATATTTGGAATAGACCTAGGGTGAATTTTCCACTTTGAGCTGAGGGATATACAACTCCTTCAATTAGGGTGGGCGCAAAACAAAAAACGCCACCGAAGCAGCCTCTACTCTTCAAAAACAAAAACCCCGTCTGTGGGAGACAGGGTCTTCGCTGAATGGCCGAGCCATCGCTCTCAGGCCGCCGCGCCGAAATCATCACACTGCTCCAAGCAAAACAAAAGCCCCGTCGAAGACAGTGAACCGAGCTTTCGTGCGCGTGCTCGCGGGAGCTGCAGTCGCTCTTCGGCGACTTTCGATCGAACGAAAACGGTTTGGCTTTGGCTGAGGCCTTTCGCGAAAAAGTATGGGCAGTTGGCAAGCGCTTTGTTGAGCTCGTGTGCGGGTCGCGCGACCATAACGGCCGCTGGGGCGCCGCGGCGGGTCATCGCGCAGGCTGTGCACAAGTACGCCGCTGCCCTCTTTTGACGTAATTGCTTTCGTACTCCATCAGAGGAAAGCAGACCCTGTGAATGAAAATTGTTCCGGGCGATTATCCGCACCTTCTCGAATGGCACTCTTCGCACTGCATCTCGCTCGCGGATGCGTGCGCCACACCGCGTGTCAAGAAGATGTTGCGGCTTTTGGCGGTAGACTTCGCACTCGAAGCTGAGCTGCTAAGGCGGGAGATGCGTACGACGGCTCAGGATCTTTTGTCGCGTGTAGTCAGAGACCGATTGCAACTCGACTCATTGTCGTCCGCCCGCGTCCCCAAGCTGACCGCGCCTTCGCCCACACCCTGAGATGATTTGTGAGAGAAGGGATCGCTCTCAAGCCGCCGCGCCGAAGTCTTCCCACTGGTCCAAGCAAAACAAAGCCGCCCGATAAAATGGCGAAGCCTTCGTGCGGTGGTCGTCACCCCGGGCGACAAAAATGATGATCCACACGCTGGGCTTAATTTTAAAGAGATGCCGCCACGGAGGAGGCGGGGTCGGAGGCCTTGGGGTATCCGGGAACCTCCAGCAGAAACAGAAGCTGCTTGAAGCGCGGCGGATTATCCGAGAAAGAGCGAGGCTTCACCACACGAAAAGCCCCGCCAGCTGTGGCGAGGTTTTCGCATTTGTGTGGGCCAGGGGCGCAGCAGCCCACAGGGGGCGGGCTTCGCGTTGCAGCATATTGCGACATGGGTGCTTTAGGAGCGGTCGTCAGTGCCGGCATCACGATTGGCAGCGCCATCGGATGCTTGATAAGCAAAATCCGGCCACCGCGTTATGGTGTGCACTCTTGACTTATGTCGCGTCGGAACAGATATCGCCGGCAGTTTCATCCCGGTGACTCAAATGGGCCGTTACAAAGATTACCAACGCGACTCGCGGCGGGGCGTTTTCGAAGATGATCAACCGGCCCCCATATCCGTCTCCGGTAGCCGGTTTGGCCGTGAGAGAGTGAGCGTTTCACAAACACCCGCGGTCGAAGCGGTTGTTAAGTGGTTCCAAGCGGAGAAGGGTTACGGCTTTGTCAGCGTAGAAGGGGGAGCTGAAGCTTTTATGCACGTACGCCAATTGGAGGCCGCGGGCCACCGGAGTGTCTCTGAGGGCGATAAGGTCAAGGTCCGAATTGCGCAGGGCCAGAAGGGCTCTGAGGTTACCGAGGTCGTTGAGGTGCTAGGATCGTCTGCGGTAGGTACTGCAGTTGAGCCGCCCCGCATCGGTTCTTCGACGGGCAATGAAAGCATTGGAACCGTGAAATTGTATAAAGCCGACAAGGGGTTTGGCTTTATCGAACAGGATGGTGGAGGAAAAGATGTCTTCGTCCGCGCCAAAGCACTGGCACGTGCGGGTTTAAGCGGAGTCGTTGCGGGCCAGCGGGTGCGGATGCAAATCGGCCACGGCCCGAAGGGACTAGAGGCTCTCTCCCTTGTGCTCTTAGACTAGACCACGACCGTGAATAGCAAAGTGTCGTATGGCGGAAATGGTGAACGTCCCGGCCCGGCCAAAGTGAGCGCACCTGTTGGGCCACTCCGGGGACGGATGCGACTTTCTGAGACACGCAAGCGCCCGACCAACGGTAAGTTGGCCGGGCGCCCTGCGTATTAGTCTATCCACTGGGTCGGTAGAAACTACGCTGCCTTGCGGTTGATGTTGCTCTCCGCGAGCGTAGTCAGCTTCTTATCAGTGGCTTTCTCCTCATCGAGGTTCTGCTGGAACAGAGCGGCGCAATCGCTGCGGCCGAGTTGCTTGGCCCAGGCGATGAGAGTGCCGTAGCGCGTAATCTCGTAGTGCTCGACTGCTTGCGCGGCTGCTATCAGGGCCGCATCGAGCACGCGCGGATCGTCGACCTCGCCGGTGACGTCTTCGGTCTCGTCGATGATTCCATCGATCGCAGGACAATCGACGCCTGATGGCTCCTTGCCAAGGAGACGGAACACCTCGTCCAATCGCCGCACCTGACCCTTGGTCTCTGCGAGATGGCTCTCGAAGCCCTGGCGCAGCGCCGGATCGCCGGCTTGCTCGATCATGTCCGGTAGCGCTTTCACAATCTGATTTTCAGCGTAGTAGATGTCGCGCAGCGTGTGCACGAACAGGTCATCCATGTTCTTGATGTCCTTTGTGAAGAGGCCCATGCAGAGTTCCTTTCTTTGTCGGCGATAACGACGCGCCTATCCGCGTCCGCTCGCCGGGCCAACGTGCCACCACAGAGCCCGTTCCCCTATCACCCAACTGGGGATCAGCTTAAAGTTTTGGTGCGCTATCTAATTCGCAAGCCCGCGCAAGCAGGGTCTTGGCCGACGAAACATGCCATCGCCGCGGGATGTGTGTCGCGCCAGCTCGACGACGCTGCGTTCAAGTGTCACTGTCGGCGCCGGCGTTTATTTTGCTGCTCCTTAGTACCCATTCACGCCACACGGTGAGCAGCAATGCCATGATGACCGGACCGACAAACAAACCCATCAGACCGAAGCTGGCGAGACCACCGAAGACACCGATGAACGCATACAGAAATGGTAGCCGTGCCGCGCCGCCGACAAGCGTTGGCCAGACAAAATGATCTCCGCAAAGCATCACAATGACACCCCAGCCGAATAAGGCAGCGGCGGCTGCCCCGCTACCGCCGGTAAAAAGAAGTGTTGCGGCGGCGACTGAAAACACCGCCCATGCGCCGAACGGGAGCATCGCGAACGCTATCGTAAGGACGGTGAACAGGGTGGGGTTTGAAACGCCTGCTAAAATGTAGCCAACGCCAATGAGTAAGCCTTCGGCAGTCGCAACGATCACGGTACCGTTCATTGTGCCTCGAATTGCGACGACAGACTTCTCGACCAGTTGCTCTCCAGGTTCTCCAAGAATGCGATCCGCCGTCACTAAGAAATGGCGAGCTATCCCTTCGCCATGCCGCAGCAGCACGAACAGCACCATCAAAGACATGAAGAGCAAGAACAGGCGTTGAATCAATTGACTGCCAAATGCCGTAAGAAAGCTGTTAGCGCTGTCAACGTTCAAGCTTTGCAGCCAGGCTGCGGCGGATTCGGGTTTGGCCAAATTCTCTCGCCACCATTGCGCGATCTGCGTCGCTGCAATCGGCAGGTGATCGACCCATTCCGGGACATTTATCCCAGTATCGTGAGCGCGCTTAATAAGGTCGCTCAGAACACCGCTCTGCTCAGCCAGCTGATACAGGGTCAGAGACAGCGGAAAAACAATAATCAACGTGACGAGAAGGGTGAACAGCAACGCGCTGAGGTTCGACGGACCGTGCGACATCCACCGGGCCACCTTGATGTAAAGTGGCCACAGAGAAATCGCGAGCATTACTGACCAAATCAACGCGGGCAGGAAGTGAAACGCGGTCCAGATGGAGGCGGCTAGCAGCAAAAGCGCGAACACCGCTCTGGCGGCTTTTCGCGTTGCAGGATGTATCGGGAGAGGCTGAGCCGCCTCTGTGGCCTTTAATCGGCTCGCGGCAACGTGTTGCGCCTTTCGTGTCATGCCGCGTGCCTGGCTGGGAGCCCCTGAACGGGAGCTCTATCCCACGCCTTGGCTTCGGATGCGCTAGTGCGCGCCAGCAATGCAGTTTTTAATCCAACGATCCTTCTTGATCAGATGAACGCCAAATTTCATATGGCTCGCCCGCTCCTTGCATTGCGCTTTCTTGGCTGTATAAGCATTCCGCGGAGCAGCGGATGCATCCGGCGCGGTCACGCATATTGCGCCAGCTAGCGCGACAATCATTGCTACGCACCCTAACAGCCTCATAATCGCCTCCCGTTTTCGCATTCGCGCTGCCGTTTAATCCCCGGGCTTATACTTTGTTCCCGGCGCCTGAGGGGGCCTGTTGTCCCTAAGAGGGCAACATCTCGCCGCTCTCTATTGCGCGAGCCCGCGCGAGCACGTTCAAAATCGATGACACGTGCCATTGGCCGCCGCGTGCCGATCTAATGCCGCGTTGATTGAGCGCGCTGGCCATTTCACGCAGCGTTGCCGCACCGGTGCTGCGGATTGCTTGAATGATTGGAAGCAATTCCGCCACGAATTCATCGGCTGACGTGCTCTGAACGGATGCTTCATCATCAAAATCCAACCACCGCGTTATTGGGCGCGCTCTTGACTTACGTCGCGTCGGAACAGATATCGCCGGCACATTCATCCGGTGAGCGTGTGTCGGGGCGCAACCCGCAATTGGACAAGCAGGCTGACGAAAAGTCAGGCCTCGGGCTCGGGCAGTTGACCGGTACAGACGTTCGGCGAGAACGAGGCCTAGTGGAACTTGACAGGGGCGGGCCCGTTATTAGTTCCACAACCGTTCGCACAGCCCTGAATAGCGGCTGTTTTCGTTCATTCGATAACCGACCCGGCGCCGAGTAGTGGTCGACTATCAAAGGCTTTTCGAGGGCTCACCCGCTCTGTTCCTTGTGCTCGGCGCCGATGAGAGCTTTCCTATCTTGGATGCAAGCAACGTCTATCTGCAGGCGACGCACACGCGTCGCGACGCGATTGTGGGTCGGCCCCTTTTCGAAGTGTTTCCCGATAATCCAGACGACCCCTCGGCGACGGGTATCTTGAATCTTAAGGCGTCCCTCAAGAGGGTCCTTGCCGAAGGACAACCGGACGCGATGGCTGTGCAGAGATACGACGTCCGCCGCCCCGACGGGGAGTTTGAGGAGCGTTACTGGTCGCCGATCAACGCACCCGTGAAAGGGGCGGATGGCCAGCTGCAGTACATCATGCACCGGGTCGAAGACGTCACTGAGATCTCTCGACACGACCCCCTGACCCCGCACGCGGATGAGGCGATGCGGCTCGACGTCATGCTGCGGGCGCAGGAACTTCAGGAGGCAAACCGCCAGCTTCGGGAGGTCATAGAACAATTCCAGGCGGTCTACGATCAGGGGCTATTCGCCGCTCGCCTCCGTCCTGACGGTACGGTCCTCGACATCAACAGGTCCGCGCTCGAAGTTTGCGGCTTCAAACGGGAGGATGTCTTAGACCGGCCGTTCTGGGAGTGCGGGTGGTGGAATCGCTCGCCGAAGGTGATGGCCTGGGTTCGACACGCAGTGCAGCAATCAATCGCCGGCGAGCCGTTCCGTGGCGAGTCACTCTATTTCTGGGGAGATGGCTCGGAACACATCGTCGATTTTGCTTGCATGCCGGTCCGAGACGCCTCCGGGCGCGTATGCGTCCACGGACGAAGGGGGGCCGCGATCCGTAATCCGGACGACGATTTTTTTGCCGTTTCGTCGGTTTACGACACTAATCCGAGTTCCGAACGGCAACGTCCGGTGCGCAACCGTTAAAGCGCCCGGGTTCATATTCCTTTGCCAAACCTAAATTAGGTACTCCATCTGTATCATTTTTAATAGGCGAATCTGCCCGAGTTCCACAACATCTGCCCAACAACAAAAGTTGGGATGGGCGATGCCGTTCAAGATTGGGCCGTTGCGCAGCACGGTAGAGGGCTGCGGTTTTGCCATTGTAGACGACGCGGGAAAGCCACTCGTCACGTTCGAATATCCGACCATAGGCAAGGCAGACAGGCCGCTGAAGCCGCCGAGCAGATGCTTAAGGACTGCTCGAAAATCACGCCGCATCGACGAGAGAGGTAGGCCGCCTCAGTTGGCGACCTCTTTCGTTTAGATGCCTTGATTCTGTTCGTGTTGAAGCGGCAAGGCTAAAGGGCCCGGTACCCAAGCGCGGCCTGCTTCTTGCCGCTCGCCACGATCTGCAGCGCACCGTCCGGAAGCCTCTGTTGCAGGCCCGGCACGTCAGAGGCCGGTGCGTTCATCCAGCGGTCAACCTCTTCGAGTGTTCGCAAGATCACCGGCATCGTCTTGGGATGGATCGCGGCCACCTTAGTGTTCGGTTCCGAAGTTAGAAATCCGTACATGTCATTGGTGGTCTCGCTCTCTGACCTGCTGCGCCGATATCCATTTGGTCCAGATGCCTACGGAAAAGGCCAACGGCCGCTCTCATCAAGCGCGAGCCAGATATCGCCTCAGGCCGCCTTGTTGAAATCGCTTAACGATGTGAAAGGCACGACGCAGCGGCGCTTGATGTCGAGCCATCGCCTAGCGTTTCGTCTGCATTTCAACGGCGCGACCGAAGGATGGTTCTGGGACATCAATGCTCTGACGTTCGATCTGTGGTTGGTCGCCGTAATGTCCAGACACGCGGTAAGCTTAGAGAACGTCAAGGCGAAGCTTCGCGTTGCATTCAACGATGGTTTGAGACGCTACCGTTGAATGCCCGTTCAGAAAATTCCTTGGAACGCAATGACTTAGGCGCGCATTCTTTCATCGGAAGGTGCAACGCCTTATCAACAAGGAAAAACACGATGAAGAAGCTTTTGCTCACAGCTGCGATCGCTGGGTTGCTCATCGGCGGACCTGCGATGGCTCAGAACACGAACCAAAACAGCAGCCAGACTGGCAAGTCAGAGAACACGACCACTCAAAGCGATAGCAAGGTCGCGCCGAGCGGCGAACGACAGCGCGTCCGTAGCGACGCCACGATGCGCGATCGTGGTTCGATGGGCGAGCACGGCGAACGGCGCACGATGCGCGAGGGTGACCGTCGCGAACGCAGCAGCGTGAACGTTCGTATCGGGGGTGACGGCTATGGATACCGTCACCGGCATCATCGTGGTTACTATGCCTATGGCGAGGGTTGCCGCACGATCGTAGTTAAGAAGCACTATCACGGCCGCACCATCGTCAAGCGGATTCGTCGCTGCGGCTAATCTGATTGAAGTACGAAGACGAGAAGCCCCGCTTATCGAAAGCGGGGCTTCTTCTTTTTTCACGCGCCTCGCGCGGCTCGCCTCAATCCCGCGATGGTCAGTGGCTGCCCGGCACAGTGAACCCCAGTCAAGTTTGTAGTCAGGCGAAATCCACGCACTGTCGGCAAGCTCAGCGTCAGCACTCTTCAAGAAGGTTGGAAGAACGCCTGCGCCGGGATGGAGTTCGCAATCAACTTTGCCAAGAGCAATGCCGGCATTGTCAGCCCTGTGCTCTTGTCGTCACCTTTCATTCTCATTGCGCTCGGCTACTACGGCCACACCCGCAGTTACAAAATCGCGCCCGATGAAGCAAAGCTGCTGCGGTACTGGCTGTTGGTCGCAAATGCAAAGGGTCGGTTTTCGCGCGGTTCGAGCGAGACAATCCTCGATCAGGATTTGGCGATTTCGAGGGATGGCGGTTCTGTAAACGATCTGATTGAACGGTTGCGTCAGCAAGCGGGCCGACTCGATGTCACGCCGGAAGAGTTGGAGGGCCGTAACGTCAGAAGCGCAGTCTTCAAAACGATGTTCCTCGCGTTCAAAGAAGCAGGTGCGAAGGACTGGACTTCCAATCTCGCAATCGCTGTCGATCACTCCGGAGCGCAGCACAGGATTCAGTTTCATCACATATTCCCAAAGGACTCGCTTAAGGGCATTTACGCGCAGCGTGAGGTCGATGACATCGCAAATCTTGCGTTCATCAGCGGTGACACCAATCGCAAGATCAGCAAGACGAAGTTCAAGGACTACTTGCCTGACTTCATTAAGCGCATCGGCACCGAAGCGTTTGCCCATCAGTGCATTCCGCTGGACGACAATGTCCGCGAAGTCGATCAATACAAGAGCTTTTTAGCCGCCCGCCGCGCATCGATTGCAGAGCGGCTAAACGCATATCTCGGCGATCCTCTATAGAGTTGAGGCAGAGATCGGATGAAGTTCGCCATCATTCAAGAGCAAAGACGCGAGGCTCAGCCGGGACTATCTGGCACCTGTCCCTCTTGCAAGGCAGAGGTCATAGCCAAATGCGGCTCTCTCAGAGTCTGGCATTGGGCACATCGGGGCGTTCGTGTCTGCGACCCGTGGTGGGAACCGGAAACAGAGTGGCACAGGTCTTGGAAGAATGAATTTCCGGCCGATTGGCAAGAAGTCGTTCATTTTGCGCAGAGCGGCGAAAAGCACATTGCGGACGTGAAGACGCAAAGCGGTATGATCATCGAGTTTCAGCACTCGTTTCTCAAGATGGAAGAACGAGAGGCGCGAGAATTGTTCTATCGCAAGATGGTCTGGGTCGTTGACGGACGCAGGCGCAAGCGCGATGTCGAGCAACTATTGAAGTGTATCGGGCGATGCGTGTGGGATCAGCCACCTTTCATCCTCCATGTTACCAACCACGCCGAATGCGCGTTATTGCGCGATTGGAACTCGAGTTCGATGCCCGTCTATTTCGATCTGGGCGTCCGGCAGGAAGATGGCAGGCCGATTTTCTGGCGGCGCGATCCCATCAGCCGAAACGGCAGAACGTATTTGACGCCGGTCTCGCGCGAGTCATTCTTGAAGGTGCATCGTGAAGGCCTCGACGCCGAGCAGCAATTCTCGGAAGGCGTGAGCGTGATTGTGGATAGCCTCAGGCAGAATGCGCGACGCGCACAATCCCAGCAACCGCCTCGGGTCCAGCGGTACTTTATGAATAGTCGGCAGGGCCGACGCTTCTAAACAGGAATAGTATGCGTTGTTATCAGCCGCGCGATTGCGCTGATGTCGGACGGCGGTTCGAGCAGAACGACATTCACGCCTTCATGGTCCTGCACGGACCCGTATCGGACGGCTCCGAAGCCTGCGTGCCGCGCGCAGTCGGCCACGAACCTCGTGAACACGTATTCAGGCCGATCCCAACCATCTGACTTTCGCGGCGCAGCGCAGAGCGCGGATCGCGCCAGACACTGTATGACCTCGTCATCATCGCCATCGATATCGTCGCAGATCGTAAGGTCAAGAACTTTGCACGTGAGGTCCAGCTCTATCGTGGCGACCGATATAGGTTGCGATGCGCGCATTTCTCCTTTCACGGTGTTAGCTGAATCCGCGAGATACAGCATCGCGTGGCCCGCGTGATTGTATCGGCCTTCGGCGACTTTGGTTGCGGGCGGAGGCCCGAAGTCAGAAAGAGATGGACTTGCAGGAACGTCTTTCGCCATCCGGCCGCGATACCAGATCGATTTTGCTTGCAGGCTGTCCGCCGTCTCAAATCGCCGCTTGATGACGTCAAAAACCTTCGCTGCGAAGGGATGGCTCAAGAGGAGAAACGGCGATTTGCTGGCGAGGTCCGCGATGGAGCTTAAGTGAAACTCATCGACGAGGAACTTGTGTTCGAATATGTAGAACACGCCATCGAGGGCGGCGGCGCAGTTCGGGCACTCCAGCTTCTTCGAGAAGAGTTCGATTTCCTCAGGATAGAACGCTTCTTGAATACGACTCTGCTCCAGAAAGTATGAAATCTCGATCCCTGAACGCTGAAAATTTTCATCGCGCGCTGCCGTGCCCGGCCATTCGCGACAGAACTCGTCGTAGCAATGCTCGCAACACGAAATTCTCGAATCGAAATAATGTTCGAGGTCGCGATCAAAATACTCCTGGAAGATGTCCTGACGCTCTTCCATCGTATTGGCTGAGAAATGCTTGCTCTTCACAATGGCCTCATGGCGGACTTCGATGGCCGTCCTTCGTTTCCCTTCAGGCAGTTTTCAATCTCGTTGAGAAAATCCGAGATGACCGGGTCTTCGATGCCGACGGAGTTCAGGTGTCTTGCAATGTCGCGGACGTAATCGACGCCGCCGCCGCGTATGCCCTTGGCAATAATTGCCATCTCCGCTAGCTCTCTCAGCGACTTACCTGTGATGATTTGTTTTCCTTCATACATCGGCACAAGCGCGGTGACGTTTCTGCCGTCCTTCAGAAGGATCGCTTTCTCGCGCAGCGGAAACGTTTTTCCTTCGCGTTTCAGCAGGTCAGCCAACACGGCATCGCGTTTTTCATCGTCGAACTCGAAAGCGACGCCATGACAGTCGGCCTTGGAGGCGACGAGCCGCAGCGTTGGAGCGGGATGCTGTTTCGTCCCCCGGCTTTCGGTGGACGCCTTGTCAAAGGATCGTGCGTGCCCTTGCAACACCGCCGCGCTGCGGAATTTGCAGGCGTGGAGTTGTTCCCAGCCATCCGCCATCAGCGATCCGTATGCGAAGACCCAGAAACTCACGATGCGCCTTTGTCCGCTAGATTGAGGAAATACCGCGTGTGCCGCAGTTCGCCCGTCTTGGTGAGCGCGCCTTTCTCGACGAGGTCTTGCAGGTCGCGCGTCGCGGTGGCGCGTGAGGCTTTGCTGATGGTGATGTAGTTCTCTGCCGAGAGGCCGCCCTTGAAGCCGTCGATGCCCTCTTTGAACATGCGGGCGATGACCTTGTCCTGACGCTCGTTGAGCTGGTCCCGGAATTTCTCGTAGAATCTGGCCTTGCCGACGAAGAAATCGACGCGGGCAATCGTGTTGCGCTGCGCTTCAAGAATCGTGTTGGCGAAATATGTCAGCCAAGCCGTGATCTCCAGCTCCTTGTTGTTGCGCTCCAGCGCGGCGTAGTAGTCCTTGCGCTTGCGTTCGATGGTATAGGCAAGCGCGATCAGGCTGGGCTGATTGAGATTCTGGGCGAGTGATTTTTCTGCCAAGGCGCGGCCTATGCGCCCGTTGCCGTCTTCAAACGGGTGAATGCATACGAAATACAGATGCGCGATCCCGGCGCGAGTGAGCGCGGGCAGCGGCGTCTTGCCGTTCGGAGCCGTGTCGTTGAACCACGCATTGAAGCGCGTCATTTCTTTCGTCATGCGCGATGACGGCGGGGCCTCGAAATGCACCGTGCGCTTGTAGTCGGGACCTGAGATGACCTGCATTGGGTCTTCGTGCTTGCGATAGCCGCCGATGACGTTGATCTTCTTGTCACCCGAGAGCAGCATCTTGTGCCACGCGAACAGCGTCGCATCGTCGAGCGTTCTGCCGAAGTTGCGATAGAGATCGACCATCATCTCCGAGATGCCGCGCTCCGCCGGATCGACGCCGGGTTGTTCTGCGCCAAGACCGAGCTGATGACGTAGCGACGATTGCACGCTGTCCCGGTTCAGAATCTCGCCTTCAATCTCGGAGGTCTTGACCGCTTCCTCACTGATGAGATCGATCTTGAGGGTTTCCTGATCGTCCGGTCCTATATGTTTGCAGGCCCCGACGAACTCGCCTGACTGAAGCAGGAATTGTTGCTCCAGTTGGGCCAAAGCCTCTGATTTATATGAGAAATTCGGCCAGTCGGCCTGTTCCCAATTCCAAGTCATGAGCTATGGAATCCCTTTCTATAGCTCACCATATCACAATTTATGAGTTATAGGGAGCATTTCTATAGCTCACGTGCGATCCTTGGTGTCAGGACTGCCGCAACCCTTACCAGCCGATCAGGGCCGCCGGGCTGCGCAATCAGGGTTGGGTGGGACAGGGTGAAACCCGGAAAAGCCACTTAACGACGTTCTTGAATTGTTCTAGTCTGGATTCATGTCCAAGAATATTACCCCTAGCCAGCTGCTTGGGGAGATCGGCGAGGCGGCAGTCCGTCTGCGCTTTCTCACCATGGGCTTTCAATTCGACGGCCGCTCACGCCTCGAAGCGGGCGTCGATGGCATTGCCGAAGTCATGGACCGGGGACGACCTCTCGCCCGAATGATCGCGGTACAGGTCAAAGCGACGGACTCGGGACGGTACACGTCCGAGACCGATGCAGGCTTTTCCTACCTGATGCGTCCTGAAGACCTCGACTACTGGCGAGGCTCCAACCTTCCCATCATCATCGTCCTCTACCGGAAGTCGGACGACACCTTCTTTTGGAAGGAAGTCGGCAACCAGATCAAAGATGAAGAACGTCGGCTTCAGTTCGACAAGGCGCAGGATGTTCTGGACGTGAATGCCGTAGAGCGGCTTGCCGCGTTGACGGTGCCGAAAGCAGGATTCGGTTACTACGTTCCACCCATCGGCGGCGGTGAAGAAGCACTGGTCAACATACTGCCTGTCACACTTCCGAGCGAAGTGTTCGTATCCTCGACTCCGCACACTCCCAAAAAAGCTGCTGCGATCCTTCTCGACGGTGATGCGCCGCGATTTGATTGGGCCATCAAGGGCGGCACATTCTGGTCATTCAGCGACCCTCGCGAGACGGTTTGCAGAGATATCGTCGACCTAGATCAAGTCGAAGCTATCGATACGTCCTCTCTCGCATTCCATGAGGATCAGGACGAACAAAACAACTTCGCTTTTCTGCTGCGCAAGACGCTGGATCATCAGGTCCGGAACGAATTGCGCTGGAACAAGGAGCGCAAGCTATTTTACGTGCGGGCGTTAGCCGAAAACACGACGCGCACATTCGCATACGAGGCGTCCAAGAAGCGCACATCAACCGATGTCGTCAATGCGGTCATGAACAAGACCGACAAGACCAAGGTCGATTTCGTTCGTCACCACGCGTTCGTGCCGCGCTTCGAGCTGCTTTACGACCAATGGTATCTAGTGATCAACCCGACCTACTTCTTCACGACCAACGGCTTCATCCCGCATTCGTATCCGGCAGCTCTCCTTGCGGGCAAAAAGCGGATGGACAACAGCGCATCGCTTCGGGGCCAGGTCGTGATGTGGCATCGCTTCCTGAGTCAGGCGGATCGCGATGAAAGCAATCTGTTTGGTCAAGCATCGACCGAACCGCGCCTGCGGTTCGGCGAGCCCCCCGTCGTCGCTCTTGCAACGCGCGTCCCGGAAGACGTTTGGGGTTCGCAGAAAAAAGCTGCCTCCGAACCTGACGACGGACAGGAGCGGATGTTCGCATGAAGTTCGAGACGAAGATATTTGAAGAACCGCATCTGGAATTCGGTGACAAACATCACCATCCCGATCCGCGACTTGGGTTGTCGGAAGCCGGACCGCTGCAAATTCCCGTCGGCGACGTTGTCAGGATAGCCGTCATCGGCAGCTCCAAGACGGTCGAGGACGCGCAGGAGTTTTTCGAAGAAGCGGCGGCAGGCTTTCAGGGAAAGAGCGAGAAGCATCCCAATCTACATCCAGCTTTTCCCGGCCTCGGCAACCAGAACCCGTTCCGATGCAAATTCGAAATTCCTGAAGGCCGACAGTCGCCATCGCTCAATCCAAGATCGACAAGATCAGGAAAGAGCCTCATCACGGCAAAGCCGTCGAGATGGCCGTGGATGAAATCATCCAGCAACTGCAAACGCTCGATGAAAGCAGCCATCGGCCAGACGTAGCTATCGTAGCGTTGCCCGTCGAGCTGATCGAGCGGGTGTGGAATGCGAAAGTCGACTCCAAAGCGACTACCGAGAAAGACGATAGCGGCGGTTCAGATGCCCCTGACTTCCGGGGCATGCTTAAGGCTAAAGCGATGGACCTGAGCTTTCCGATTCAGATCGCTTGGGAAGACGTGTTTGACGAAAGCGCGAAAATTCCGCTGAAGGTCAAAGAAAGCCGCGCCCGGAAGATACAGGATCAAGCCGGACGAACGTGGAACTTGCTCACCACGCTTTACTACAAGGGCACCGGGCGCATCCCGTGGCGCAAGATGCCGCAAGACGGTGAGTTCACCGCTTGCTACATCGGCATCAGCTTCTACCGGGAAGTCGGAGGCCAGCAGCTTTTCACCAGCGCAGCACAGATGTTCGATGAGCGGGGCCGCGGATTCATACTTAAAGGAAAGCGGGCGCAAACAGAAAGTCGTGGTCGCCACCCGTACATGACGCACGACGACGCGCGGCAGCTAATCGCCGACGCGCTGACGGCGTACAAGAACCATCACAAGCACTATCCGGCGCGTGTGATCGTCCTGAAGACCTCCCAATTCCGCGATGAAGAGGCCGAAGGCATTTACGAAGCGATTGACGAAGCCGGACCGGAATTGCGTGATCTTGTTTGGGTACAAGAGTCCTATTCTGTCAAAGTGTTGCGCGATGGAAATTATCCCGTGATGCGCGGGACATTCGTCGATCTCGACGGCAAAGGCCTCCTTTATACAAACGGCAGCATGCCTTACTACGGAACCTATCCGGGAATGTATGACCCGCGCCCGCTGTTGTTGTGTCCGTATGAAGGGAGTGACAGCACCATCGCGCAGATCGCAAGTGAGGTGCTAGCTTTGACTAAGGTGAACTGGAATTCCACCCAGATGAATCAAAAGCTGCCGATACCGATCCGTGCTGCGCGCGCTGTCGGCGAAGTCCTTAAATACGTGACCGACCAAAAGATCAGCTCGGACTACGCAAGATATATTTAGCAAACTGTGTGAATTGCCGCCGTGTCTCTGTTCCAAGATAAGCAACGAACGCGGCAGGAGCCCAAAAAGCAGGGCGAGAGCGACTTTTCATTTTATGATTCGTGCGCGTGGCCTGAGATGGAAATATATCGTCAACTTGTAAACGGCTGGATCGATGCCTTTCCAGAAGCCGAGCAAGCTGAAATTGTCGTCCGGATGAAGGATAGTGACAGCATCTACTATCAGGCTGCGCTTGCCGAAGTAACGATGCACGCGGCGTTGCTGAACCTTGGCTACAAGGTCGAGATTCACCCAGACTCTCCGCACGGGACACGGAAACCGGACTTCCTCATCAAGACGCAAGAAGGGGTGCCTGTAAGGGCGAGCTGGCGGGCGGTGATTCCAATGCGGAGCATTTCATCGAAGCCGTTCATGGCACGGTTTACACCGAAGTCCGCACTTTCGCCGACGGGGCTATCGAGACCGAAGACAAAAGAAGAAACAATGGATACTGGGGCCGCCCGGGGAGTCCTCAACATCGGAATGTCAGCGCAGCAATCATTTTACCGCGCCCGCATCTCTGGGATTTGCGGGAGGACCGTTGGCAGCCACTCATTATGCGACATCCGTGGGCGACGCATCCACTGCCCGAAGACGTGCTGCCTCTACCTGGCTGGAAGCTCAATGATGAAGGTGAATTCGCGCCCGTTGAAGGGAGGAGGCTTGCCGACATGTTGGGGCTGCCAAACCCTTGGCCGCCAGAAGGCGAAGATGAATAGATTCGACCCCTACTGCTTCCCGAGCATCGCATCCGAGATATATCGAGGGTTATATTCTGCCAACGGTTCCATCGGATCGACCCGCTCGCCCCAAATCGTCTGCCGTTCGGCAGAAGTTAGCGACCAGAATTCTGCTAGCGATTTTGCATTCGCAAAATGTGGCCATAATTTTGGATTCTCGATAACGCGAGCGATTGACGTTCGTGCTACGTATTCAACAATCGCCTCCTTTTTAAGGAGATCAAGCCTGCTTTCGCGATCAAACGTCTCAAGGTATCGGTTGACGTGAAGATGCTCGACTGCACTCCGCACGTCGTAAATCTCACCCATCAAATCGTGATGAGCTCCGATAAATAGCTCTGTCCGACTTTTAAATTGTTGTTTCGTCTTCCCCGCGTCAGGAAGGATCAGCCCGTCGATGCATCGGGCGTACTGGTGTAGGCGATCCAAAACGTCCGGGTTTGCACGCGTTTCCTGATACAGATGTATAACGCGAAACAGTCGCCACTTGTCGTCCGCGATTGACGCTTGTTCGAGACTTTTAATCTTGAGGCCAATACGTGCGCCGCTTTCTATCTCACTTGCAAGTAGCGCAGGATATGCTCGGATTTCACCCGGAACGGGCGCGTCAAAATCACCAACATCGCGCAGATTGAGTTCGCCGTTTCGCTTCGAACCGCTCAGAATTACAGGCTTATGTGACGTAGCAAAATGACTCGAAAGTAATAGACCCACGTAAAACGCACTAACTATGTGTTTGAGATCGCGATTTTCGCCATCGAGTATTTCAGGTGTCTTGGATGGCAATTTGCTCATCAACAACAGGTTTGAGCTCTCGACCTCTTCGGCCTTGATTGACCCGAGCCATTCCCTCCACTCGTTTGGAAAATTGAAGCGTCCACCCAAAACCCAGAGCCCGGGGGCTACTGCACCCGAGCGAACGGCATCTTCGGTTTTCACATCCATCGCAACGAATGCGAACTTGTCGCTGTCGTCGAACCAGTCCATAGGGCTTTCACTGTTCATACTGCCAGCGTAACTGGTACGGGTCCATTTTTGTACAAATCATTGGCGGATCGGCGCGGCCGACCGGGCTCTATTCGCCAAATGCTCACCGAGCCAAGCCGTTGCCGTGTCCGGAACGTTTGTCTCGGCCATGCGGTGACGATCCCTCGCGCAAGAAACGTTGGGGCGTGCCGCCCCTTGCCGTCAAGGCCGAGCCCTTTGGGCGAAAGCTTCGGGCCCGTGTAGTCGTTCACGCTCCGGCCCGCGCCAGCCCTTGCTTTCGGACCGTGACGGCCAACCCCGCTCATCGCCGCGTGGCTAGTCGGTTGCATGTGCAACCCGATGAACAAGGTGATGAAGATGAAGAAATGTGAGCAGAGAGTCGATCAGCAGCTTGAAGGACGCTTGAACGATCTGCGAACGCTCTGGAACGACTACAATAATGGCACGTCAGACCCCGATCTTGGAGAACTATACGAGTACGGCTTGTCGTTCGACTACGTCGCCCCAGATACGTTCGACGATCAGAGAGAAGGATATTTTCGCTATCAGATTTCATGGGGCGGGCCATCCGACGAATTCCGGTTCTTCGTCAATCCAGACCTTTCGTGCCACCGGGTCGAATACTGGTTCCTCGACTGGTTCGACGGGGCGCACCGCATTTGCGCGGGCGACGATCTTTCGCTTTTGCTCGAACTCTGGGTCTGGTTTCGCGAGACGGAAACCGCGTCAGGAGCAATGAAACAGGGCCGCCGATGAGCGGCCCTGTAATGCTTCCATCTACAGCTTCGGCGGTGCGCCGAGGTTCCGGCCTTGCAGCGATTTGATGTAGTCGCTGATGAACGTGTAGTCGGCGATACTGTTCGCCTTCATCCGCTCATTGTCGCCGAGCATAATCTTCATGATGCGGACGTGGTTCGCCGAGACGCCGCGCACGATCTCCGCCGTCATGACGACATCGCAATCGCCTCGGCGGTTCACTTTCTGAACGTCCTGAAGCGACTGCATCGCCTCGATCTCAGCCCTGCAATCCACCGGACCCGCGAGCCGCGCGGCGGGCCGCCCCTGATCGAACTGAAAGCTGATTGTGTTACCTGAGATGTGCGGCTGCGTTTTGAACTTGGCCTTCAGCGCATCAATGAGTGCCGTAACCTGCGGCTGGTCCGCATCCGGATAGTAGACATCACGTTGAATGGCGACGACTTGCTGACCCGACGAAGGTGCGCTCAGGTAAAGCATGATTGTTTCGCGGATCGGCTCCTTGCCGTTGCCCGGCAACTCCCGGCTCAGCTTGAGAACGGCGACATACGATGCCGTCATCACGCTATGACCCGGAGCCCGCAGATCGAAGAGCTTCTTCTGTTCTGTCAAACGCGGCGGCGGTTGCTCCTCGCAGCGGCTCGCGCGGGGATGACAAGGTTCAACTGTAGGAGGCTGGATGCCTTCTGCGTTCAGCTTCTCCAGCTTGGCCTTGGCTTCCACGTAACGGTCGCCAAGTTCGACGCCGAGAACGTCGGCTTGATCGCGGGGGATGTTCTGCCCCTTCGGAATGTCGAGTGTCTGCTTCCATTCGATCTGGCTTTGCGCATGAGAAAACTCAGGTGCAGCCAGCAGCAGCGCGGCGGCAATCGTATGTCGATACATGATGTGACCCCTGTTGATGCGACGCGGTCGCCGCGCGGGGCCAGGAATCGAAAAGGCCTCCGGGAATTCCGCGAGGCCTCATGTGTTCGGCGTTCAACAGAATTGCCTATTCTGTCGCATAGCAAGAACTGACTGCGGGATTCGTTGATCCCGAGTCACCTACATGCTAAGAGTTTTATCGGTATGTCGCGCCAAGGGCTTGGAAACCGGGCGTTTCGGACCGTTCAACAGAATAGGCAAGACTGTCGCACTTTTCGTCGGCAAGGCCGACGGGAGGCGCGGCAATGCAAAGGGAACTACTGGCCTGCGGAAGCCTTTATTCCGCATCCGGACAACGAAAATACCTCAATCACGACGAACGCAGACGTTTCATCGCAGCGGCCTTGTCGTGGCCGCACCCGCGCGTGACCAGCCTTTGCCTCGTCCTTGCCTATACCGGCTGCCGCATCTCGGAAGCTCTCGGTCTGACTGAAGGCTGCATCGAATGGCAGTCGGGGTGCATCGCCATCCGGTCGCTGAAGAAACGCAAAAAGCTTGTAGTCGTTCGTCAGGTTCCGGTGCCGCCGCTCTGCACGAAAGCCCTCAAGTCCGCTCACCAACTACCGGGTTCCAATCCCGACCAACGGCTCTGGGGCTGGTCGCGCAGTCGCGCTTGGCAGTTAGTGAAAGCGGTCATGCAGAAGGCTCTTATCGCGCCGGGCATTCATGCCAGTCCGAAAGGCCTGCGCCATGGTTTTGGGCTTCACGCCGTCAGAAGCGGCGTGCCGCTCAATATGATTCAACGTTGGCTTGGACACGCCAGCCTTACCACAACTGCGATCTACTTGCAGGCCATGGGCACCGAGGAACACGCAATAGCGATGCGAATGTGGTGCCCAGCCGAGAGGCGTCAGCGCAGCCCCTGAACTTGCGCCTTCAGCGTCTCGAAGAATTGTGCGCTCTCTTTGCTGTCATCGATCTCATGTGAGCGGCCACGCTCCACCACTCGAACGATCGTGTGGTCGCGACGGAAATGCTTGCCGATTTCCTCGTAACTGGCTTCCGTGGTCGCGCAGGCGAGATACATGCCCCACGTGCGGGCAGCGTGAACATTCCTTGACCGCCGTTGCGAGCGGATATCCGCGATGCTGACTCCGAAGTGCTCTCCGGCAACCCGCATTGCCAGATCGACGTGGTTCCGCGTTCTTGGCATCGGCCTTCTTCTCCGGTGGACACGGCTCCTTCAGGCCGTCCTTTCACATGGGTTCTAAGCGCGCCCGCCGCTGAAGATCAACAGGCTGCCCGATCCATTCGCGTGCGCTCCCGTGTTGCCGGTGTGACTTCGCGGACTGTTGGCCCCGCTTTTTTCGTCCCCATAAGGCCGGGCAATCAGGTCCGGTCTCCAAAATGGAGATGAAAATGACCGCTACCAAAGAAAACAATCGTCCGACCCACATCGTCTGGCAGGTGCTGGGCGAAGGCGACAAAGCCCGGTGGAACCGCATCGGCGCAGGTTGGCCGAACCGCGACGGCAAGGGTTTGAGCTTGAAGTTCGACGCCTTTCCGCTGGATGGCCGCGTTGTCGTGCGCGAGCACGAACAAACCGAAGGAGGTCAGAAATGACCTCCGTTTCCGCGCCGAGACGAAAAGACCTTGTGGCCGCTGACGAATTCGAGGCTCGGATCGAGAGAACCTTCGTGAAATCAGAAACGGTCTTCACGCTCGATGGCGAGATCGTCATGCGCCTTGAAAACGGCAGCATACAGACCAGCGATGAAATCTAGATCAGATGCGCGGCGGTCAGCCGCGCATCTTGCTTCAATATCTCGCCTCTACGCGTGGGGCTTGCAGTTCTTCAAGAGCATTCGTCAGTTCAGTTGCGACCTTGTGTGCCAGCTCGAATTTGTAGTCCTTGGACGTGAGGTGAATGATGTCCCCGTTCCGAAGGTAGAGGACCACCGAGTAAAGCCGCGCGTTCTCGCTCGACGGATCAACGTTTTGCAACATGCCGACCGACTTCACCTCTGAAGCCGAGCACGAAAGGCGCGTCCGGCGGATGCGCGGCCACGG